>NZ_JARJVV010000010.1:0-153779 GCF_029348455.1 Segatella intestinalis
CGTGGAAAAAGGTGAAGTCTATGACGTAAACTACATCAGGCAAGATCCAAGGCTCGTTAAACATAATTAACGTTAAAAATGCGCTCAAAGCTTGCTCAATTAGAGTAAAACAGGGCGTGCTGGTTGCAAGGGGCGTGCATTCGTGCCTCGGGCGATGAACATTGGTTCAGGGCGTGCTGGTTGCGGGGGGCTTGCATACTGTGCTTCGGGCGGAGAACATTGGCTCAGGTCATGCTGATTCTATAAGTTTCTGACCTTATAGGCGGTCTAAAAAGGCTGTTGTCTTAACTCCTTTAACTCCTTAACTCCCTTAACTTCCTTACATTTTTTCTTTTATCATGCCTCCCGCTCGTGAGAGTCGGAGGCTTTTTTTATCAAAATTAAGCCAATCTTTTTGCATATATCGCATGAAAACATTATCTTTGCAGAAGATAAGCTGCACTCGGCAATTTGAAAGTAAATCTTTCATTGCGCTCATTTGCATTATCTTTGCAGAAGATAAGCTGCACTCGGCAATTTGAAAGTAAATCTTTCATTGCGCTCATTTGCATTATCTTTACAAAAGATAAGCATATTAATCAAGGAGAACCAAACATGACAGACATCAGCAACAGAAAGCTGCCGACAGGCATTCAATCGTTCAAAGAAATCAGAGAAGAAGGTTATCTTTATGTAGACAAGAGCGACCTCATCTGGCATTTGGCGAATCATGGCAAAAAGTACAACTACCTGAGCCGTCCCCGCCGTTTCGGCAAGTCAATTCTTATCAACACACTACAGATGTACTTCGAAGGGAGAAAAGAACTCTTCGAGGGACTGAAAATCATGCAGTTAGAGAAAGAATGGAAACAATATCTTGTCATCCGTCTCGATATGAGTCTGGCAGGAGCCGAACCGAAAAGAGTGTGGAGTTATCTTGACAATGTTTTTCACAACCTTGAATCGGAATACAACATTGCTGTGCGGCAGGATAGCTCTCTTGCTGTAAGATTCCAAAACATCATTGAAGGTGCATACAACAAAACCGGCAACAAGGTAGTCATTCTCATCGACGAATACGATTCACCGCTGCAACATTCATGGAAGACGGAACATCACAAAGCCTGCACCGAAGTCTATCGCGATGTCTTTGCAGTACTGAAGGCCTGCGACGAATACGAAAAGTTTGTCTTCATCACGGGCATCACAAAGTTTACGCAGATTTCACTTTTCTCCGTGCTCAACAATTTGACCAACATCAGTTTCCTGCCAGAATATGCAACCATCTGTGGCATCACAGAAGAAGAAATATTAACAAACTTCAAGCCAGAGCTGGAGAAAATGGGCGAAGTCAACAACTGGACACTTCAGGAAACTCACGACAAGTTGAAAGCCTACTATGATGGCTACCATTTCAGCCGCCGCAATATGACAGACATCTACAACCCCTATAGCCTGATCAACGCATTGAGCACACAAGAGCTCAGCAATTACTGGGCAGCATCAGGAGCCACTTCGCTGATACCGAAATTTGTCGACAACATGGAGCTTCGATTGAAGAACTTCGAGAATTGCCGTATCATGCGAAACACCTTAGAGACATCCGATGTCAGTGCAGGGGGTGCCGAGCTGTTCCTTTACCAGTCAGGCTACCTCACCATCAAGAAATACGACGAGTTTGGCTATACACTTGGCTTCCCCAACGAAGAGGTGAAACAAGCCCTTTACGACCAGGTTCTCCCATCCCTCGCCCTCCGTTCAGAGAGCGACCTCCAATCACTCCAAGCCAACCTGTACGCCCAATTAGGGACAGGCGAGACAAACGAGGCAATGAAGACCCTGAAGGCCTTGATAGCCGACGTGCCGTACAGCAATAAGAAACTCGCCTCCATGGACATGGAAGAGCGTTATCGTCTCATTATCAGTACCATCCTCAATGCCATTGGACTAAAGGTAGAAGTAGAGAAAATGATTTCCACAGGTAGAATCGACATGACAGTACAGACCTCCCGTTATATCTACGTAATAGAATTGAAATTGCAAAACAACGGAGGCAAGTCTGCTGCCACTCATCAGATTTTCGACCGCCAGTATCTGGAACCTTTCCTTGCAGACAGCCGTCAGGTCATCGGATTAGGCCTTGAGCTCGACGATAAAGGCAAAGGCCTCATAGATTGGCAAGAAGTCCAGCAGTAATTCCTGCATCAACAAGCACCCATCAGCAGCAATCAAGCTTCGAGCACCCAGCAAGCATCGGGCAAACAGTAAGCAAGCATCGAGCAAGCAGCCAGCATGAGCAGCAAGGAGCAAGCTGCCCATAACCAAGTCCTTGAGTGAAAGCGGGTTCATCCCCGCACAAAAAACCGCAGCTCCGCTGCTGGCGAAGACCTCTGATGGTCCGCCAACCATAGAATGAAATGGTTACGAGCGACGAGAAGGAGCGGTTTCCTCTTCTTCCCTGAGGGGAGAAGACCGAGATGAGAGGTGGACCCTCCCTTAAGGGTAAGGGAGGACTGGTGGGTTTTCGAGAAATCCCTTATTATGGCTAAAAACGGACAGGTTGATTTTCTAAATAAAATCCTCCTCTTTTTAGAAAAAATATTATTTTGTCATAACCAAAAACTATGACAAAATAACATTAGAATAATAAAACATTCTCTTCCGCAGCCATACCCAAGTCCTCCCTTTCCGGCAGCCTGTATCTCAGGTCTCTGTCCTGGATGAAGATATGGTTGAGCGTGTACTCCAGCGACTCGAGCGTCTTCTCTCTCCTCTCCCCTTTCAGTTCACACTCCCAGACGGTGATGCAGTGCCACCTCATCCTTGCCAGCTGTTTCTGTTCCTCCCGGTCTCTCTCCTTGTTGCGTGAGATTTTCCTCTCCCAGAACTCCGTATTCGTCTTCGGCACCCTGTAGTATTTGCATCCTTCGTGTCCGTGCCAGAAGCATCCGTTCACAAAGATGCACGTATGGTATTTGCGCAATACGATGTCTGGTTTTCCTGGCAAGCGTGGATGGTTGAGCCTGTATCTGAATCCGTGCGACCACAGGAATTTCCTGACAAGGACTTCCGGCTTGGTGTCCTTGCCTTTAATTGCCGCCATGTTGTTGTGGCGTTGTTGTATGGTCATTTTATCTGGCATACGCTTTTTTTATTTTTTTTCAACAAACTTAAATTTTCCTCTTTTGTCACAACTCGCAAGTGGGTATGCTGGTCATGGTACTGCACAAATTCTTCGACAAGATTCTCATCTACAAATTTTGTAATAGTACTCATATGATCATTCATATTTATCCTTTGATAGAGATATTTCATACCCTTTATCTCTATCCATTTTTCTACTAAATCCTCGAAAGTAAGGTCATAATGATCTATATGAAAATCTCCTTTATCCAGAATAGGTTTTCCTGACAAATCACTATAGACTGGAAGACCTTCCTTAAACTTTTTAAGAATATTATCTCGGAAAGGGTTAATACTTGGTTGCTTTACTGCTGTACGACACGCTGCAGCAATATTTTTCCGCATGTACTGTTCTTTATCTGCCGGATGCGCATTCAATATTCTGAAACCGATATCTTCCTCCGCTCCATTTTCCAATATAAGCCAAAAGCACCTTCCATCTGACCGATGTTTAGTTTCAGCTTTAATCTTATATGTAACAACCTGCATAAGACCCTGAGTTTTATTATACCAATCAGGATGATACAATCTAAAGAAAACTGTTATAAACGCTGTTTCTTCTTCTGTAGTGCACTCCCCTATTTTATGAGAGTTCAAAATCCTCCTAAGTTCATTTTTATCTGATGTAAAGCTCATTTCTTCTCCTCCTATTATCTTCTATATTTTATCAAATCTTTACCACTCATAAATATAGGCGCACCATCAACATATTCCCTATCATCTATTCGTTTTTGGGAAAGTAAACGATGGACGTCAAGATTACCTAGCGTTACTTCTTCATCAAAGATATAACAGAAATAGTTACCCTTGGGTTCCCTTGGGTAAAGGGTTCCACGCATTCTATCCTCTTTGATATAAGCATGGTGGTGCACATGGAACACACGATACTTATTTTCATGTTCACATCTATATTCATAGAGCACAACAAATGGAACCGTCATTCTATCAAGCTGAGCCTTAATCTGACCACCTTCACGCTCTTTACCAACGCGAATATTATAGATAAGCGTACCTTTGTCATTCTGTCCTAGAATCCAATTGAGATGAGCCTCATCATGATAGCAACCTACCAAAATTGTCTTACCAAGATACCTTTCAAGATAATGCATCGTCAAGAACGAAGATGGTACCAGCATACCCTCCGTCAAAGGAGAAACCTCCGGCAACAACTTTTTGGGATCATCCCCTATCTTGCATGGTACTACATAAAAAGAATCTTTTAATTGAGACAATATTGTGGCATTTTCACCAGCAAACTGCTCGCCATTATCCAAAGCTAAAGAGTAGTACTTCTGAGTCTCTCTGTCATCATAAGGTGTAAAGACCTTGCCTAGCAATTGCTGGAAATGGTCCTGTATATATCCCACAGCACTAACTCCCTCCTTAGCTGTCATCGCATAAAAGTCAAATTTAGAATTAAGCATCTGTTGGATTTCCTTTCGGAACATATACCTCACCTTATCTTTCCACGCTTTCTTTTCTCCCTGCTCATTGCGACCATACAAGGCAACAACAAAGAGAAAGTTTACATCATAGTGAGCTATTAGGAAAGTGTCTCTATCAAACAGACGGTTATCAAACTGGCGAGACAAGAAGTCCTGCTTTCTATTATCAGTCAACTTGATATCATCCTCAGCCTTCAACGTTTTCTGCTCTGCAGAAATGAAAAAGTTAGGAATTACATTATAACCTTCCGTAACATCATCACGAAGTCTAAAATGGTCTTTCTGCTCTTCCTTATCCCCATCATTAAATAAATCCAGATTCCACTGAATAACATTTCTTGCATAAGTAAACTGCTTATATACAGATTCCTTTCCTATCTTATGCCCACGCTTATAGTATTTAGAATCACCTATATAATATATATCTTTCTCCTCTTCATTATTGGTAAGGTTCTGGTAAGTATACATATGATCTACCCTCTTGCCATCCCCCTGGTCTTTCAGATCTGCAGGCAGTTTTTTATCGCCCACTAATTCATCAATAATTGCCTCGAACACGATATTAAAGTTCTTTACCAGCAGATACTCCTTATCATCCGTCTCAACATTGATATCCTTACTATGCGCAAAGAAGGCATAACAAAGTTCCCATAAATACAATGCTTTATCGGAAAAGTACTTATATTTTATTTGCATCAAACGCACCTCACCCATACCATCCAGATAAGTTCTAAACTTTTCTCCGGTAATCAGAGGAAAGTTTATATTTATCTGAACAGGGAAACCATATTTGTCATGTATATAACGCAAGATAGAGAAAAAGATGACAAGCAGTTCTTCATCAAAATTAATCTGGCGTTTCTTGTTGACAGGATTCAGATAAACAGGCTGGTTATTTTGGATAATAGCCATTGACTTATTAATCGTTTTGGCCCAATTAATCTTATTATATCCAGAATGAACATTTCTTAGCACAAAGAAAAAGAAGTTCTGGTTCTCCCTGTTAAACTTTTGCAAAGCCAACAAAATATCAAGGAAAGTGTTACATTGATGCAACCTTCCATGACCCATTTGTTGAGAATTCTGCTGTCTAACGATGGTATTATCAACCTTACTATCACGAAATACGCAAATCGCACGATATATCCAAACAGACAATTCATAGATGAAATCATGTTCCTCCTGAGTTAACTGATTTTGCTGCTCTAAGTTTACAATATCCTCAGGTTTACAGTGGCCGAAGATAAGCTCCTCACCATCTACATCTTCCATTAACACCTTAGGTAATATGAACACACAGTCCTTCAGCGTAGGGTTATAATAATACCCTACGTAGTTAACGCTAACCATACCGTTAACGTCCCTCAGATTTGTGATACCATCAAGGGCCTTTCCTAAAACCTTGATGGGATATTTATGTTCCTCTATGATAATATACATAAGTACTTTTTATTCTGCTTATTCTGCGTTGTTCTCTACAATTGGATTAACCCCCAGATTGTTTAAGAATCGGGCAGCCATCTGTTCATTTATATCTCCATTGCTTTGGAAGTATTCATGGAATTGAATAGCCTTTCCATCCTCGCCCAGAAACATCTTGCGATCGTAGCCGTAGTCTTTGAATACATCATTGTACAGATAGAAGATTACTTTACTAACAAACTTCCCTGCATCAACAACATGATTATTTGCACGACAGAAATAGAAACCAAGTTTCTTGTCCTCAGATTTCGTTACTTCAAATATCTGCTCATTAACAGCCTCCAAGAAGTCTGACCATGAATATTTTTTTCCGCCCACTTCTATATTCCAATTCTCTTTTTTGGTATCTATAGGCATATACTTCCAATCCCATCGACGCTTGAAAGCGGAATCAATTGGGAAAAGAGACTGGTCACTAGTATTCATGGTTGCCCAGATATAGAGATTGCTAGGAAGCAATAAGATATCACCTTTCAATACTTGGGCAACAATGTCCTTACCACCTTTGAATAAAGCATTAATACTTTCTTTTTTCTTAATTTCCAATCCTGCAAATTCTTTTTTAAGCATCTCTTTCATATCAGAATCCGCCATGATTGGATACACAGAAAAACCTTTATCACCTCGATCAAGCAATTGAAAAAGATCACCAAATATCTGGGCACAGTTGCCTCGGTTAATCTCTTCGATAACTAAATATTCATCCAATGGTTCTTCATTCTCCTGTACAGCGCAATATTTCTTCCATGCTGCAATATATGCCTGTAAGAAAGCTTGGTTCACAAACTTGTAGACAATCTTGTCTTCCGTCATTTCATTGCCTTTATTATCCTTTACAAGAACTGCTTCTTTACCTATAACTGTCATCACCGGCACAGACTTAGTTGTTGGCTTGTATGCGCCTACAAAAGTAGAATAATCTGTATCAGGATGGAACGTTGTACGGACAACATCTTTTCCTACTGTAAGTTCATTTATAGTATGACTTTTACCAGTACCCGGAGCACCATAAAAGATTTGTTGGAGAGAATCTACCTTACTTATGCTGTTTATATCCTTTCGTTGGGAATCAATTGTAAAATAATTAAAATAATCTTCTGCATACAAACCAATATTATTTGGATATATTTCCGGTATTGATGTGTAAGCCAAATGGTCGTTTACAGACATTAAATCATCACTAATAATAATATCCGTGAAGTTATTAATATATACTCTTACTTTATCAGTATTATTTAATTCCATATCAAACATTTGCAAACATGCATCATTAAAAGAACACATCCCATTCTTTATGCTATTTTTCAAATAAGCATAAATATTAGTAACTCTATGTTCTTCTGTCTTCAAGCTTGGCGTATAAATATTAGGAACGAAATAATGCTCTGCCCAATTTACCATATAACGCAAAATATCTGTATAAGTCATCCTTTGGGAAAAACGTGGATAACATATACCTTCTTTCTCAAAATAGAGAGCTAATTGTCTTGCTATTTGAGAATGTGTTTGAGTCCAACCTTTCAATTTCGACTCCGTTGCAGCATGAAAATCAGCCTTTTTCATTGGAGTTAAAGGCATTGCGTTTACAAATGCCAATACAGTTTCAAGTGTAAGGTTCTTGCCCCTACATATTAGTGAAGCTTCTGCCATAATCTACTATTTAACTGAAAAATCTAAATAATATATACCATCACCTATCAACGATATATCAATACTCGTACGACCATATCTTAACAAATCAGATTTAGTTATGACATGGTTTAAATCAACACCTAATCTTTTACGTAAATACTTACCCAATATCGATTTAGAAGGGCTAGAACTAAGCTGTTTAGGATAAACCAAACCATTAATTTTTCTTGTTTGCTGGCCTTCCAATAACCCCATCATCTTCTCACCATCATCCCAAATCAACTCCACTTCGTCATTTTCACGTCGTGACCTACCTAACGATTGCAAATTCTCTACCTCTACATATTTTTTAGGAGGAAAAAGTGTAGGAAATTGATCAATATATTTAGAGGTAATACGGATATATGCATCACCATCGGAAACGTGGCCTTTACTTAAGCCCCAATTTAAACCAGACTTAGGACTAACCTTCCCATGTACATCCAACAAAGTTGCGCGGCAAACATTCTTTAACAAAAGAGGTTGCGTAAACTTACTACGTCTAGAGGCTTTAAAAACCTTTTTTACCTTTACATTCGCATCTGTACAATTAATGGTCTTAGAAAGAACATAATTACAATAATTTCGTAAATTTCCAAACACATCAGTTTCTACATCAGAAAGAATCTCTTTATAATCATTCATCATTCCACTAACTGAAAAATTTGCAGATCCAATTAAAGCTCTTTTAATGCTATCATCACAATTCCAGGTATATATTTTCGAATGAACAGGAATAGTGGAATAAAGAATCTCAACATCAGGATATTGAGTCTGAATTTCTTTAAGTGCATTGTGTAATGGCAAAGAAATGCTATCATTGCCATACATGCCATAGACTATAGTTATGTGTACGCCCTTACAACTATCAGCCAACATCTTTATCGTCTGATAGCCGATATAGCCAGTTACGATTACTATATTATTTGATGATGCAGTATTCTGCAGCATCCCTAAAACTGTCTTATCCAAATTTGTATAATAAAGCATATCAACAATATTTATCTATTAACCTATATAATGCTTCTGCAACAATTCTTGCGAAATCTACAGGTACAGCATTACCAACCATTTTATATTGAGCCATATTTGCACCCAAGAACTCAAAATCATCAGGAAATGTCTGCAGTCTTGCAGCTTCTCTAACCGTAATACTCCTAGCTTGAGTTGAGTCCGGATGAATATGTCTCATTCCATCTTTATATAGATGCGCAGGAATAGTATTACTTGGCTCATCATTACGTAAAACATAATATTTATGTATGTTACTAACCTTTCCTGTAACTTTAGTATATAGTTCCTTCAGCTTATCTATTTTAACATATTCATTTCTCCCAGTTTCTATGTCTTCTTCCAACATTCGAAAAACAGAAATGTCTCTGGCACTATGGAATCGTGGTATATGATTCTTGACTTTATCAGAAGATATAGGAGCGTGAGAATATTTTTTACCATTTACAACTACGGGATCTGGTAGTGGAAATATCTTTGGCAAATCTCCAATTGCTTCATTAACAGTCCTCTGTCTTGTTCGCAAGGAGGGCATAATAACCTTATAGAAATCATGAATCATATCATCAGTTACAGTTTTGCCTTTATCAAAATAATCCATTCTAATTCCAATAATTATAACCCTTTTACGATGCTGAGGAATACCATAATCACAAACGTCAAACAGTGTGTCCTTAAAATCATCTGCGACTTTATAGCCTGCATCCATAAATTCTTTACGAATACGATCCACAATAGGATAACCATCAGGAGCTGCGCTTAACAATCCCACAACATTTTCAAACACAAAAAACTTTGGTTTAAAGTACTTAACTATTCGCATATAACTTTCAAATAAATAATTACGATAGTCTTCTTTCATTCCATGTTCATCTCGAATTCTCCCGGCTAAAGAATATGCTTGACAAGGAGGACCACCAACAATAGCATCAACGATTTGGCTGCCAACAAGTTTTGCAAGTCCCTCATGCTTACCATACTCTTCATCATCAAAGCCATTTATCAATTCGTCAGTACGTTGTATATCAAATCTAATGACTTCATTTTTTGCATATAAATGATGCCATTTTCTTTCTAGTCTATTTGCCAAAGTCATACAAGGTGCCTTTTCCCATTCAACACAGGCCAAAGTATCATAACACCCCTGCTGCAGGAAGCCTTCCAAAAGCCCCCCGCAACCAGCAAATAATTCGATAGTATGTAACTTCTGGATCATTTCAAATACTTTAAAATTTGTTTTGCTAAAGCATACGCTAATAAAACAGGGACTGCATTACCAACCTGCTTGTTTTGCTGCGTCTTATTACCTAAAAATACAAAATCATCAGGAAAAGACTGAAGCCTAGCACTCTCTCTTACAGTAGGACACCTGTTCCATTTATAATGAAAATTATTTCGATGCCCAGTATCTATTGTGCGAGAAGGTTTGTTACTTGCATATCTTGTCCATGCCATATGGAAATTACGACTGGTACCAACACCTTCTGGGAGATCTTTATAGTTACCCCCATCAGGAACTTGAGCAATAACCTGCTTAACAAATTCCTTATGGTTTACTGCAACATGATTATACAACACATTACAATTACCCCTCATCTGCTTCTGATAATCAGTTTGCGGCTCACTTGAGTAAGCAGCAACCTCTGTTCCCAAATCATCTACCAAAGAAGGAAGATCACAAATTGCTTGTTTACAAGTTATATAATCTTTTTCTTCAAGAATAGGAGAAGGGAAATCATATTTAACAGGAGATTGCTTCAAACCAACGAAAACCAAACGTTTTCGTATTTGAGGAACACCGTAATCCGCCGCACAAACTATTTTACAATTAACATTATAGCCCATATCAGTAAATCTCCTAATGATTTCATCTTTAACAGCTCCTTTATAAAGATTGGCCATACCAGGAACATTTTCTATAAGGAAAACTTGCGGTTGATAGCGTCGAACAGTCTCTATCATTGCTAAATACAACTTATTCCTCTTATCTTCAAAGTTTCTAGGACCAGTTAAACTAAAGCCTTGACAAGGCGGACCACCAATAATGACATCAACTTTTCTACCGTCAATAACCTTATCAATCTTATCAAAAGAATCATAAGCAGACAAATCAAGATTCATCCCAACGGCACCTTTATGATTTTTTTCGAATGTATTAAGTGCTGCCTGCTCAATATCAACGCCTAACAGAGTCTTATAGCCAGCTTCCTCAAATCCTTTAGAAAGACCACCACAACCACAAAATAGATCAATTATATTATATTGCTTTTTCATTATTATGACTGTTTTTTTTAGAATCTTTAAACTTTGAAATAATATCTTCGTCGATTTCTTTGATAAAATCAACAAAAGGAATTTCTAGGATTTCACAAATCGTTAGAAGTTCGACTATATCTAAACGGCGCTCACAAATTTCAACTTTGCTAACAAAGGTTTGGTTAACACCTAGTTTTTCAGCCAGTTGCATCTGTGTAACGCCCTTCTCTTCTCGCTTGGCACGCAAGCGAGCTATTACACGTTGGTATAATCTTGTATGTATACTTTTATCCATAATTAGCTAATTTACTGCAAAATTATAGCCCAAAATCGGTTAGCCCAAATAAGGCTAACGTTTTTCTTTACTAAATCCTAGAGAAAGATGTTCAAAAATTTGCATATATATAATAATATCTATATCTTTGCATTGGCATTGATATCATTGTTATATGCAGAAGGAACAAGAACATACTTTGAATGCTATCCGTGAATACCTGACTAAGAATATGCCATCAGGCGGAAAAGCGATACTGAC
Organism: Segatella intestinalis; assembly: GCF_029348455.1. NCBI lineage: Bacteria > Pseudomonadati > Bacteroidota > Bacteroidia > Bacteroidales > Prevotellaceae > Segatella > Segatella intestinalis. The sequence goes on from NZ_JARJVV010000010.1 coordinate 11,563, forward strand.
TTATACTGATATAGATAGACACATTTATGGTTAATTAACAAAATGTGTTTAGTAAAGTACAAAAGTTACAGTAAGGAAGACAAATTGTCTTTACTTCGCGACTATTATCAGTCTGGACTCAGCAAAAAAGTTTTTGCAAGAGTCGTGGAATAGCATCAATCTGGTCATTAAATACTTGGCTGAAAGTGTTTGCAAATGAAAAAGATTTGTTATCTTTGCAATCTGAACAAGCAAATATAACAGATATGGCAAATCGTAGTAAGGAAAGTTATCAAGAAGAGAATGCTCATTTGAAGCAACGCATCAAAAACTTAGAGAAAGCCTTGGCCTTCTCTAAGTTGGAAACAGAAGCACGTGATCTGATGATTACACGTGCTGAAGAGTACTTTGACATTCCAATACGAAAAAAATCTGGGGCCAAGTAGTCATGGAACTGGTCGAGCAGCGCAATATGAAAGTTGCGACTGCTTGCCGTCTATTTGGACATTGCCGTCAAGCCTTCTACCAGTCGAAGGCTGATATTGAAGCAGAGGTAAATCGTGATAAGTTTATCTTGGATAATGTTCGTGAAATCCTAGATGAGGATCCTGGTATGGCTATAAACTTTGGCTCATGCTGACAGAACTTTATGGTAGAGAACTCAAGCTCTACTTCTGATAACTCTTTCTCTATTACATTGCAGATTGCATCACTAACATAAGCTGTTTGCTCTTCAGCAAGTTTGAAATCATCAAAGATTTCGTTATTATCTAATTGTTCCATTGTTATTTAGTTATTTTATTGTTTTAATACAAGAGGTTATTTTAAATTCTTTTATTCATTTCCCCTCGCCTCTGCTCAGAATATCCCTATCGACTTCCTGAATGAAGTCGACAAACGGAACATCCAACACCTGACAAATATGATGAAGTTCTATGATATCGAGGCGGCGGTCACCTGTTTCAACCCTACTTATGAAAGTCTGATTAACTTTCAATAAATCAGCAAGTTGAACTTGAGTAATCCCCAACTTCTCACGCTTACCACGCAAGCAGCCTATGACTTGGTGATATAAATGTGAATGTATGCTCTTGTCCATATTACCATATTTAATAAGGTGCAAATATATATTCTTTTTACGAATATACAAAATATGAATATTATTGAAAACCTTAATGACACCGAACACAATCTCTTTCAAGCATACAAAAGGTAACAAAGACTTCTAATTATCCATGAAAACACAAAAAGAAAAGCTAAAACTTGCATAAGAGAAAAATATTACTTATTTTTGCAAGCAAATTTTAATATAAAACAGAACTTCACTACACCAGCGAGTAATGGACATTATAACATGTTGGAGTTTCCATTATGCGACTTATCTATAAAGGAGTATAAATATGAAAACTATAAAGGGAATTGAAATTAAGAACTGCAACTTCGACAAGTTCAAGAAAGTAGCCGATCTCATCTATTTTGATGGGGCACTGTTGTCGCACTATGTAACAAACAACGGCGACAACTATCTCTTCTATTGGATTGACCAAGATGATACGGACAATCGCTGGATGTTCATCAGAATCGATTACGACATGATACAAAAATACATCAAGAAAGAGTTGACTTTGCGCAATGTACTGAGTTCGCCATTAGATGACATAGTATATACTGTAGATATAGATATAGAAGGAAAACATCACAACTTCCAGGCACACTCTATAGAAGATCTTCCAGAAGACTATCTCCCTGCCGAAGATTCTTATTACGAATTTGAACCAGAAGATGTCAACAAAGAGAACATATCTATAGCAGAAATGAGTGGCAAGAAGCTCGATTGGTTCCGCAAGGTCTGTGCTGCGGTACTATAACTCATAGCGTGATAATTTTCAAGAAACGAGCAACGCACTAACTACCCCCACATCCGCAGCAGCCCAGTCGAGCTCTTTCAAACTTCGGACACTTAGTGACACCTAACCTTAATGCTTCTTACGTCCAAAATTCGGAGTTGCCAGTGGGTTGCATCTCGCCTCCACAATGGGGGCATGTGTGGTGATCCCAGAGGTGTATGCGGTCGGAACCGCAACGGAGGCAGAGTCTGCCTACAAGGGAGTTGAAACTGGGGGCGGCATCTCCTATGACGCCGCCTACGACAAGGGGGACTATGTTGTGGCAGTCGGGGCAGGTCATGGCTTCTATGTGTTGGCCCATGAAGCCACGGCCTTCATATATGTCCGTGGCGTAGCCGCATTTCTTGCATTTATATTTGCTTTTTCTTGACATAATAGTGTTTTTTTTCGAAAACCAAACAGGATTCCCTTAACCTTAAGTTCTTTCGAAAACCCACCAGTCCTCCCTTAAACCTTAAGAGTTCTTTCTAAAATCACCCCGTCCCTCTTTACCACTAAAGAGGGCTCCACCGCTTTCCCCAAGCCCCTTTCCCCTCAGGGGACAGGGGATGTGCCAACCGCCCTACTCGGTGCTCAAACCGCTTCGCTATAAGGTTGGCGGACCATCAGAGGTCTTCGCCAGCAGCAGAGCTGCGGTTTGCGGTATGCGACCGCATGGATACAAATCGCTTACAGGGTGCTTGCTCGATGCTTGCTGCTCATGCTGCTGCTTGCCCGATAATTGCTGGCTGGCTGCTTGCTCGATGCTTGCTGGGTGCTTGCTGGGTGCTTGCTCGATGCTTGATGCTCATGCTGGGTGCTTGCTCGATGCTTACTGGGGGCTGGTGATTGCTGCCAAGGGTTATTTGGAGAGTTTCTCGGTCAACATGTTCTTGAGGAAGAGGGTGTTGCCGAGGATGTAACGACGCCACATGCGGCGGGGCTCTTTCAGGAGACGGTAGAGCCATTCGAGACCGTGGTTCTGCCACCATAAGGGGGCACGCGCTACGGTGCCGGCAAAGAAGTCGAAGACGGCTCCGATGGTGCCTACATGACAGTGGATGTCGAGCTCTGACCAGTGGGAATAGGTCCACTTCTCTTGCTTCGGAGCTGTCATGCCTATCCACAGCAGGTCGGGATTGGAGGCATGGATGGCGGTGATGATGGCGCGGTTGTCCTCGTCGGTGAACTCGGGCTTGTAAGGGGGTGAATAGATGGCTACCTTGAGATGGGGATATACCTCGGCGGCTCGCTTCACTATCAGGTCGAGTACTTTCTGAGAGCTTCCCATAAACATCACTGTCTTAGGACTTTCGCCTTTGGCGGTTGATGCTTCACTCTCACGTTCAAGACGGTTCATCTCGTAGTCGAAGAGATCCCAGCCTGCGATGCGCTCACGAGGCTGCGACTTCGCTCCTATCCATCGGCAGGCTTTCACGATGCTCACTCCGTCGGGGATGAGTACGTCGCCACACGACAGAGCCTCGGCAAAGAGGGGATCCTTCAGGGCTGTGTTGTAGGAATGGGCGTTGATCGTATTGATGAGCAGCTTGCCCTCGGGGAGGGTGGATAGCTCGGCCTTGCTGCCTAATATCGTTAATGTCTTCAGTCGGAACATATGTCTTTGTGTTATTTGAATTGAAATTCTTAGACTCGACAAAGGTATGGCTTTTCTATGAGACTGCCAAATATTTATTAAGAAATCAGTGAAAAGAGTAAGAATGTTTGGCTAATTGAAAACTATTTCCTATTTTTGCAAAAACAATGGAAACTTTACTTTTGCTAACCGGGGAAGCTTCTTTAACTTATCGAACTTCCATACTTGAAAAAGTAAGATAAATATTAATATATATATGACACAGCAAGAAATGCTGATGAGGCAATGGGTGGATAAACTGAACCAGGCCTCGGAGGCTTACTATAACGGTAAGGGGGAACTGATGAGCGACTACGAATGGGACGCTCTGTTCGACCGGCTGAAACTGATGGAGGAGGAAACGGGGATCACCCTGCCCGACTCGCCTACTGCCAAGGTGTCGGAAGACAACGTGGCGGGACAGAAGGAGGAACATGAGTTCCCTGCCCTGTCGCTTGCCAAGACGAAGAGTGTGGCTGAACTGGTGAAATGGGCTGACGGAAGGTGTATCTGGCTGTCGTGGAAACTGGACGGTCTGACTCTCGTCGTGACCTACGACAACGGTAGGCTGACCAAGGTGGTGACTCGTGGCAACGGGCATATCGGTACCAACATCACTCATCTGGCGCCTGCCATCGCGGGTATTCCTCAACAGATAGACGAGATGGGACACTTGGTGATTCGTGGCGAGGCGGTGATCTCCTATCCAGACTTCGAGCGATTTGTGTTGGAGACGGAGGGCGACTATGCTAATCCACGCAACCTGGCTTCGGGGTCGCTGGCCCTGAAGGACATCGAGGAGGTGAAGCCACGACATCTGCAGTGGATTCCCTTTACCTTAGTATATACGGAGCACGACATCACCTCGTGGGGCGAGAGGATGGACTTCCTGGTTTCGCTGGGCTTCAATCCCGTGGAGCGCGAACGCATCGACCACCCTACTGCTGAGAATATCCAGGCGGTGGTGGACCTCTTCACCCACAAGGTGACGAACAAGGTGTTCCCCTTCCCTGTCGACGGACTGGTGATAGCCTACGATGATACGGTGTATGCTGCTACGGGGTCGGTGACCGGCCATCATGCTACACGTGCGGGCTATGCCTTCAAATGGCAGGACACGCATGCCGACACTACTCTGGACCACATTGAATGGTCGTGTGCCGCCAATACGATTTCGCCCGTGGCTGTCTTCACGCCTGTGGAGTTGGAGGGTACGACCGTGCAGCGTGCCTCGCTCTGTAACATCAGTGAGTGTGAGCGTCTGGGCATCGGGGGCAAGGGTACGCGTCTGCAGGTAATCAAGGCCAACAAGATTATACCGAAGGTGATTCGCATCACTGAGAAGGTGGGTGTGCTCGAGGTGCCTGAGGTGTGCCCTGTATGTGGTGCACAGGCGGTGGTGACGGAGAGTGAGAGCGGCACGAAGACGCTGCACTGCACCAACCCCGACTGTACGGCCAAGCAGCTGAAGAAGTTCTCGCGATTCGTGAGCAAGGAGGGTATCAACATCGAGGGTATCTCGGAACAGACGGTTTCGCGATTTATCAACTGCGGTTTCATCCACGAATATGCCGACTTCTATCATCTGTCGCAATACAGTCACCAGATTGCTACCTTCGAGGGGTTCGGCCGCAAGTCGGTGCACAACCTCTTGGAAAGCATCGAGAAGAGCCGTACCACCGACGGTCGTCATCTGCTCTATGCGCTCAGCATTCCGCTGTGTGGCGGAGATGTGGCGAAGAGACTGCTGGCTGAATATCCGGTGGCAAAGCTTATCGAGGTGGCACGCACGGCTCTCTTCGACGACGAGCTGGCAAGCATCGAGGGTATCGGACCGGAGAAGAGTGCCAAGTTTATCGGCTTCTTCCGCGACGACAAGAACTTCGGTAAGGTGCAGCGACTCCTGAAGGAACTCGACATCAGGGAGGAGGAGCCTCAGGAGAAGGGCTCGATGTGCGAGGGACTGACCTTTGTGGTGACGGGCGACGTGCACCACTACAAGAACCGCAATGAGCTGAAGGCTTACATCGAGCAACAGGGCGGTAAGGTGACGGGAAGTGTGAGCAAGAGCACGTCCTTCCTGATCAACAACGATGCTGCCTCGGCAAGTACCAAGAACAGGAAGGCGCAGCAGTTGGGCATTCCTATCATCACGGAAGACCAATTCGTGGAGCAGTTTACGAAAGAATCATAACAACGGATTGATAATATACTTATAACAACATAACATGTACATAGCAATAGCTGGCAACATCGGCAGCGGAAAGACGACACTCACCAATATGCTCGCAAAGCATTATGGATGGAAGAAATTTCTGGAGCCTGTAGATGATAACCCATACATCGACGACTACTACAAGGACATCTCGAGATGGGCGCTCAACCTGGAGGTGTATTTCCTGAAACAGCGCTTCAAAAACCTTTTGGAGATAGAAAAGAGCAAAGAGACCATCATACAGGACAGGACCATCTTTGAGGGCGTGTATGTTTTCGCTACCAACAACAAGAATATGGGGAACATGGACGAGCGGGACTACGATACCTATATGGGACTCTTCGACTCGATGATGAAGGTGATCAAAATGCCTGAACTCATGGTGTATCTGAGAGCTTCGGTTCCGCACTTAGTAAAGAACATTCAGAAGCGGGGACGCGACTACGAGCAGCAGATGCCCATCGACTATCTGCAGGGCATCAACAACCTGTACGATGAGTTTATATACAAGAAGTACAAGGGTAAGGTGCTGGTCATAGAGGTGGATAACCTCGACTTCGAACACAACCCCAGGGAGTTTGGCGAAATCGTAGACAGAATAGACTCGCAACTCTTCGGACTCTTCTCGAAGGAGGAGGAGGGAAGATAAATAATAACCATCATAAAAAATAAATAAAGATATGCATATAGCTATAGCAGGCAACATAGGAAGCGGAAAGACTACGCTCACCAAACTACTCAGTAAACGTTACGGTTGGAAGCCTAACTTCGAACCTGTGGACAACAACCCTTACCTCGCTGACTACTACGAGGACATGAAAAGATGGTCGTTCAACCTGCAGATCTATTTCCTGAACAAGCGCTTCCACGACGTGGTGGAAATAGCACAGAACAAGGAAACCATCATCCAGGACCGTACTATCTTCGAGGACGCTAAGATTTTCGCACCCAACCTGCATGACAAGGGACTGATGAGCGACCGTGACTTCGCAAACTATACTGATCTCTTCGACCTGATGATCAGTCTGGTGAAACTGCCCGACCTGATGATTTATATCCGAAGCAGCATCCCTACACTCGTGAGTCATATCGAGAAGCGTGGACGTGACTTCGAGAAGAGTATTCGTATTGATTATCTGCAGGGGCTCAACGACCGCTACGAGGAATGGATCAAGGGGTATAAGGGAAAGCTGATCATCGTTGATGGCGACAACTTGCACTTTGAGGAAAATCCTCAGGATTTCCGCAAAGTGACGGATCAAATCGACGCTGAACTCTTCGGATTGTTCCCAATGTAACAGTGATAATGAAACCTCGTTTCTCTTTTTCCTTTAGAGAAACGAGGTTTTTGTTTCTCGAAACTCCACCTATCCTTAATTAGCCTTAATATGTTTTTCTTTCGATTTCTTTCGAAAACCCACCAGTTTTTCCCTTTAGCCTTAAGTTTTTTCGAAAACTTACCAGTCTTCCCTTAACCTTAATGAGGGATTTTTCGAGAACCCACCAGTCCTCCCTTACCCTTAAGGGAGGGTCCACCGCTTTCCCCAAGCCCCTTTCCCCTCAGGGGACAGGGGATGTGCTAACCGCCCTACTCGGTGCTCAAACCGCTTCGCTATAAGGTTGGCGGACCATCAGAGGTCTTCGCCAGCAGCAGAGCTGCATTTTGCGGTATGCGACCGCATGGATATGAATCGCTTACGGACTGCAGAAAGGCCATGAAGCCCATAGCAGCACGCCCTGAACCAACGGTCACCGGCCGAAGGGAAAGGTAAAGGGCGTGCTATTTCTGTGAGCTTCTTGGTCTTCGGGGCGTGTTGCTTATATGGACTTTTAATTACCCAATACGCCCTCCTGTAGGATTGAAATTACCCTGCACGCCCTGAAGGGGCAGAAGCTCTTAGCCCAGGGCAACGCCCTGGGTATAATGTCAGTCTGCAATGCGCCCAGTAAGGGCAAAAGCTTTAAAAAACTACTTCCTTAACGCGATATTATAATTATAATATTGTGTATTGCCCGTGATATCCTCTTTCACATGGATGAAGGGAGGAAACTTGACACTCTCATGCTTCGCAATGCCCTTGGTCTCGAGAATGACTAATCCTGGAGCGGGAGACTCGAAAGAATCCAACTCGAAGTACTGACCCTTCCAGATGAAACTCATGCGATGCTTGCGGATGGTGACACGATACGGATCGGCCTGCTGAAGCATGGACTCGTAGAGATTCTTACCTATCTGGCGCTCCGTCTCTATCTGCTCGTTGGTAGAAAGCAACTTCTTGGTGGTATGAACATACACCGTCTTGCCATCGAAGACACGCTTGCGAAGACGTACCTCGCAACCAGGTTCGGTGGTAAGATATGTCTGTACGATGTCGCTGTCGATGCTTCCTGCCACATCGCCCGTCACCTCGACAATGTACTTACGCTCCTCCTCCACAGGCTGAGGAATACCCAGCACATTGCTAATCTCCTTGAGAACACGGTTCAACTTGTTGTTGAAGTCGTCGTGATTGTTGATGACACGCAGATGAGAATGACCCGTCCAGGCACTGATAACCTTCTTGTCGAGTTCGCGGGCTATCTGCAAACCATGTTCGTCGGCACGCTCCAAGCGCTGGGCATTGTTGCTCGTGGTATAAAACTGCTCGGCGCCATCGGCTGCTGAAACAAGATGGAGTACGGCATCGTAACGCTCATCGCGTAATTGGGCTGTGGTATACCCCAATTCTCCGATGATACGGTTCCAAAGCTCGGGAGTGAGATACGAAGAGATATCCATCGCACCACGGTCGCATACGATGATGACTGGCTTGTCTATCGTCTCTGCCATGCGCATCATACTGTCTTCTAAAGCCAACTGTATCTGGAGCGTAGCCTTCTCGCCCTCATAGAAGAACTTGGCGTTGTCGGTAAGATAGTTCATACCTGCCTGGGTAAACATGGTAGGTACCTCGGGAATGGTGAATACCTTGTAACCCAATCCCGAGAAATGCTCTATGATGCGTACTAATGCTGTGGTCTTGCCTGCGCAAGGACCGCCCGTAAGGACTATTTTCTTAATATTATTCATATGGTTTGCGTATCTTTTTCTGCTTAATTCTGCAAAGTTAATACAAATCGAATGCAGAATATCAAGCTTGCTTGAATATTTTGCTGAGATGCAGTTTAACTTCTGCAAAGTTAATGCAAAATTCTGAGGTAACGAAAAGATTGATACTATTTTTATTCATTGTCATGAAGATTTGACAAAATCAGGCTCTTAACAAAATTAAATCACTCATTTATTTTGATATTTTACCGATTTGATGTATCTTTGCAAAGATTATTAGATTATTTTGAAGCAAGATATGATATACTGTATTTCCAAAAAGTTAGAAATATCCGCTGCCCACTCGCTTCAGCTCAGCTACGAAAGCAAGTGCAGCCGTATGCATGGACACAACTGGCAGATAGAAATTTTCCTCGTCAGCAGGGACAAACTCAACGAGGATGGTATGGTGGAAGACTTCACTCACATCAAGAAAGTCATACACAGCAAGATGGATCATGCCAACCTCAACGAGATTTTCGACTTCAACCCTACTGCCGAGAATATCGGTAAATGGATTGTCGAACAGTTCGACGCATGCTACAAGGTTAACATACAGGAAAGCTTCGGAAACACAGCTACTGTCATCGACGAGAACAAAATAAAGGGTATAGAGTTCATCGTCAAGTAACACTGACTGGCTGCAGATATTCACAGATAACAAAGAATGAAAACTTACAGAGTCAACGAGATATTCTACTCACTACAGGGTGAGGGAAGATGGACAGGCAGACCTGCCGTCTTCGTAAGAATGAGCGGGTGCAACCTGTCGTGCCCTTTCTGCGACACCGACTTCACACACTATACGGAGATGACGGCACAGGATATTGTGGAGCAATGTTTACACACGGGAAGTGAATGCCGGTTTATCGTGCTGACAGGAGGAGAGCCCTCTCTGCAGGCCGACGACGCCCTCATTGAGGCATGGCATCAGGCCGGCTACTATGTGGCTGTGGAGACCAACGGAACGCATCTGCTGCCACAGGAAATGGACTGGATAACCTGTTCGCCAAAGAAGGCCTTTGTAGAGACTCAGGCGGCTGTCGTCATCCCTCATGCCAACGAACTGAAACTCGTTTTCGACGACAAGCATCCTGTGGACTGCTGCCATCTGAAGGCCGACTTCCTGTATCTGCAGCCTTGCGACACAGGCAACGATGAGCAGAACGCCATCATCATGAAGCATTGCATCGAATACATCAAGCAGCACCCGGAATGGCAACTCTCGCTGCAAACTCACAAAATAATAGGAATTCAATAAAACTCAATCAAAAATATGGAACATATCAAAACTCTCATTATCGGAAGTGGACCTGCTGGTTATACAGCTGCCATATATGCTGGTCGTGCAGACCTGAAACCTGTACTTTATGCCGGTTTGCAACCAGGCGGACAGTTGACCACCACCACCATCGTAGAAAACTTTCCCGGCTATCCCAATGGTGTGGACGGCAATCAGATGATGATGGACATGCGTGAACAGGCGGAACGATTCGGAACTGAAATGCGCGACGGAAGCATCACTCACATCGACTTCGAGAATCGTCCTTATCGTGTGGAAGACGAAGACGGTAAGGCTTTTACAACCGACACCATCATTATTGCCACAGGAGCCACAGCCAAATACTTGGGGCTTGAAGACGAGGAGAAGTATAAGGGACAGGGTGTATCGGCATGTGCCACCTGCGACGGTTTCTTCTATCGTAAGCGTACGGTGGCTGTTGTGGGCGGTGGAGACACGGCCTGCGAGGAAGCTCTCTATCTGGCAAGTCTCGCCAAGAAGGTGTATATGATCGTGAGAAAGCCTTTCCTGCGTGCTGCTGAGATCATGCAGCAACGAGTCAAGGAAAAGGAGAACATCGAGATACTCTTCGAAACCAACACCACGGGGCTCTTTGGCGACAACGGTGTAGAGGGTGCCCACCTGGTACGTCATCTCGGCGAACCCAACGAGGAGGCCTTCGACATTGCCATCGACGGTTTCTTCCTTGCCATTGGTCATAAGCCCAACACCGAGCTTTTCAAGGGCCATATCGATCTCGACGAGCAGGGATTCATCAAGGTGGTTCCCGGCACTGCCACCACCAATCTGCCCGGTATCTTTGCTGCAGGTGATGTGGCCGATCCCGTTTACCGTCAGGGAGTTGTAGCTGCAGGCTCTGGAGCCAAGGCCGCTATCGAAGCCGACCGCTATCTACAAAAGCTTTAAAGGCAAAGGAGTCTCATGACGCGCATAGAGCAAGAAAAGAAAACGGTAAGCCAAATGGTGGAGATATACTGCCACGGCATGAAGCATACGAAAGAAGGACTTTGCGAGGAGTGTTCGGCCCTACTCGACTATGCCTACACCAGATTGGAGCATTGCAAGTTTGGCGAGAAGAAGCCAACTTGCAAGAAATGTCCTATTCACTGCTATAAGCCTGACAGAAAAATACAAATGCAGGCTGCTATGCGCTATGCAGGCCCCCGTATGTTGTGGCATCACCCCATTGCTGCAATAAGACACATGATCAATGAATGGTGAACATTCAGACATTATTCTGTCGCTTTCAATGTATAGATTTCACTGGGAGTCTTACGCTTGAGCACCTCCAGTATAAAGTCTTTTCCTGCCACGATACCATAGCTACGCAGAATCTGTTCTACAGTCTTGCGTGCCAATTCTGGATGATTATTCTCCTCGCTCAAATGGCATAACCAGACATGACGCAGAGCATCGGTGGCATTTTCTGCCAATGCCTTACCACAGGAGGTATTGCTAAGATGACCATTAGGACCGAGAATGCGATCCTTGAGATACTGGGGATATGGCCCCTGCTGAAGCATCTCCTCATCATGATTTGCCTCTAAAACAAGATAATTGGCACGACCGATGAAGGCCTTCATCTCGTCGGTGATATGGCCCACATCCGTAATGAGACAGAAGGTGACACCACCACACTCCACCTGATAGCCCACATTGTCGGTACTGTCGTGAGGAACACCAAATGGAGTAATACGAAACTCACCCAGCACGAAGGGCACACCTTTCTCTACGACATGCACATTGGCACCATTGATCTTCTTGCGAACACAATAGTTGTTCTCAATGCCACTATGCACCTTACGAGTTGTATAAACAGGCAAGTGATAATCATTGCTTAGGCTTCCCACAGACTTGACATGGTCGGCATGGTCGTGAGTGATAAGAATGTTGTGCACATCCTCGAAGCGCAATCCATAGTTATGAAAGTGCTTTTTCAGTGTCCTTATTCCTACTCCCACATCTATTAATAGTGAATCCGTCTCAGTAAAAAGATAGTAGCAATTACCACTACTTCCGCTGCCGAAGGAAATAAATCTTAGCATCTTAATTTTTATTTTCATGCAAAGTTAGCTAAAAAGATTCTAATTACAAAGTTTTTTCTTACCTTTGTGGCGTTTTTAAGCTAATTTAAAAAGATACTGATATGAGAACAAGAAGAATTTATCTTCGATGGATCCTATTGGCTGCCGTGAGCGGCATGATGATGATGGCAGGTTCTTCTTGCAAGCACGAACTGAGCGAAGAGGAACAACTGCGAATGGATGCCGACTCCTTCGCCGTAAACTACTACAACTGGCACTTCGAGAAAGCGCTGCGTTACTGCACGCCCGAGTCGGAGAAATGGCTGAGGTTTGCTTCCAGCAATGTGCACCAGGCGGATGTCGACTCGCTGCGTGCTAAAAACGAAGACGCCCAGATTGAACTGGGCGACATCGAATGGCAAGACAATGATTCGCTTGCCACAATAGAAATAAAGGTTTCTGACTTTCTGCAGATGGACACCATAGGAAAGGTTGCCCGACTGACAGAGAAAGCCAACTTCTGCCTCCCCATGGTAAAGAGAGACGGAAGATGGATGGTTAGAATGGGAAGCCCACTGCGAAGTGAAACGCAAAGTCGCGACTGAGTCGTGGATGAATGATTGCCCAGTGCTCCTGCTCGTTCTCATAGGCGGGATTGATGGCTTTCATACCCATATCGAAACGCAGGATAAAATAGTCGAAGTTAAGACGTATTCCCAAGCCGTAAGCCACAGCTATCTGCTTGTAGAACTCATCCAACTTGAACTGTCCGCCTGGTTGCTCATCGTAGGAACGAAGGGTCCAGATGTTGCCGGCATCTACGAAGAATGCACCCTGGAACTTCCAGAACAAAGACGTGCGGTACTCGGCATTGAGGTCGAGCTTCAGATCGCCCGTCTGGTTGATGAAGTCGATACGGCCTTCGGTACCTCTGAACTTTCCTGGTCCCAACTCTCTTACACCCCATCCTCGCACGGAGTTGGCTCCACCCGAGAAATATCGTTTTTCGAAAGGCAGCACTCGGCTGTTGCCATAAGGATAGGCTATGCCGAAGCCTGCATGCAGCGCCAGGGCATTGCGCTTGTCAAACTGCATCAGATGGGTGTAGTCGAAATCAAACTTAGCATACTGAGCGTAGGCTATATTAAATAAGGTGTACTGACCCTCTCCATTCTTCTTCAGTCCGAACGCCTTGGCTGCTCCGTTGAGCAGATTGCCTGCTGTCTCGATATTTGCCCTCATGGCGTCTATACCATTATTATATGTAATACCAAAACCTATCTTCATAATGAAAAGGTCCTCGTAGTTGTAACGCAGGATGGCGTTACGATTGTCTGCATCGTCGAGGTAGTCTTTCTTGAAGGTAGGAGAAATCCACGGCATATACACATAGTTGAGATCGAGCAGGTCGATGCGCCAGTTGAGATGGTGTCTGGGTTCTGCCCAGCGATAGCGCCAGGCTGTAGAGAACACCCTGCGATAGAACTCGGGACGGTTCTGCATGTCCCAACTCACAGAGAGCTCAGAACTTGCCGTCTGTCTCCTACGGAAGCTCTTCGACAGGAATGGAGCTAAGAATCGCGGGAACATCAACTTGGCTTCTGCCGAATACTCGATGTAGTTCTGGTCGGTGTAGCCCTCCAGTCCCTTGATGGCCTCGTAGGCTCCACGCAGTTCGATGCTGAACTGTTCGCTGCCATGGAACAGGTTGCGGTTGGTATAGGTAAGCGAGGCTGCTGCTCCCAGGTTGCCTGCCGTATTGGTGCCCTCGGGCTGAAACGACAGGGTGTGGGGCTTGTTGGTGCTTATCTGTATGTTGCAGTCCAGCTGATTGGTGTCGGGCACTTCTACGAAACGTATGTTAGTATACTTCACAGCCTGCAGACGGGCAAAGTTGTTGTACGTACGCTGCAGGTCGGAAGCGCTGTAGGGCTGTCCTTCCTTCACGGCTGTGGCGTTGAGCAACACCTGGTGGCGCAGATGGATGGGCAGACTGTCATTGCTCAAGAAGTTGACCTGACGAATCCAGTATCGCGGATGGTCGGTGGCAGGCTGATTGCTGCTTGCCTTGTACTTCAGGAGATGGAGTTTCAGGTCGATATCCTTCTCGCCGGAGATGGTGTCGGCATCATACTGAATGAAGTCTTTGTTGAAACGGAAATATCCACTGTCTGCCAAGAGTCTTGCTATACGCTTGCGCTCGGCATCAAGCGCCTCTACACTGAAACGCATTCCTGGCTTCAGCAAGCGCTGACTCTCATCGCCCAGACTCAGCACCTTGCGCACCTCTTCGTCGTCGACCACATAGGTCATCTTACCTATCCGGAATGGCTCTCCCGGATGCAACAGATACTGGGCATCGAGCTTCTTGCCCTTCGTAGTGGTGAAAAGCGAGACTCCTGCCTGCAGGAATCCCTGGTTCTGCATCGCCACACGGAGGTCCTGACACGACAGGCGTGCCTGCAACGTATCGAAGATGACGGGCTTGCGGCTGAAGGGATTTCTGAAAAGCGAGAAGATCTTGGGGGCTTCCTTCTGACGGACATAGGGTTTGAGCGACGAAGCATCGTAGGATTTATCGTCGCTCTTCACCTCCACCTTGTTAAGGATATATTCGCCTTCGGGAACATGCTTACTCACAGAGCACGCACCCAACACGAGGGGAACAAACAATATGGATATTCGATATAGTTTCAACTTTTTTTGCTTTTACGTTATTATTTGGTGATGCGGAACCAGTCCACATCTATCCAACCACGGTTGGTCTTGCCTTCGGGCTCCTTGGCGAGGAGTCCTACCTTGGCTCCAATCCACTTGCCTTCGCGCATGGTAAATTCATCGCCCACCTTCTTGTACGACTTGCCATTCTGGGAGAAATAGAACTGCATCTTGCCCTGGCGTACCACCATTCGCATATAAGCCTGCTCGTGGATGGCTGGCTGATAGTCTATCTTGTCTACCAAACTTGGCTTCAGCGTATCGAGAACCTTCACAGTCTCGGCCTTGCCCTTGTCGGCACTCTTGCAGGTAATCTGCTGCAACTGGAACTCATCGCCCACTCGCTTGACTACCAATGCCGTGTAGTCGAGGCCCATCATGATGATACCGCCCATCTGGTTCTGGTCCTTGGCAGTAAGCTGTAGTTTGGTGGTGACTGTGAAGTTGTCGGCTGGAGTTTTCTGCAACAACAGGTTGGGTGTGTGCCAGATGGTTCCGTCGTTCTTGTCGGTATAGACGCGCATCACGCCCATCGAGGTTGGCATTCCATACCACTGCTGGTAGTTGGCGTGCCATTGCCATTGAAGGCCCAACTTAGTTTCATTGAACTCATCGCTCTCCACAGGGTTTACGTTCACATGAACGGCTGCCTTAGGCATCTTATAAGTCTCGTAAGGTTCGCCACAATAGCCCTTAGCTGGCACCTTGCCCATCACAGGCCAATTGTCCTTCCAGGTGACAGGCTGCAAGTGAACCACACGTCCGTAGGCTTCCTTGTCCTGGAAATGCATAAACCAGTCTTCGCCGTATTTTGTATGAACCCATCCGCCCTGATGAGGGCCATTGATTTTGCTCTTGCCCTGAGCAAGCACCTTCTTAGCCTCGTAAGGACCGAAAGGCGACTTGGAGCGCATGGCAATCTGATGACCTGTGGGAACACCTCCGGCAGGGAACATCACCCAGTACCAGCCGTTGCGCTTATAAAACTTAGGACCTTCGCAAGTGCGATTCTCTGTTCCGTTGCCGTCGAAGACTATGACAGGATCGCTGATGGCCTTGGTTCCTTCGGCATTCAACTCGCGAACAGTGATGACAGATGCGAAGCGATTGCGCGAATTGGCCCAGCCATTCACCAAGTACACACGGCCGTCCTCGTCCCACAGAGGAGAGGTGTCGATCATTCCCTTGCCAGGAATCACACACACTGGATCGTCCCATTTGCCGGCTGGATTCTTGGTCTTCACCATGAACACACCGTAATCGGGGTCACCCCAATAGATATAGAACTCGCCGTTATGATAACTGATGCAGGGAGCCCACACACCATTGCCATGCGATGGCTTATCGAACTCGCTCTCAGGCTGGAGCTTGGTGACAGCATGTCCGATGAGTTCCCAGTTGACAAGGTCCTTGCTGTGGAGGATGGGCAGACCGGGAATACAGTTGAAACTGCTGGCTGTGAGGTAATAGTCATCACCTACAGCCACCACGTCGGGGTCACTATAGTCTGCATTAATTACAGGATTGGTATAAGTTCCGTTACCATTATCCGGATTCCATACCTGCGACACGTAAGGTTTAGCTGTCTGAGCAAAGGCTCCTAAAGATGCCGATGCAAGAAATAATACGATTAGTTTTTTCTTCATTGGTTATGAAAAGATTTAGTTTGTTAAAAAAAATAGTTTATTTGAATGATATTTTATTTATTTAAAGAAATGACGTATTAAACATATTGTTTGGTGAAAGAATTTACATATTAAACATTTTGTTTAGTATTCTGCTCTATCTTTCTTACAGTCAGATGATAGCGATTACCATCAAAGAGGACCTGCATCATGCGTAGAGGATGCTCGCCATGACCACTGAGAGCCAAGGCGACATGTCCCATCGTGCGACGAAGATTGAGTTCGATGCAGGGATTGATAAAGACATCCTTGCTTCCGGGCTCTTTGGCGCACACCATCATGTCAACTCCGAACGGACCGCTGTAGACTCCCTTCAGAGCAGGCTGCATCACCTCGCAGACATGCTGGCTGATAGCTTCCAGCTGCTCATGACTGACATAAGACTGCAGCATTTCCTCCTTCTCTTCCTCCGATGCAAGCACATTGCCCGTATAGGCATTCTTCGCAACCTGGAAAAGAGACAGTCCTCGATAAACAATCTGTCCGTCGATGGCTTCAAACTCCATACCGAAATCTTTCACCTTATTATAATAGGGCTCTACTGTGACACCGCCCTGTTTTTCGATGATACGTTCAGCCCAGCGCGAGAAGCCTGGGTCTTGCAACATCTGAGCTGTGAGATAGCGCACGCCCCTGCCGCTGCTGCTCCATGGAGCCTTGACTACAGCCCGCTGCATTTGCTGCACCAGAAGGATAAGATCCTGCAGGTTCGACACAAACTTCACGTCGCTCTGCAGATGCGTGGATGCCCATTGACGAGAACTCAGTTCTCTTATCTTTTGCATGGTTTCATCGGTAGGAAGCATTATGTCAGGGCATCCTATGCGGCGCAACTCCTCCTTGAGCGAGAGATTCCAGCCCCAGGGATGAATGCTGTCCACCGACATGGTATCGGCAAATATCTTCTGCAACTGCAACTTGGTGACGAACTCCACCCTGTCCTGGTTCTCATAACCGCAGAGATGACGCACCTTGTCGCGGGCATTGTCTATGTCGTCGACCAACACCAAATCTCCATCGTCAGCCCATAAGGCAGGAATGAAAGACAGGTCGCCCCGAAGGAGACGACCAGCATGGGGTGCGGTGAATATTTTTTGGTTGGCAGCTAACGCCAAATCGTGGTCTGGATTGAAAATATGCAACTTCATGAGTGCAAAGTTACTAAAATCTCGCTATATTTTGCCTCATTTTACTTAGATTAGTGCTAAATAATGAAAAAAAAGTTGTTTTTTGCTATCTTGAGTTTGCAATTTAGAAAATAAATATTACCTTTGCACTATTAAAAACAATACGAAAGAACATAAACTCATGGAAGAGGCTTTCTTCAGAACACATCGATATCTGGTCGAGCACATCAACGCTCCGGTTCGTCGCACCCTGATGGATGAGATTGACTGGAACGACCGCATGATTGGTATCAAGGGTACACGAGGAGTCGGAAAGACTACTTTCCTACTGCAATATGCCAAGGAAAAGTTTGGTGCTGACGACCACAAATGTCTCTTTGTGAACATGAACAACTTCTACTTCCAAGGACGTGGAATAGCCGACTTTGCCGGCGACTTTGTCAGACAGGGCGGACGCACATTGCTTATCGACCAGGTTTTCAAACAGCCAGACTGGAGCAAGGAGCTTCGTCGTTGCTATGACCTCTATCCCGAACTGAAGATCGTCTTTACTGGTTCGAGCGTGATGCGACTGAAAGAGGAGAATCCTGAGCTCAACGGCATCGTGAAGAGTTACAACCTGCGTGGTTTCTCCTTCCGCGAGTTCATCAACCTGCAGACAGGCAACAACTTCCAGCCATACGAGTTGGAGGACATCCTGCAGAACCATGAGCACATCATCAAGCAGATCCTGCCCAAGGTGAGTCCGATGAAATACTTCAAGGACTATCTGCACCATGGTTTCTATCCCTTCTTCCTGGAGCAGCGCAACTTTACCGAGAACCTGCTCAAAACCATGAATATGATGACCGAGGTGGACATTCTGCTCATCAAACAGATAGAACTGAAGTACCTCACTAAGATAAAGCGACTCTTCTACCAGTTGGCAGTAGAGGGAGCCAAGGCGCCTAACATCAGTCAGTTGGCTGAAGGCATAGAGACCAGCCGTGCCACGGTGATGAACTACATCAAGTATCTCGCAGACGCACGACTCATCAACATGATTTATCCAGACAATCAAGAGTTCCCCAAAAAGCCATCCAAGGTGATGTTGCACAATCCCAATCTGATGTATGCCATTTTCCCCCTGCAGATAGACGAACAGGAAGTGATGGAAACATTCTTTGTCAACTCCATGTGGAAAGACCATCAGGTGCATCAGGGTGGACACGACCATTTCTATATGGTGGACGGTAACAGGAAGTTCCGCATATGCGACGCCCAGGCTACTAATAAATTAAGGTATAACCCCGACACCATCTACGCCCGTTACAACACCGAGGTGGGAAAGGACAACAGAATACCGCTCTGGCTCTTGGGATTCCTTTACTAAAAGGAAAGCGCAACTACTAAAAGGAAAGCGCAACAAGAAAGGTCTCGAAGAAAAGCCTCAGAGTTTACACCTCGAAGGAAAAATAAAAGCAAAGCAAGACTATTAAGACAAAAATAAAATAAGTATACAAAACATTTTTAATATTTTATCTAAAAGTAAAATGGCTAAAGAAAAAAAATTTATCACTTGTGATGGTAACACAGCTGCCGCTCATGTAAGCTACATGTTTACTGAGGTTGCTGCCATCTACCCTATCACTCCATCATCACCAATGGCGGAGCATGTAGATGAATGGGCTGCCAAAGGTCGTAAGAACCTCTTCGGTCAGCGAGTTTCTATCCAGGAAATGGAATCTGAGGCTGGTGCAGCTGGTGCTGTTCACGGTTCTCTTCAGGCTGGTGCCTTGACTTCAACTTACACTGCTTCTCAGGGCTTGTTGTTGATGATTCCTAACATGTACAAGATCGCTGGTGAGTTGCTCCCTTGCGTGTTCAACGTATCAGCTCGTACATTGGCTTCTCACTCTCTTTGTATCTTCGGTGACCACCAGGACGTTATGGCTTGTCGTCAGACTGGCTTCGCTATGTTCTGCTCTGGTTCTGTTCAGGAGGTAATGGACCTCTCTGCAGTTCCTCACTTGGCAACATTGGAGACAAAGGTTCCTTTCATTAACTTCTTCGATGGTTTCCGTACTTCTCACGAGTACCACAAGATCGAGGAGATGGATATGGAAGACATCCGTCCATTGGTTAAGGAAGAGTACATCGAGGACTTCCGTAACCGTGCATTGTCTCCTGAGCGTCCTGTTACTCGCGGTACCGCTGAGAACCCAGAGACATTCTTCACTCACCGTGAGGCTTGCAACTCTTACTACGATGCAATTCCTGAGGTAGTAGAGAAGTACTGCCAGGAGATGACTAAGATCACTGGCCGTGAGTATCACCTCTTCAACTACTATGGTGCTGAGGATGCTGAGAACATCATCATCCTGATGGGTTCTGCTACAGAGCCTGCTCGCGAGGCTATCGACTACTTGAACAAGCAGGGCAAGAAGGTTGGTATGGTTGCAGTTCACCTGTATCGTCCATTCTCTGTTGACTTCTTGAAGAAGGCTATCCCAGCTACAGTTAAGCGCATCGCTGTTCTCGATCGTACTAAGGAGCCAGGTGCAGAGGGTGAGCCATTGTACCTCGACGTTAAGTCTGCTCTCTACGATGACGAGCGCAAGCCATTGATCGTTGGCGGTCGCTACGGTCTCGGTTCTTCTGATACAACTCCTGCTAAGATCGTTGCTGTATTCAAGAACCTCGAGTTGCCACAGCCAAAGAACCACTTCACTGTAGGTATCGTTGATGACGTTACATTCACTTCTCTCCCTGAAGAGGAGGAGATCCCAATGGGTGGCGACGACTTGTTCGAGGCTAAGTTCTACGGTTTGGGTGCTGATGGTACTGTTGGTGCTAACAAGAACTCAGTTCAGATCATCGGTAACAATACCAACAAGTATTGCCAGGCATACTTCTCTTACGACTCTAAGAAGTCTGGTGGTTTCACCTGCTCTCACTTGCGTTTCGGCGACAGCCCTATCCACAGCGCATATCAGGTAAATACTCCTAACTTCGTAGCTTGTCACGTACAGGCTTACCTCCACATGTACGATGTAACACGTGGTTTGCGTAAGAACGGTTTCTTCCTGTTGAACACAATCTTCGACGGCGAGGAGTTGGTTAACTTCATCCCTAACAAGGTAAAGCGTTACTTCGCTAAGAACAACATCACAGTTTACTATATCAACGCAACTAAGATTGCTCAGGAGATTGGTCTCGGCAACCGTACCAACACCATCCTCCAGTCTGCATTCTTCCGTATCACAGAGGTTATTCCTTTGGATCTCGCTGTAGAGCAGATGAAGGCATTCATCGTGAAGTCTTACTCTAAGAAGGGTCAGGACGTTGTTGACAAGAACTTCGGCGCTGTTGACCGTGGTGGTGAGTACAAGCAGTTGACAGTAGATCCAGCTTGGGCTAACCTCGCTGACGATGAAGCTAAGGAGGATAACGCTCCAGCATTCGTTAAGGAGCTCGTTCGTCCTATCAACGGCCAGGCAGGTGACCTCTTGAAGGTTTCTGACTTCGTTAAGCACGACACAGTTGACGGTACATGGCAGAATGGTACTGCAGCATTCGAGAAGCGTGGTGTTGAGGCATTCGTACCAGTATGGAACGTTGAGAACTGTATCCAGTGTAACAAGTGTTCATTCGTTTGTCCTCACGCAGCTATCCGTCCATTCGTATTGACCGACGAGGAGCTCGCAGGCATCGAGGGTCTCGAGACTCAGGATGTTAAGGCACCTAAGGCTTTGGCTGGCATGCACTTCCGCATCGAGACTTCAGTACTCGACTGTCTGGGTTGTGGTAACTGTGCTGACGTCTGCCCAGGTAAGAAGGGTGAGAAGGCGTTGACAATGGTTCCATTCAACGTTGACGCAGAGGATATGGTTAAGGAAGCAGCTAACTGGGAGTACCTCGTACACAACGTTGCTTCTAAGCAGGATCTCGTTGACATCAAGCAGAGTCCTAAGAACTCTCAGTTCGCTCAGCCACTGTTCGAGTTCTCTGGTGCTTGCTCTGGTTGTGGTGAGACTCCATACGTTAAGTTGATTTCTCAGCTCTTCGGTGATCGTCAGATGATCGCTAACGCTACTGGTTGTTCTTCTATCTACTCAGCTTCTATCCCATCAACTCCATATACAAAGAACGCTAAGGGTCAGGGTCCTGCATTCGACAACTCATTGTTCGAGGACTTCTGCGAGTTCGGTCTCGGTATGGTAATGGGTAACAAGAAGATGAAGGAGCGTATCGCTCACTTGCTCGAGGAGGCTAAGGCTCAGGAGCATGTTCCTGCTGAGTTCGTAGCAGCTGCTGACAAGTGGGTTGCTAACATGAACGATTCAGAGGGTTCTAAGGAGGCTGCTGCAGAGTTGAAGCCTCTCATCGCTGCCGGCGCTGAGAAGGGTTGCCCTATCTGCAAGGAGCTCAAGACTTTGGATCACTACCTCGTTAAGCGTTCACAGTGGATCATCGGTGGTGACGGTGCTTCTTATGATATCGGTTACGGTGGTCTCGACCACGTATTGGCTTCTGGTGAGGATGTTAACATCTTGGTACTCGATACTGAGGTTTACTCTAACACTGGTGGTCAGTCTTCTAAGTCTACTCCACTCGGTGCCATCGCACAGTTCGCTGCTCAGGGTAAGCGTATCCGTAAGAAGGATCTCGGTTTGATGCAGACTACATACGGTTACATCTACGTAGCTCAGGTAGCTATGGGTGCTGACAATGCTCAGACATTGAAGGCTATCCGTGAGGCTGAGGCTTATCCAGGTCCATCACTCATCATCGCTTACGCACCATGTATCAACCACGGTTTGAAGCGTAAGGGCGGTATGGGTCGTTCACAGCACGAGGAAGAGTTGGCTGTTGAGTGCGGTTACTGGCACTTGTGGCGTTACAACCCACTGTTGGCTGATGAGGGTAAGAACCCATTCACACTCGACTCAAAGGCTCCTAACTGGGAGAACTTCCGCGACTTCCTGCTCGGTGAGGTTCGTTACCTCTCTGTACAGAAGGCATTCCCTAAGGAGGCTGATGAGCTCTTCTCTCAGGCAGAGAAGATGGCTAAGCTCCGCTACCAGACTTACGTTCGCAAGAGCCAGGAGGACTGGAGCGAGGAAATCTAATCTGATTCTTCTATATCAGTAATATAATGCAAGCCGAGAGGATTTTTTTGTCCTCTCGGCTTTTTTTATACGTTTTTGCATATTTATCGAAAAAAAGTCGTAACTTTGCAAGAAAAGACCAACATGAGACTAAACAAAACATTACTTACCTTCGGCCTGGCCACTGCCCTCCTGCAGATGCCAGCCACTACGTTTGCCCAATCCGCTGGTGCCAGTTCTTCCACCCATAATCCGCTTCTCGTAAAGAGCACTCTGCCTTTCGGCGCTCCCGATTTCAGCAAGATTCAGGAGAGCGACTATCTTCCTGCCTTCGAGATAGCCATCAAGAGCCAGCGTGAGAACATCCAGAAGATTGTCAACAACAAGAAGAAACCAACCTTCCAGAACACCATCCTCGCTTTCGAAGAGAGCGGACTCCTGCTCGACCGTGTGAGCAACGTCTTCTTCGGACTCACGAGCGCCCACAAAACTCCTGGCATTGCAGAAACTCAGAAGAAGGTGATGCCTTTGCTTACCGATCTGGACAACGAGATTTCTTTCAATAAGCAACTCTTCAACCGCATCAAGTTCGTTTACGACAACGAACTGAAGAAACTCAAGGGCGAAGATCTTCGCCTGACCGAGCAGACCTACAAGCGTTTTGTTCGCTCTGGCGCCTTGCTGTCGGCAGAGAAGATGGAGCGCATGAAGCAGATCAATACCCGCATCTCGCAACTGCAGGAGCAATGGGATAACCTCTTGCCTGCAGCCACCAACAATGCTGTGGTATGGGTACAGAGCAAGGACGAGTTGGCTGGCCTGAGCGATGCTGATATAGCTCAGTGCAAGAAAGATGCAGAGAGCCGTGGCGGTAAGGCTCCTTACTGCGTGGTAATCATCAACACCACCCAGCAGCCTATCCTCGCCTCGCTTGCCAACCGCGACCTTCGCCGCCGTGTGTACGAGGCAAGTATCCATCGTGCCGATGCCACCAATCCAGAGTTCAACACCTTCCCTATCGTTACCGAAATAGCCAAGTTGCGTGCCGAGAAGGGACAGCTCATGGGCTACAACAACTATGCCGACTACTCGCTCGAGAAGACCATGGCGAAGAACAGTCAGAACGTGAACAACTTCCTGGGACAGCTCATCAAGGAATACACTCCCAAGGCTGAGGCAGAGACCAAGGCTATCGAAGAATACGCTCAGAAACTGGAGGGTAATGACTTCAAGCTGCAGCCCTACGACCGATTCTACTATTCCGCAAAGATGAAGAAGGAACTCCTCAACATTACAGACGACGAGATAAAACCTTATTTCAATATCGACAGCGTACAGATCAACGGTGTGTTCTATGCTGCCCACAAGGTATATGGTCTTAACTTCAAACAGCGCAAGGACATCCCAACCTATCATCCCGACATGAAGGTGTTTGAGGTGAGCGATAAGAACGGTAAGCCTCTGGCTCTCTTCTATAGCGACTTCTTCCGCCGTCCTACCAAGCGAGGTGGCGCATGGATGAGCGCTTTCGCCAAGCAGAGCAGACAGCGCGGTCAGTTGCCTATTATATATAATGTATGCAACAACGCCAAGGCTCCCGAAGGACAGCCTTCACTCATCACCTGGGACGAGGTTTGCACCATGTTCCATGAGTTCGGTCACGCCCTGCACGGCATACTCTCCGACTGCCAGTACAACACCCTTTCCGGTACAGCCGTAGCACGAGACTTCGTAGAAATGCCTTCGCAGTTTAATGAGTCGTTTGCTTCCATTCCTGAGGTGTTCGACCACTTTGCCCGTCATACTGAAACAGGCGCTCCTATGCCAGCAGCCCTGAAGGAACGCATGCTCAAGAGCATCAACTTCCAGACAGCCTATTCCTTGGGCGAGAACTTAGCTGCCACCTGTCTCGACCTGGCTTGGCACGAACTGACTCCCGAACAGGTTCCTTCTGCCTACATGGCTGGAGCCTTCGAGAAAGAAGCTCTCTTCAAGTCAGAAGTTCTCAATACTCAGATACCTCCACGATACTCTACCACTTACTTTAACCACGTATGGGGAGGTGGCTATGCAGCAGGCTATTACAGCTATCTGTGGACAGAGGTTCTCGCTGTCAACGTAGCCGACTACTTCGCTCAGCATGGAGCACTCGACCCTGCTGTTGGTCAGGCTTTCCGCACCAAGATTCTCAGCCGCGGCAATACCAAGGATCAGCTCGAAATGTTTACCGACTTCACTGGCATGAAGCAACCTGATGCTTCTGGCCTGCTCAAAGCAAGAGGATTGTAATAAAGGTAAAAAAGTAAAAAGGTAAAAAAGTAAAACTGAATCTTACTGCCGATAAAGATTTTTAAGGCAACAGAGCCTCAGTACATCATACAACAGGACAGGTGTCACGACCGACACACTGTTCTGTTTTTCGTTTATACTCATCTTAACCTTCTGAACCCAGCGACAACTCAATAGCTTTCTGTTCTACAGACTTTCATAAAGATACTAAGAGACAGCACATTTTCTGCATTTTTTTTGTATGTTACAAGAAAACGTTGTATCTTTGCATAAGATAAGCTGCACTCAGCAAAATATTCAAGCAAGCTTGATATTCTGCATTCGATTTGCATTATCTTTGCATGAATAACAGACAAGATGTTATATATGAGCAAAAAAATAACAGGAACACAAAGACATTACTATAAGAATCTATTAAGCATTGGCATACCTATCGTCATAGGACAGTTAGGAACCATCATCTTAGGTTTTGCCGACACCATCATGATAGGTCACCACAGCACGGAAGAACTGGCTGCGGCAGGACTTGTCAACAACATCTATACCCTGGTGTTCGTCATGTACATGGGCTTCACCTATGGTCTGACTCCTATCATCGGCCGACTCTATGGCGAGGAACGTATCGACAGCATCGGACAGAAGGTGCGCAACTCGCTCTTTGCCAATATGCTTACGGGCACCCTTCTCTCCATAGCGCTTGTGGTGCTCTACCTCAACCTCTCGCACATCGGACAACCCGAAGAGCTGCTCGCCCTCATCCGTCCCTACTTCATCGTCAACCTCGTCTCGGTACTCTTCATGGGCATATTCTACACCATGAAGCAATTTCTTGATGGCGTGGCAGAGACGCGTGTGGCGATGTGGGTGATGATAGCAGGCAACGTGGTCAACATCTTCGGCAACTGGCTGCTCATCTATGGTGTGGCAGGATTCCCCGAACTGGGACTTCTCGGAGCCGGAATCTCTACCTTGCTGAGCCGTGTGCTCATGGCAGCAGCCATGGTGGGAATCGTGATAGGCAGGAAGAAGTTCGCACAGTACCGTCACGACATTTTGCATAGCAGCATCACCAAGGCCGACTTCCGCGAGATGAACCGCTTAGGATGGCCCGTAGCCCTGCAGTTGGGCATGGAGTCGTCGGCTTTCACCCTCAGTTGTGTGATGGTGGGATGGCTCGGAACCATACCTTTGGCAGCCCACCAGGTGATGATCACCCTCTCCCAGCTCTTCTATCTCGTACTCTCGGGTATGGCTGCCGCCATGGCCATCCGTGTAAGTCACTTCGTTGGTCAGAAAGACTATCAGGCGGTTCGCCGCAATGCCTATGACGGCTGGCGACTCAACCTGATGTTCTCCATCTGTATGGGTCTGCCCGTACTGCTCCTGCGCCATCAGATAGGAGGCTGGTTCAACGACAACGTGGAGGTGCAGCAATACGTGGCGTTGCTCATCATCATGATGATGGTCTATCAGTTTGGCGACGGACTGCAATACAGCTTTGCCAATGCTCTTCGCGGCATCGCCTGCGTGCGTCCGATGGTGCTCTACGCCTTCATCGCCTACTTCGTCATCTCCCTACCTATGGGCTATACCCTCGGATTCCCTCTCGGCATGGGTATCCTGGGCATCTGGATAGCCTTCCCCTTCGGACTCACCATCGCCGGCGCCCTCTACTGGCAACGGTTTGAGAAAGAACTCAGAAAAATGGAAGAAGCCAAGTAACAAGTAAAAAAATGATAACTTAAAAACCACATAACCGTGAAACAACAACAGATATACAACCTGGAAGAGTTTGCCAATAAATATCAGTTGACAGACATTTTTGGCGCTTATGCCGCCTATATTTCAGTAGGGTTCACCCTACCTACGGGTGTCGATGTGCTCCATCATTTCAAGGAAATGGTGCAACAGCGCACACTCTTCACCAAACTCCTGCTCATCAGGAAAGGCACAGCCACCATAGTCATCAGCGAACAAGACGAGAGGAAGACGCTCAACGCCGACAGCCTCCTCGTCATGACCTCACGACACGTCATCAACGAGATAGAACTGACGCCTGACTTCAAGGCAGAATGTGTTCTCGTAGATACCGACATGGTGGACGAAAACACCATCTACCACCTCACGGAGGAGAAGCACAAGAGCGTGAGCGATGTGTTCAACATCATTCACAACATCGTGCGCCATCAACACATCAACAAGGTTGAGATGATACAGTCGATGTTCAACGTGCTTCGCCTCATCCTCGAGGAGCTGCCCTACGAGGAACGATCCATCTCCCACGACTTCAAGCACAAGAAGGAGGTGTACGAAATCTTCCTCCATCACCTGTACCGCAACTTCCGTAAGGAGCGCCAGATCCGTTTCTACGCCAGCAAGATGAATGTCTCCACGGCCTACCTCTCGCGCTTGGTCAAGGAGATAAGCGGCTCTACCATCAACGAGCACGTCACCTCGCTCATCTACAAGGAAGCCTGCAACCTCCTTTCTCATTCCAGCATGTCAATTGGCGAAATAGCCGACGCCCTGAGTTTCAGCGACCAGAGCGCCCTCACCAACTTCTTCAAAATGCGTGCCGGCATGACTCCCCTCGCCTACAGAAACAAAGGCTGAGAAAGACGATGAAAGGTGATGAAACCTAAGAGAAGGGCATAAGTAGCTTGCTTCTGATAGCCATGAGCATGGGTTTCGGGAAATTACATTAGTGACATAAAAAACGAAAAAAAGCATGGACAACTCTCTCAGCCATCCATGCCCATGTATTCTCGTATATCTGATCTATTCTATTCTAATCGTGTATTGTCATGGTGAAAGGATTACGCTAAATTTAAAAAAAACTATCACAATTATTTTAACTTCTTATAGCCATAGGCTGCGCGATTACCCAACTGCTCTTCGATGCGGATAAGCTGGTTGTACTTAGCCATACGGTCGGTACGACTCATTGAACCCGTCTTGATCTGCCCCGAGTTGGTTGCCACAGCAATATCAGCTATTGTAGTATCCTCGGTTTCACCCGAGCGATGGGAAGTAACCGTAGTGTAACCATGACGATGAGCCATCTCAATAGCATCCAGGGTCTCAGTAAGAGAACCAATCTGGTTTACCTTGATAAGGATAGAGTTGGCTGCACCCATCTTGATGCCCTTTTCGAGGAACTTCACATTTGTAACAAAGAGGTCGTCACCTACCAACTGGCAACGGTCGCCAATGGCAGCAGTCAACTTCACCCAGTTGTCCCAATCGTTCTCATCAAGACCATCCTCAATAGAATCGATAGGATACTTGGTAATCAGTTCTTCCAGGAATTTGATCTGCTCTTCAGCAGTCAGTTTCTTGCCATTAGGATCCTTCTTCTTACCATCCTTCAACTGGCGGTAATCATAATACCACTCACCATTCTCCTGAACGGCAAACTCACTGGCAGCACAGTCCATGGCTATCTTCACATCCTTTCCTGGCTCATAGCCAGCATCCTTAATGGCCTGACAGATGCTCTCGAGTGCATCCTCGATACCATCGAGTGCAGGAGCAAAACCGCCCTCATCACCTACGGCAGTAGAAAGGCCGCGGCTCTTCAGCAGTTTAGCCAATGCATGGAACACCTCGGCACCCATGCGGATGGCCTCCTTCTCGGAAGGAGCACCCACAGGACGGATCATGAACTCCTGGAAGGCAATAGGTGCATCAGAGTGAGCACCACCATTAATGATGTTCATCATAGGAACAGGAAGGGTGTAGGTATTGCAACCGCCGATGTAGCGATACAAGGGGATGTGCAGATACTCGGCAGCAGCATGTGCCACAGCCAGAGACACACCGAGAATAGCATTTGCACCCAGGTTCGACTTGGTCTTGGTACCGTCGAGTTCCAGCATCTTGTAGTCAATGGCGCGCTGTTCCAAGGCAGAGAAGCCCACCAAGGCAGGCGCAATCACCTTGTTCACATTCTCCACAGCCTTCAAGACGCCCTTACCACCATAGCGGTTCTTATCACCATCACGAAGTTCCAAAGCCTCGTTTTCGCCTGTCGACGCACCTGATGGAACAGAAGCACGACCCACAATACCCGACTTTAATGTAACCTCAACCTCTACTGTAGGGTTGCCGCGGGAATCCAAGATTTCTCTTGCATGAACATTTTCAATAATCATAATACTTTAATATTTTTTTTATTACATAAAACATTAACAAAAACGCTTGAAGCACGATACTTATCGTCTCTATACGATTTCTGTTTCTGAGTGCAAAAATAGATATAATCTGAGATATCTCCAAATTTCGTACGTCATTAAAAATAGGTATTCCGATTAAATACCTACTTATGAGTAAAGAGACTAACACTATCCGAAACTTCTATCATTTACTCAACTTTCGCAAATAGAGAACTCAAAGAAAATAGAGAAGTTAAAGCCAAATGTTTTATGGCTAAGTATTCAACCCCAAATGGCTGGAAGCAAAATGCCTCCAGCCCAAGATTATCAACCTTAATTCAGAAAAACTTAAGCCCGCCCCTGCCAACCAAAGCCGCAGGAGCAGCAGGCTTCAACGTAGCTTTTAACTTAAACCTTTAACACAAACGCGAAACATTCATTATTTCAAAGTGAACTTATGCGACTGCAGCATCTCGTTAGGATCGAGCGCCTTGTCGAGTTCCTCCTTACTCATGATGCCCTGCTCTATCACGATGTCGTAGACTGAGCGGCCTGTCTCATGAGCCTCCTTAGCCACTTTGGTACTTTTCTTGTAGCCAATGATGGGATTGAGGGCAGTCACGATACCGATGCTGTTCTTTACCATTTCGTAGCAACGTTCCTTGTTCACTGTAATGCCGAGGATGCACTCCGAGGTAAGGGTCTCTATGGCATTCTTCATCCATGTAAGGCTCTCGAAGAGGCTCTCTGTGATGATAGGCTCCATCACGTTCAACTCCAGCTGACCAGCCTCTGCTGCGAAGCTGATAGTGGTGTCATTGCCGATTACCTTGAAGCAAACCTGATTGGTCACCTCAGGGATAACTGGGTTCACCTTGCCTGGCATGATAGAAGATCCAGGAGCCTTAGGAGGCAGATTAATCTCGTTGAGACCGCAGCGAGGACCAGAAGCCATGAGTCGCAAGTCGTTGCATATCTTAGACAACTTAACAGCCAGACGCTTCAGAGCAGACGAATAGCTCACGTAGGCACCCGTGTCGGGAGTAGCCTCAACAAGGTCGGTAGCAGTCTCAAAGTTCTCGCCCGTCAACTTGCTCAGGTTGGCTGCACAAAGTTTGGCGAAACCAGGAACAGCGTTCAGACCTGTACCGATGGCTGTACCACCCATATTGATTTCGTGCAGCAGTTTCACGTTGCGCTCCAGATTAAGGATTTCCTCCTCCAGATTGTTGGCATAGGCATTGAACTCCTGTCCGAACGACATAGGCACAGCGTCCTGCAACTGTGTGCGTCCCATCTTGATGACGTCGGAATACTCATCAGCCTTATAACGGAAGGCGCTTATCAATCCTGTAAGGGCACCCACGAGATGCGTGTTCATACGGATGAGCGCCAGACGGATACTGGTAGGATAAACGTCGTTGGTACTCTGTCCGCAGTTACAATGGTCGTTGGGTGAGCAATACTGGTAGTCGCCCTTCTCATGACCCATGATTTCGAGTGCACGGTTGGCGATCACCTCGTTGGCGTTCATGTTGACCGATGTACCTGCACCACCCTGTACCATATCTATAGGGAAGTTCTCATGCCATTTGCCCTCAATGATTTCTCGGCAGGCCTGAGCGATGGCACCCGAGATCTCATCGTTGATCACGCCCAAGGAATGATTGGTCTCAATGGCAGCCAGCTTCACGAAAGCGATAGCGATAATGAAGTCAGGGTTGTCGACCATAGTCTTGCGCGAGATGTGGTAGTTGTTGATACCACGCTGTGTCTGCACACCATAAAGAGCTTCTGCTGGAACCTTGAGTTCACCCAGAAGGTCGGACTCTACTCTGTATTTCTTTTCTTCAACCATAATACTATTTATTAAGCGTTAATATTTTTATTTCTTTTTCTCGCTGCAAAAGTACTGCTTTCTTTCCACATCGTCTTTATAAAAAGAGAACGATTATTTGTAAAAAACAAACAATCGTGTAGTTAGGGAGTTAAAAGAGGAGTTTTCAGGAGTAAAGGAGTTAATGGAATTAAGGAGTTAAGACAACAGCCTTAAAGGTCGAAGAATCAGGATATTATAGGCGGTAAGGAGTTAAAGGAAACAAGCCCTTTGCTCCACATAGCATTCGGAGATAATTTCGTGGCATTCGGTGTGACATTTCCCTGAGCGAGCGTGAGAAACATGGCATTCGGTGTGAGATTTCTCTGAGCGAGCGTGAGAAACGCAGCATTCGGTGTGAGAGGAGATTATGCCAACATGCGCTTCATATAGCCCCGCACTTCCTTTCGTGCTGCACCCAGTCGGTTTTCCACACACTTGTAGTTGAGCCTCAGTTCACGGCTAATCTCTCCCACCTTCATGCCGTCGTACACGTTAAGACGGTACACCTTGCGCTGCTTCTCGCTAAGACGGGCAATGCCACGCTCCATGAGTTCGGTAATCTCCACAACCGAATAAACCATCTCGACCGACTCGCCACAACCTGCCGTACCCATGCTGCCCTGTATGAAATGCTCATGCTCTTCTACCCGCTTCCTGTGCCGCCAAAAATCACATATCAGATGGCGAGCCATGGTGTAGACCAGGCAGGGAAGCGTAATGGGAGTAATCATCTTGTCGGTTTGCAGAAGGCGCAGGAAGATATTCTGGACAATGTCTTCAGCCTCATCAGAATAAACATGAAGGCGAGATGCCACGAAGGCAAGAAGCTCCTCGTAGTGAAATGTATAGTAATCAGCAATAATAGCTTGTTTAGTTATTGTATAGTCCATGATGGTCAAAATTCAGTGGGAATAGTCGAAGACTCATCCACTTCTTGAAAGATGGTTGCAAAGGTAAGAAAAATAGTTGCTACGACCAAACAAAAGAGAACAAAAAGCTAAAAATAAATCAAAACATGACAGATGCCCCTCCTTTTTGGCACACATTTTGCGAGGACATGGTCAATCGAATGAATCGAACAATAAAAACAACTAAATAAACATATCAATATTATGGCACAAAAAGGTAATATCGGAGTAACGACAGAGAACATCTTCCCTGTCATCAAGAAATTCTTATATTCAGACCACGACATCTTCCTGCGCGAGATGGTATCCAACGCCGTAGACGCCACACAGAAGCTGAAGACTCTGGCTGCCCAGGGCGACTTCAAGGGCGAGATAGGCGACACCACCGTGCGCGTCACCCTCGACAAGGAGGCCGGAACCCTGACCATCAGCGACCACGGCATCGGAATGACCGAGGAGGAGATAGACAAATATATCAACCAGATAGCTTTCTCGGGAGTGACCGACTTCCTCGACAAATACAAGGAGAACGCCAATGCCATCATCGGACACTTCGGACTCGGCTTCTACTCTTCATTCATGGTAGCAAGCAAGGTGGAGATCATCACCAAGAGCTATCGCGAGGGAAGCAAGGCCGTGAAATGGAGCTGCGACGGATCACCAGCCTTCGAGATAGAGGACGCCGACAAGGCGGAGCGTGGTAGCGACATCGTGCTCCACATAGCTGACGACTGCAAGGAGTTCCTCGAGAAGAACAAGATAGAGGAGCTGCTCAACAAGTACTGCAAGTTCATGGCTGTGCCCGTGGCTTTCGGCAAAAAGACAGAATGGAAGGACGGCAAGAACGTAGAGACCGATGAGGACAACATCATCAACAGCGTAGAGCCCCTCTGGACCAAGACGCCAAGCACACTCAAGGACGAGGACTACAAGAACTTCTACCGCACCCTCTACCCCATGCAGGACGAGCCCCTCTTCTGGATTCACCTCAATGTGGACTTCCCATTCAATCTGACAGGTATCCTCTACTTCCCACGCATCAAGAACAACATCGACATGCAGCGCAACAAGATACAGCTCTACTGCAACCAGGTGTTCGTTACCGACCAGGTGGAAGGCATCGTGCCTGAGTTCCTCACCCTGCTGCATGGCGTCATCGACTCGCCAGACATCCCGCTCAACGTGAGCCGAAGCTATCTGCAGAGCGACAGCAACGTGAAGAAAATCGCCACCTACATCACCAAGAAAGTGGCCGACCGACTCAACTCCATCTTCAAGGAGAACCGCAAGGAGTACGAGGAAAAATGGGACGACCTGAAGATCTTCATCAACTACGGAATGCTCTCGCAGGAAGACTTCTACGACCGCGCCAAGGACTTCGCACTCTTCAAGGACGTAGACGGCAAGTACTTCACCTTCGAGGAATACAAGACCCTCATCAAGGACAACCAGACCGACAAGGACGGCAACCTGGTATACCTCTACGCCAACAACAAGGAGGAACAATACTCCTACATCGAGGCTGCCAAGAACAAGGGCTACTCGGTACTCATGATGGACGGACAGCTCGACACTCCAATGGTCAACATGCTGGAGCAGAAGCTCGAGAAATCGCGCTTCACACGTGTAGATGCCGACATCATCGACCGACTCATCGTCAAGGAGGATGCCAAGAAGACAGACCTGACAGACGAACAGACTGCCAATCTGTCACAGGTATTCCGCTCACAGATGCCTAAGCTCGACAAGACAGAGTTCTTCGTAGAGATACAGGCCTTGGGCGAAGCCAACCAGCCCGTACTCATCACTCAGAACGAGTATATGCGACGCATGAAGGCCATGAGCCAGTTCCAGGCAGGCATGAACTTCTACGGACAGATGCCCAACAGCTACAACATCGTGCTCAACAGCGACCACGAGCTCGTAAAGAAGGTTCTCGCCGATGCCGAGCAGCATACAGCCGAGGCACTGAAACCTGTACTGGCAGAGCTGAAGGGACAGGAAGCCCGACTGGCTGTTCTGCACCAGTCGCAAGACAAGAAGAAGCCCGAGGAGATTACCCAGGAAGAGAAGGACGACCTGCAGAACACCCAGAAGGCCGTGAGCGACGAGAAGCAGAAGCGCGACAACATCATAGCCGATTACGCTAAGGACAACAATATCGTACATCAGCTCATCGACCTCGCCCTACTGCAGAACGGCATGCTCAAGGGTGCTGCCCTCGACGCCTTCCTCAAGAGAAGCGTCAGCATGATCAAGTAAAGCGCTGATATGCAGAGAGTAATATGACTCTACTTTCTCAAATACGTAAGTTGAAACTTCCATAACTTCCGTACATAAGAAAGTTCTGTAAAGAAAAATAAATCACTTCATAATAAGACCCGACACCAAACTAAATTTAAATTTAGTGAGATGTCGGGTCATTTTTTTGTTTATAGTATTTGCACCATTAAATAAAATGTTGTAATTTCGCAATCGATATTCAACCTCAGACATACAAGTAACTTAACTTTCGTATGTATAGCAGTGCTTGCCACAAAGCAAACCTACAAGAGTTATCAGAAAGCTCAGATAAATAATACTATAGAATGGATCAGATAGTAGTAGAACTCTTCCTGTTGAGCATCGGAGCCAGTTTTGTACAACGCACCACTGGCTTCGGTTTTGGCATCTTCATCATGACGATGCTCCCCTCTATCATGCCTTCCTTCGGTGAGGCAACAACCCTCTCGGGCATTCTGGCGATGACCACCTCCCTGATTATCGTTATTCAGAAATACAAGTACATCACCTGGAGGCGGCTGCTGCCCATTCTTTTCACCTTCATCATCATCTCCATCGGAGCTATCTTCGTGCTCCGGCGGATGGAATATCATATTCTGAACATATTGTTAGGCATTACACTGATCATTGTGAGCATCTACTTCGCCTTCTTCAGCAAGCGCATCAAGGTAAAGACAACGCTGCCTGTGCAGGTTACGGCAGGAACATTGAGCGGACTGATGGGAGGATTCTTCGGAATGCAGGGACCACCAGCCGTACTCTATTTCGTCAGTTCTGAGCCAGACAAGGATCGCTATCTGGCGATGACGCAGACCTATTTCCTGGCAGGCAATCTGATGATGACACTGGCAAGAGCCTACAATGGTTTCTTCACCACCACGGTCTCCATAGGTTATATCTACGGAATCGCCGGAGTCTTCATTGGCAACCTGATAGGCTCCTGGGTGTTCAGGCACCTCAGCGGCTCCCTGCTCAAATACATCATCTATGCCTATATCGGAATCAGCGGATTAACCTTCCTACTGGAAGCGTAGCGTATATGCCTATGCCATTATCAGCAATCTACTGAAATGTGTGGACTGGAATAAAAACTGCAGGCCTTCTTTTTACAAGGCTGCAGCCACTCTTCTAACTTTTGCCAATCTGGCCATAAAGGTAGAATCATTTTTTGTTGATTGCAGATTATATCTCATCTGCATTTTCAACAAAGGCTCAGCATTCACTCCAAGTGCAGCCTCAAAGAGCAGGGCCGTTTTTTCCGTTACAGGACGACGAGCATTCAGAATTTCATTCAGAGCAGAATAGGCAATCCCCATTTCCTCCGCCAACTGTCGCTGAGAAATTCCACGATATTCTATCTCATTCTTCAGAACATCTCCAGGATGCGTAGGAAAAGCCGGAGTCATATCGTTTGCCCGCATTTCCTTTATTGTTTTTTTATCGTTGCTCATAACTATTTCATTTATAATGGTTTGATAATTCTGTTATATTACATATGGTTGCAATAGTCTGACCATCCTCAAATTCTTCTTCAAATTCTATTCGATACTGATCATTCACTCTTACCGAGGACTATCCTTCCTTGTTTCCTTCTAACCGTTCATAATTGAGAGAATTATATTTCCATAGGCCTTGAACGTTATCTTCCGATATCATAAGGTCTATCACTCGAATATACTTTCTAACTATTTGCGGTTGAAAGCGATGCTTTTTATCAGATTTGCCAGAACTATATAGATCACGCAGATAATCCTCGTTGAAATTTACTATCATAACCTTTATGTTTTGATGTTGCAAAGATAATATATAAATTCGATATTCACAAATTTTGTGAAGGAAACTTTGGCTAAACAACTATAATTGTGATTATCTATCACTAGTGTCCCGTTTAAACGGGACACTAGTGAGAATATATTATAAATGAAAAAATACTTAAAGTATACAACGATGAGAAAAATAAGGGTATATTAAAAAGTCTTTTACAATCGCTAATGGTTATATAAAACTAATGAAGTCCCGTAAAAAGCATTTAGTTGCCATTCTACGGTCTTTTCCATAACGTCGCAATTACTTTGATGTGATTATTGTGATGCTAAAAAAGCAAGAATAAAGAGCAACTATAAATATGATTATCAGTGTTAAAAATCATAAGAATCACCTTGATTCCCAGTATTTTTATTATCTTTGTAGAAGATAAGCTGCACTCGGCAATTTGAAAGCAAGCTTTCATTGCACTTGTTTGCATTATCTTTGCAACAAATAAGAATTAAAACGAAGAATATGAGCTCATCAACATTACGCGTGCCTACGTCATTCAGGCTACCATCAGAGCTTCTCGAGGAGCTAAAGGAACGAGCTAAGGCTACTAATTGCAGCCTTAACAATTACGTGGAATCTATTCTCACGGATGTCATGAGAAAGGACAAGACTGTGGAAGAAAATGTCATTACTCCCGACTTGCAGGATAAGATTGACAAGGTGAGAGAGGAAATTCATTGTGGTCAATATACCACATTGAAATCGCATGATGATATAGACAATTACTTTGCGAGTTTATGATTTACACAGTCATTACATCCATGAGTGCAGAAGATGTCATCAAGAAATGGTAGAAATCCAATCCAAAGCTATTCAAAAAATATCAAAAGATATATCATGAACTCATGGATCACCCAAGAACAGGTATCGGTCATCCTGAGGCTTTGATAGGAGGAAACTCTATTTTGTATTCGAGACATATCACTGCCCATGACAGAATCATCTATGAGATTCATGATGAAGTCATAACTGTCTTTGTATTAGATGTAGAAGGACATTATAATGACAAATAACTGAGCCCATATTCTCCATAAAGCATCTGCAAAATCATCTTACTTTCCTATAAAGAACAAGAAATTTTCCTTTGTTGTAAAAGTGGTCAAGGCAAGGCAATAAATTGCCGTAACCATGCATTGTATTTATCATCAAAAGTTTGTGACAAAAAGAACAGAAAACAAAATTAACAATTAAGATTATGAATATAGGAGATAAAATTCCTGAGATTCTTGGCATAGACCAGGACGGACGTGAGATCAAGGCAAGCGACTTTCGGGGTCGCAAGATAGTACTCTATAGTTATCCGAAAGCCAACACCAGCGGTTGTACTGCTGAGGCTTGTTCTTTGCAAGCTCACAAAGAGGAGTTGGCAGCTGCAGGTTACGAGATTATCGGTGTGAGCAAGGACAAACAGGCTTTGCAGAAGAAGTTTGCCGAAACCAAGGGGCTTCAGTTCCCTCTTATTGCTGATACCGAGACTACCCTATTGCAGGAACTCGGCTGCTGGGGCGAGAAGGTTACCTGCGGCAGAAAGACCATCGGAATCCTTCGTACCACCTATCTCGTTAACGAAGAAGGCATCATCGAGAAAATCTTCACTCCCAAGGAGATCAAGACCAAGATACATGCAGAACAGATTCTGGAGTATATCAATAATGAAAAGTAATACCTGTCAGAAAATAAAGCGATGACGAACAAGGAATTGACACTCGCCCTGTTGATGAGGGAGATGATAAAATATGACGGTGGCGATGCGCCACGCATCCAGCATTTCGTAAAGGTGCACGACTTTGCCCGTATGATAGCGGTCTCAGAGGGGATGAACGAGGAAGACCTCTTCGTGCTCGAAGCAGCTGCTATCCTCCACGATGTGGGCATTCACGTTTCAGAAGCCAAATACGGCAACTGCGATGGCAAGCATCAGGAAGAATTAGGTCCTGATGAGGCAAGAAAAGTCCTGACAGAAGTCGATGGATTCACAGCCGCACAGATAGAAAGAATCTGCTGGCTCATTGCCCATCACCATACTTATAAGAATGTTACCAGCCTCGATCACCGCATCCTGCTCGAGGCTGATTTCCTGGTCAACTCCTTCGAAGACCATCTTGCCCCCGAAGCCATCATCACCTTCCGCAATCATGTCTTCCGTTCGGCGTCTGCGATCAGTATGCTGAATGATATGTGGGGACTGGAATAAGGAGAATACTTTTGTCTAAGAAATAATAGCACTACTGTCCAATAAAAAAGGGCAATTCAATCTTTGAAACAGTTGAATTATAGTCTTTTATGCAGTATTTTGCAATGAAACGTACTTGATAGTGTTGCCATTATCACTTATTGTCTCGTGGCTATTGTGCACCATGATATGCAATTGAAACGCTCGACATATGAAGTTTTGCAGATTCTAAGCATTTCATTGACGGACAAAACCCACCTAAGAGATCTATTTGATAAGACTATTTTCAACGATGTCAAAGAACTCGATTTAGGAAGTTATATTGTCTTGAAGGCAATTCATGCTAAAGAGGCTGATGCGGCGATTGAGAATATGAAGAAGTGTACAGACCCAATTTACGGGGATGGCTTTCGTCATCTTCTTGCAATTTATAAAAAAGGAGGATGGCATGACGCAATTCAAGAAATTGGTAAATGATTAATTTTAATATATGATTAGCTTATGTCAAAGTTTAAAATTCCAGGAGTATCATTCTCCTTAAATCGGGCACTCGGTATCACGCAGGCTAAACAGAAGTTTGCTCGTGAAACTGGTATTCCTACCTCTAAGGCTGGATTGGAGAGAAAAATAGGAAAGATGGTATTGAATGCCATTTTCGGAAAGAAGCGATGATTGGGCATCGCTTCATCTGAGGTTATATACAAATGAAATAGTAATCAATAAAGAATAGAACTATGGAAAAAGAATGGTTTAATGGTTTTGTAGCCAATGGCTTGCAATTTAGATTGGATGGGTATAAAATCAATCTTCAAGGTATAACATACCATATTTGTGTGAAGAATATTTCTAGTAGTGAAATTGAGATCGACAACAAAATTTATTTTCGCTTTGACGGCAAGCGGATACTCAAGAGAAATGCGGCTGGACTAACTTATATCGAAGGATATGAATTGGCTAGGGAGGAGGTATGGAATTATGATTGCTTGCGTGATATGAACACACAAAAATGCATTGTTAATGGTAGTAATAAAGCTGTGTTAAAGTCAGGTGAAGAGTATCTTGTTATATTCAGGTGGAATGGACTGAAAGAGCTACGCTATGATGAAAGTTTTACTGCTAGAAATGTAAATGAAATAATGTCTGAACACGATTTTTCCATTTTGGAGTTGAAAATCAGTAATTTTGTAAAGTTAGAAATTAGGCCTTCATTTAAGGAGAATAATTACGTATGGTATGTTGCAGCCAAAGATGTTTGTCAAAATTATGGTATGTATGTTCCCGTAACTTCCGTGCCAAATACGGAAGAGGGTAAACTCAATTTTCTGCTTTCGCAAGATTCTCAACTTGAAAAGATGTATGAGATTAAAATATCAAATTGTAACATACATAAGAATGATGAGGGTTCTTGGGATGTGATTTTTGAATTGCGTCCAGATGGTGATGGGTATTGTCGTAATATATGTATTACTGTATGTGTCTACAATCGTGGCGAGAAACCTGTTTTATTGCGGAGCATTAATATACGTGATTTTGAAAATTTCAATATCTTTACAATAAAGGGATTACAAATGCTGCCAACGGAAGATATAGGTCGTATATTTGTCTTTCCAACAAGATTGGTATAAGCAAATGTAATAGATTGGTTAAATTCTAAATATTGGGATTATGGATAATGATGATTTTGATGACGAAGATTATTGTGGTTATGAAGAAGATGATAACGAACGTGATCTTTTTTATACGTTAACAGATGGTCAATATGGCGACAATGATGAGTGGCGTAGAAATGGTGGGGATATAGATTCTTTGATGGAGCGTCTCGGTTACTAGAGAACCGCTCAATGAGAAAATGTAATGAAGAAAGGATTAAAATATACTTTGGTCCTTAGGCAGCCTGGTCGTTTTGGCTGGTGTTGGCCTGGGAATCATGTATGTGGTGTCACCATATAAGGTGAAGGTTATTGCTCCCTATCCATTTGCGAACGGAACTGCTGTAGAATTAGATAAAACGTTAAAACGAGGATGAATGTTTTTAAATTAGGTGTCACTTTTGTGAAGTCTTTGAGTGCTTTATTCGTTCCCGGTAAATGCCCCAAACGAATTGATCATGAGAAAATTGTCGTTGGTGAAAACTTAGCGTCCGATTCTACACCTTCGGACAGTATCGGATATCCAAAGGCTCAGCAGCCACACTATGATCTCTTGCGCTTCCTGGATGCACAGGAGGTTGCCTATACCCAGGCTTTGAGTGAACTGAAAGAAGGTAGAAAACAAAGCCATTGGATATGGTATATCTTCCCGCAACAGAAGGGACTCGGACATAGTTACAATTCAAAATACTATGGCTTGGATGGCGAGGGTGAAGCCAGAGCCTATGTTGAACATGAAATTCTGGGTGATAGACTCCGTGAATGCTGCAAGGCGCTCTTGCTCCACAAGGATAAGGATATCAAATATATCATGGGAAGCGGAATTGACGTGCTGAAACTCAAAACTTCTATGCGTCTCTTCAATAAAATGAGTCCTAATGATGTGTTTGAGGAAGTATTGGATGCATTCTTTTTAACCCATTCAGAATAGTCTTAATAAGAGAAAATTACGATTAATATATGAATGTATCAAAGTTTTAAAATGATATTTTGTGGGATGAATTGCAAAAACTTGGCAAAAAGTTTGGAAGATACCAGATAATCACTTATATTTGCACTGTCTTAAAAGATAAGTGTTATGAGAACAGTTCAAGATTATATAGCAATAATTAGGCAAAATAGTTCCAAGATTACTAAAGATTTTGGAATCAAGACCTTGCGTATTTTTGGTTCCGTATCACGAAATGAGCAAACAGAGCAAAGCGATTTGGATATTTGTGTAGAAACAGAAACTCCTAATCCATTTTTATTGGCCGACTTGAAAGAGTTTTTAGAGGGCTTGTTCAAGTGCTCAGTTGATGTAGTGCGTATTCACAAAAACATGAATCCTTTCTTTAAATCAAGAATTGAGCGGGATGGAATCTATGCAATTCGATAAATATGTAGCATTGGATATACTTAATAGAGTGCATTTTTCTATTGAGCATATAGAAGAACGTTCACAACCTTATCATTGTGGCGATGATTTTCTGATGTCTTCTACTGGTGTAGCAATTCTTGATTCCATATGTATGCAATTTATTGCTATAGGAGAAAGTTTAAAGGGACTTGATAAGGTTACTAGAGGAGAACTCCTTACAACTCATCCTGAAATTGATTGGAAAAATGTGAAAGGGTTACGTGATATCATAGCTCATCATTATTTTGAGGTTGATGCCGATCAGATTTGGTGGATTATAGAAAATGAGTTGCAACCTTTAAAAAAGGCAATTCAGGAAATGATAGAATCTTTAAAACGGATACTTGATGAGTAATGTCAGGTAGATGAATGCACTCACAATTCGACATAATTTCTTTGCAGTTTTATCAAATGGCAAATAGCTAAGCATCAATATTATAAACTTCTAAGTTTATAAACTAACAAATCGAAAAACTTCTGTGGGATTATGCACGCTATCATAAAAAGATAAACATAAAAGTAAAGTTTTACATAATATTCTTGCAAAAATCAACATTTATGTTTATCTTTGCAGCAAAAATATAAGTTATATGGAAAAGAACTTATTAATAGAGCTATTAGAAACTGGAGAAAAAGTCAGCCTTTATTCTCCAAGATTCGAGGGTGAAGAATAT
This sequence comes from Segatella intestinalis, assembly GCF_029348455.1. Taxonomy (NCBI): domain Bacteria; kingdom Pseudomonadati; phylum Bacteroidota; class Bacteroidia; order Bacteroidales; family Prevotellaceae; genus Segatella; species Segatella intestinalis. The sequence continues at coordinate 53,540 of NZ_JARJVV010000010.1, forward strand.
ACCGAAATTTGAGAAATTCCTTCTCACCTATAAGGACCAATATGCCCAAGATGTACAAATCCTCATTAGAAGGATTGATATTATCAAGGAAAATGGTGCAGAAGATAGATTCTTCAGATAGGAAGGAAGCAAACGTGACAGGATGATGGCACTACCCTCTTATCTTGATACATCTAATTTAAGATTGTATTGCCTTAATATTAGCCATAAGATTTTAATCTTAGGAAATGGTGGTATAAAGCAAACTCAAACATATCAAGAAGATGTAAATCTGCATAGAGCCGTACGAAACTTACAAAAGATAGACATCATTATAAAGAAACTTGAAAATAGAAGAATCATAACAATCAATGGTACAAATTTACATGGACCACTTGAATTGACAATAGACATAGACAATAATAATAAGGAGGATTTAGTATGAAAACAAATAAACTAATGGATGAAATCCGCAAGTCAACTCCTGCGGATACAAACAAACAAGTCGACTTATGCGTTGCTATTGCCAACAGAGTCTTTGAACTATTACAGGAACGAAATATGAAACAGCGTGATTTCGCAAAGGCTCTTGGCAAGACAGAAACAGAAGTGAGCCGTTGGCTGAGTGGAACACATAATCTCACTTTAGCTACAATCGCAAAGATGGCGACGGTTCTTGGTGATGATATCATTACCACAACACAGAGCAATCGTCCGTACAAACTTCCAAATACGCAAAATGTTGCTATGATGGTAGCTGAGGATATGTGCAAAAAATAGTCATACAAATAACAAAAATCCCTGCCATAGGAAGACTTTCCTACGACAGGGATTTTTCTATTTGGGAATCATCAAGAATGACGAAGCCATCAGTCCTTAACCATTATTAACTATCAACTATCTGTTCTATCAATCGCGAACTTTCTGCTTGCAAGGAGATATTGGTAAACAAATGAATGTCATACTCCATACCAATATGCTTACCACTATCAACATTCATTGGTTGCAAAAAGGCATAATGATAACCATCAGACTCATAAATACGTGAGTCATCCAAAAGCCATTCCTCATACCCAACACTATCTTGCTTTCATAGGAATCCCCATACTGAGACTTTCCTTCGCTTCCCGAAGGTCATTTCCAGTCATGGGTATTCCAACATATTCTTGCAATTTTCTCCATATCGCAACTATTTTAATTGCAAAATAAATTCGACTCTGTGCAGTCTTTCTGCATCAAGTCATTTTTTACAGCTTATTAAACGAAATCGTATATAAGATTCCTGAATAATTCTGCTTTTTATTATACAATGGAATATCCATATCCCAATCATATCTAAAATCATCGTCGGTACAATCAGAATTGTTTCTTCCATACAAACTCCATCCATGGGCAATACCTGCATCAGGACGAATACAGAGTTCCGCATCAGCAGCTTTTATGGACATACAACGTTCATGCTCAATATAGCCTTGATCCACAATCGTAGGAGTTATACCAGTCAATTCTCTGACAACATCCTCCAAGAAACTATTTCTTGCCATATTGTCTCCGTATTCTCTTTCCAAACGAACACCATGACTGCCATAAGAATCTCCATTTGACTTTTTTACGATGATATTCAATGATGCAATATTCACATTCAGTTTTTGCTGAACATTCGCAATGAAATGCGCCAAAAGAATGCAACCCAATGGAGTGACCAAGTAACGGTCAGAATAGGTCAAGCTGACATTTTTCCCTTTCATACTAGAAATTATTCGATTCCACTTCTCAGATTTGCATTTCATCAACTTTGCACATAAATTGCCAACATTGCAATCTTCCAGAATACGAGCATCAAACATGATAGAACCATCATCTGCATTCATTTCAGACAAAACATCGGACGGATTAATAGGAACATATTCCATCAGAATGTTACTTAAAGAAGAGAACACATCTCCATCTCCCCACTTAGCTGTCAAAGAGGTATCAACATTTTCGCCAAAATACATTTTGTTCGTTCCATCACTAAATGTCACGGCAAGTAATGGTTTCAAAGAATCTCTTAATCCAGCCTTTACATACTCGAATTTATTCTTGAACAATGCAGCCATCAAAATAGCTTTTGAAGAAGCTGAACATGATGATATTCGTATGTTCTTATTCAAAACATAAGCCACATCAACCCCAGACAAAGAGAGTTCACCCAATAACTTACCATAAGGGAAATCATCAAGTTGCCAATTGTCATAATCATTATCCACAAATACTTTCAATGACTTCACGTTATCATTGCGAGTAAGTTGATAGAATTCTGTCGCAAAATCCGTTGTTACTGCGGAAGCATCAGGAATTTCAGAAACAATTGACTCTGGGGCAACTCTTGAATTGCGCTCCATTTCCAACCACTCCAAAGCCTTTTGACGATTCAAGTAATTGATATACCACTGAGATCTACGGTCAATCAAACACTTGGTGCAAGAACGCTCACAATCACACTTCGCCAATGCTTCATAAGCCTTTTCCAACACCTTGTCTTTATACTCACGGAAAAGTGGAGAATAGCCAGCTCCACCGAGAGCCGTATCGTAAATGAAGATAGAGTGACTGGACTCATTATAGCCAAAGTCTATTTCACCATCATTAACTCCCAACAATTCTGTAAGTTTTCTACTCAATATGACACCCAATGAATATAGCGTTTCACTATCTCTTACCAAGACATTAGCTGCATCATAGAATTTAACTTCTACAAAATCTGTCTGATAACGTCCAACAAGCAGAACATGTCTTCTAATATTTCTACCATTTGCGTCACCTCCTGGACATGGAAGGCCAGTAGATAAATGCTTATGACCAGCTAGAACGTTTTCTGAGTAATCTGGACTTTGCTCATACTCCATTCTTCCGCAATAAGGACAAAAAGCAAATCCATAGGTACTTATTCCTCTATTAAAGAACAATATTTCGGACTCGTTTGTTGAGCAACGGACAACCATTTTTGCAGCAGAAGTTTTTTCTTGCCACGGATCCATTTTCAACAAAACTGGCTGAACGAAGCTCATTTCTCCTTGTGCATTCATTTTTCGGGTTGGTTTTGATCCAAATGCTACGCTGAAAGCTACAGGCTCAACCACTTCCGTAAAACGTTGCTCAGTCGAAATGCTCATGTCCTTAATTCCATGCATTGAATTTTCCTTGCCGCATTTAGGGCAATCGTTCAGGACATTACCTTGTCGTATAACGGTATAACCACAATGCGTACAGTTTTGCAGCACGTATCTTGTTGTATTATCATCATACTTCGTCTTCATCAAAATTCCAGCAGGTTGATAAATCCATTCATTCTTTACCACTTGCTTGCCAGGAGCATAAGCGGAAATGGCTTGACTCAAATGCATAGTCGGAGAGTTTTCTTCATTATTTTTGCCCAATACACATTGCACCAAACCTGTAGGTATACCAGCACTTGGCAAGAACGAATGTTCTGCCATATAAGTCAGGAGAGAAGTTGAAAGAAAATTGTCCTTTTGATGCTGTACTGATCTTAATGCTGCACCATTCCCATCTTCTTCCTCGAACAATTTTATTGTTTTATCCAAACTGTCTATACGTGCTTGGTATAGTCCTCTAACTGCCGTTATGTCTTTTTTAGTTGTGAAAACCGCATCGCTCAATGGAATGTTGTCCAAGGCAGTTCCTCTTACTAAGGACTTATATGACACATCAAGGTCTGTCCTATTACCGCCTATAATGCTATCAATATGATTCAGAAACTTGTCGAAATAACACAATCCGTCCTTTGGTACAAAGAAATCTTCCAATTTGGCAGTAACTCGTATTCCACCCTGCAAAGACACAAAATCTGCAAATACCATAGCATTTACATGACGTTGAATCAACTGACGGCTTTCCAATTTCAACAAAGGAGTCTCCGTCAAATGCGTAATTGGGTAATCTGGATGCTTCCATGTATTTGCGCCTATCGGGTTTGGGGCACAAAAAGTCAGAGCCAAAGCTTTTGACTCACTTCTACGACCTGCACGACCTGCACGCTGCAGATAATTAGCGGATTTTGGTGGTACATTATTCATAACCACCTCACTGATACCACCAATATCCACACCCATTTCCATAGTTGTAGAGCATGACAACACATTCAGATGTCCCTCATTGAACTCCTTTTCATATTTATCCAAATCTTCACGAGATTGCTGGGCAGAATGCTCCGCAGAAATAAAGATTGGTTTCTGGGCATAAACTCTCTCATGCAAACCTGTATAAACACCATGCTCTTTCTGGGAAGACAAATGCTCATCAATCCATGCATTAATTTTGTTGCCATCCAATTCTGTCGATTTGAATGGGAAATATGGATAATTAAAGGTCGTAGCCACCTTGAATCTATAAAAGTTTTCCTTTCCTATATATCCATTAATGCGTGGACTATATCCTTTGAAAGTTACATCCACAACGACATTATCAACAGGACAAAGGTACCCTTTTTCTATCAATTGTAATTTAACCTTTTTCCCTATCAAATCCAACATATATCCCTTGTCTTCGGTATCTACTGGGTCAAGAATGTTTGATGTCAAAAATCCCCAAGCTTTATCCAAGAGATTATTGATGATGGCTACCTTGCCTGCGTCAATCTGCTCAGCATCATCATAACCTAAAACAGCACATAGGAGAAGCACCAATCTATTTTGGTCATCTTGTACCGTTCCATCCAGTCTCTGTCTCACTACAGGCCATTTACTCACAGGCTTCCCATTTACACGCTTATCAGAATCCTTTGGGTAGATTTCCGACATATAGATATTCTGTGTCAAATAAGGCTTGACGTCTCCTGCCATCATGTAATGTCTGCCACCACGAATAACATAGTCAATGCTGATCTTTAGAAAGTGTTGCCAATCTTCATCTTTACATCCCTTTGACAAAAGGGCTTCAGGACACTTTGCCTTTTTCAAGTCAGGATATACCAATCTTACAAATCCCATAGTTTCCATAGAATTTGCTCGCTTTGGAATCCAACCGAATTGATCTATCAACAACGCCCTGAGATAAACCGTCGTGTTCTCTGCACCTTTTCCTCCACGTGCCTCATTGATATGTTTATAAAGCTTTCTGAAATCAGTATTATTTTCCAATGCTGTACTAATCTCATCAAACGACACTTCTGGCGGAGCTGGTATAACATCATTTCCATTTTTTTTAGCTTCAAGAACATCCAATTGTGTTTGAAGCAAAGGAGGTAAGTTTTTCCTTCCTTGTGCCTTAAAATATTGGTATAACGTTTCTTCTTCTGGCGTTAAACCAGAAGGATCAATTCCATCAAGTCTCATATCAGCCATCTTATGGAAAATGCTGGCACGAATCCAAGTACGTTCCACATCTTGATTTAATCCCATGGCTGTACGAGCAGAACCTTGTCTGTTATCAGTAAAAGTTATATACTTTTTGCCTTTATACAGAATTTCAGAATCAGTATTTTTTACCCCTTCCGCATTATCCAAGATAGTTGTGGCCAAGGCACGCCCCATTTGGGTTGCACTTGCTCGTAAGTATTTAACGTGACCTAAAGAATTACCACAATAAGGACACAAGTCCTTGTTGTTTTCAGAATGGCGTAAAGACTCAAAAACAGTAGCCTTGTCTGCATCATCTGGTGCAATTTCTATCTTATTCTTTTCATGATTAAAGACATGATTTTCCACATGAGTATGATGACGCAAGCATGGCTTGGAAGGCTTGGCAAAATAGAAAGGTGTATATCCTGCCGCCTCTTGTCTTGCCCGATCGTCATCAGCACTGAGTCCCTCGCTTTCTATGAGATCTTCATCCGCATCAAAGAAAACACCATTATCCAAGTCCACGGTATTAACGTGCATTCGGAATCCTTCGGAGGTACTATTTTCTCCAACGACTATCAAACCGCCACATGATGGACAGGTTGCAACCTCCAACATTTTTGACTTACAAACTGGACAATTCGTATTCTGATAGGTAGTTAAGCTACCTATCCCCAATCTGATTTTCTTATGTCGGCTGCACTCCGGATTTACACAAGCGTACACACCATTGATAGAACGTACAAAATAGTGGATTCTTGAAGGCAACAATGCTGCCTTGCCACCATCAGCCTTGTTCAATCCATCAACTTTGTCACCCAAAGCATTTATTACTTCAAGTGATTTTACTGTGTCTTTGCTTATAACACTATCCAACAGCTTTGCAATCTGCTTTGTAGAAAGCACAGGGTTGGTATTCAATTTCTTGCGAAGTCTCTCAATGTCAGCAAGGGAGATCTTAGTTCCATATTTAGCATTTACGCTTTCTATTGCCTCCGTTGCTTTGGCTGCATCCATTTCTGGAATGATTCGCTTTCCACCAATCACCACGATACTTTCAGCTGGCTTACCTGTCAATTGTGAGACAAACGTCTTCAATTTTTGCTCAGCAGCAGGATCATCCTCGTCACCAATAGTAGCAGATGTTACGGCAAAGTTCACCTATTCGATAGTTACCCCAAAAGCATCAAGAACACGACGCAACTGCAACGACAATTCCGCAGCAGAAGAACCTGTATAGGTGTGAGCTTCATCAAGCAATATCCATTTCAGTTTGCCTTTTGACTTTTCCAAAATGGCTTTGTCCTCAGCACGTACCAACATATAGTTAAGCATCGTCGGATTCGTAAACAACACCTGTGGAGGGGTCTCACGAATCTGCGGACGAGTTACTAATTGAGGGAAGAACTTAGAGGTAAAGCTCTCTGTTCTTTTATTCTTTTCCGTGTCACCATTATATATTGCATAGGTGATTTTGTTGGGAAGCGCATTGCACCAGGCATGAATACGCTTTTGCTGGCTCTTCATCAAGGCATTGAGTGGATAGAGAAAGATTGCCTGAACGCAATCCTTCTCGTTTCTGTTTGCAATATCTTGAAGAACAGGTATCATAAAACACTCAGTCTTACCAGAACCAGTACCAGAGGTAACGACAATCGTTTTACCCTCACCTGACAACATCGTCTTCCAACTCTTTGTCTGATGCTTATATGGGCAACGGCTCAAAGGGAATCTCATTTCCTCATCAACCTTGTCGCTACCCAAAGCCTCTACGAAAGAAGGGGATAGTATATGCAATTTTGTCGCATGCTCACCAAATGTCTCCTTGCTACTTTCCCAAGGAAATATGGATTGAAACACAGGCTCAGCCATCAAAGGTTCATCCTTTGACAAAATCTGGCGCATATATGCCTGTTCCTTGGCTTTGCCTCTGAGCCAGAGAGATACCAAGGAGTCTATTAGCACCTTTTCTGCGGATGTATAGAAATCTGCGTAGTTCATATCTTATCTATCTAATGTCTTAATATATTTAACCGTTTTGAAGAAGATGTCGCTGTATGTCTCTTTGAAATACTTTCTGTAGAAATTGACAATACGAGCAAACTCCCTGTTTTCCCAAGCGAACAAGTCTATGCAATTCTCTTGAAGGCAAGTGTTTTCAGCAGCGCACATTGCTGCCTCTAACATAACCCTGTACGAAGGCAATAACCTTTGTCCTTGATTGTAATAAGCATTGCTCAACGAGAATTTGGCAATCGGCAAGTCTTTATTCGTATCAGACAAGCCATGTATTTTTGCACAATAAGCATTGATGTCTGCTATATTAAATGCCCTTCCTGCATCAACATTACCAGAAACAAGGAAAGCTGCAAAAGCTTGCGCTATATCCGTTGATACTGTCGAATTAAACAATTCTTGCAACAGCTCCACCAAAGACTGTAATTTACCAAACATCATTGGCTGCAATACTTCGGGAACACTTGCCATAAATTCATTAATACATTCCTCCCAATTTTTGGCAGGAATCCAATGAATCGCAACAACCATCTCTTGCTCAAACCTATCAATATCTTGCGACAAGACATCCTTGTATTCGTTAAGCCACATGGCAATGACAAACTTTGCCAATAATTTGGAATTACGTCCAAGTGGCTTTAATCCATTATACGTTGGGAAAGGCAAATTATATCGGCTACAGATGTCAAAAGCCTTACATACATCTTTCCAATGTTTGCCCATCATGACATCCTCATTTTCCAAAGCCTCATACCAATCTTTCGTATTGCTTGAAGAACGTGCTGCTCTTTCTTGTTTGTCAAAATCGTAAGCCTCCCTATTGTAATATTTAGGAATCATCCTACGCCTTGCCTCTGGACCCGAAAAGACAACGACCTCTTGATGGTTTAAATCATCTGGGAATGCAAATAAATTCTCGGAGTCATCAATTCGCTCTAATTTTACCACAAAGAAATCTTCTGTCGGAAGGTCATCACCAACAGGAAACGCATAAACATCGCCATTATAGACAAAATCATCAGTATCTTCTTCCGTACTGTCGATGACCCTAATCTTTCCATCTTCAATGGTTGACTCCAGAACGAACTTCCTAATGAATATCTCTGTGCCATAAATATTCATGGCAACGGAACTGGAACGGTCAAAACTATTTGCCCCGTACAGATTAAACATGCGAACAATAAGGTCATTATAGTCAGCGAGAGACACCAAGCCATCTATCACCTTGCTGCGCAAATGTTTCAATAAGCTATAATCTTCAACCTTATCAGAAACGTATGACACATCTATATTGCGTTTTTTGCCATAACCACCATGACTTACAACACAAAAGTTTGTCAAGTTAGCCAATGAGACAATCTTACCGTTTGGTACAATATTTCCTTGTATATCCGTAACGGTCACTCCATCAAAAGGAATGGCAATAGATAAACGCAAAGTTGGATTCCCAGTACAGAAAAGGCTGAAATCACAAACTGATGGCGTAAACTTACTGTCCTTACTTCGTTTAACCATCCATTTGTTGGCTCCCAATTCCGTAATATCAACTCCATCCTGCGCATTTATTTTAGGAAGCATATCTGCACCACACGAGCAAATGATGTTCGTTGAGAAGACACTTTCATTATCTGATGTAAACTTCAAATTCCCTATTGAATAGAATGTTTCTGTAACAGTATGTCCATCGGGCAACTCCACACGAATATCAACCAATCCGCAAGGGAAGACACAGGAAGACTTCAAGCTACGCCATTTTATATAGTTATCATTTCTGAATCTATATTTTATTGTGGAGTTGTGAACACGATTCTTCTCTTGGTCATATACACGGACAAAAGGTATAGTTGAAAGCAATTTATAGTTTGACTTTTCTACCCAAGAAATATAGTTGCCAGAGAACTCAACGGTATATGGCGTAAAGTCATTGGTCAACTTAACATCTTCACCAGTTTTTGAGTTTTGTAACTCCAACTCATCCGTAAATGCGTTACAATAGAGTTCTTTGTCACAAATGGTTATTGGCAAGGATTCGTCATTCTTCCACTCATGAGAAAATATTGCCATATTATTCTCTGCAGTGGCAGCTCCCGACATACTATAGAGATTGTCATCCAACATTTGGAATACCTGTGGGTAGTCAAAGTTTGGAGGATAACAACCAGCAATGGTCAAGAACAGTCGATCATCATTGTCACATCTTACCTTCACCTCAACTACAGGCTCGCCAGTCCACAAAATATCGCTATGCATACCTACCGTAATGCGAGTATACACAGCATACTGGATATTACCTTCCTCGTCTCTGACATTGTCTTTTCTCACATACTTACCTACAAGTGTTCCTGCAACAAACACATCGAAGGAATAGCAAGTAGTTATGTTTAAACCTGGTATGGAATCAGACGAAATATCCTTGACCACATCCATATTGACGTAGAGGTTTCCTTGCCCCTGCCCAAAGGTTCTGAGCTTCCAATGCAAGGACAGAGGGCGTGTCTTGCGCTGAGCTTTAGCTCGACTATATGCCGTCTCCAAGGACTTGGTAAGTTCTGCAAGTGAGGCATCCGTATCATCATAAGGGAGAAGTTCTTTTTCTCCCACAATGATGGCATGGGCTATCTGCATGGAAACATCATATATGTTTTCATTTCTAAAAGCCTTACCCAAATATGATATACAGTTAAACTGCTGTATGATAGAACTATCCACCTCTTTCCAGTCAAGATTGATTGAAGACAACTCGCTCACCAACTCTTTCAAGAATTTAGAGAAACAGCCAATATTGCCACTGTTCTTAATATAGTTGACAGGAAGTCCACCTTGATTCAATAGAGTACGGAAATACTCTGTACCTTTCAAAGAATGCAGGAATACATACCCATGCTTCTGCAAAGCTTTTCTGGCAGCCATATACAAGTCATCCCCCAAACGCCTATGCAATCCTATACCCATAGCAACATCCTCTTTGGATGGGATAGCCCCCCGATAGTCTCTTCGCCACCATTCAGCATAGCACAAAGCTGCTTCCTCACCATATCTGGTGAGGTCGCTTGTATGACATCTTAGCGTTTGTTTCAATGCTTCATACTCTTCTTCTGAAAGCTTGAACTTCCACAAAGGCATATTCTTTTGAAGTCCTTGCATTCCACGAGTCTTCAAAATATTGAAATACGCAGTATGGCTATATACTAAATTCTCGTTGTTCATTTTCAACTCATTTTAATGTCGAACCTTAACCGATCAATCTTTGTGCGCATCTTCCGCAGCAAATCTGACCTGTCCTTCATCTATAGGCAACTTATATGGCTTTTCCCCAAAAAATCTCTCCAGAATGTAATATATTTGCAATTCTAACAATAGGGACTCCATCTTTACAAAACGAGGAACTCAGAAAAGCATAGCCTCCTTGCAAAGCCGTAACATCTTCTACTTTTCCACTTTTCCATTCCCCCTCAAACCCTTGAAATCTTATTTTTGGTTCATTCATATCTTGTTTCTCCTTGTCATTTATTATTGTTATGTTTTGCCTTACCTTCATGCTGCAAATAGAACAATTGCTTCTGGCGTTCTATCTCCGTGCGAAGCTGCTCTTCTGTCGGCAGATAAGTCTTGTACTTTGTTGCAAAGAGATGGTCATTATCTTTTAGGATGGAATAACGTGCAATATCCTTGCTCGTCTCTGAACAAAGCACGATGCCGATAGTAGGATTGTCGCCTTCCGTATGCTTCAACTCATCATACATACGGACATACATATCCATCTGTCCCACATCCTGATGGGTGATAGCACCAAGTTTCAAGTCTATGAGGACATAACATTACAGCACGACATTATAGAACACAAGGTCTATGAAATAATCCTGTGTATCTGTGCGCACCAACTGCTGGCGCCCCATGAAAGCAAAGCCTCGTCCCATCTCCATCATAAACTCCTGCAGGTGGGTGATGATGGCAGACTCCAGTTCTTCCTCAGAATAAGAATCATCCTGCTTGAAGCCTAAGAACTCTGCCACAACAGGGCTTTTCAATAGTTCAAACTGATGTGGTTCAGTCTCTGTCATAGGAAGCGAAGGTTGCACAAAATGACGCTCAAAGTATTGGGTGGAAATGTTACGGTCAAGCGTACGGACGCTCCACATTTCCTTTGAAGCCATTTCGAGATACCAACGAATGGCAGTAGAGTCTTCAACACGAAGAACTTTTGTTATATGTGTCCAAGTAAGATTTTGCAATCGTGATTGCAAAATTCGTATATCATTGATTGTCAAGTAGAATTGGCGAAAATAAGCCAAATTTCTTTTGCTAAATCCTTTACCATACTGATGTGTCAATTTCTCAGATAATTGCGCAATAATCTGAGCCCCATACTCAGCACGTGCCTCACCATTCTGTTCTTCTTCCACGATGCGTCGCCCTATGTTCCAATAGGTCTCTATCATCTTATGATTGACGGAGGCATAAGCTTCCTTCCTGCCTTGCTCTATGATGGAGCAGACATCGGTATATAGTCTTGTATTTGTCAATTCATCCATAACTTAAAGCCTTGTTCTTTGGCGATTTTTATCAAACGTAGGCATTCCTCATCCTCTGCAGTTCTCGTGCTTTGCCTGTTATCTCCATATTGTTGAGGGGATAGCCCAGTCTCAAACACTCGAATATCGCTTCGGTCGCTATCTGCCTGTACTTTTCGCTCAGGCTCATAACATATTGCAGCGCGTTCCGCCCATCTCTTAAATATATAGTCGATATTTTTTCTTCCATAACTCTTCATTATTATAGTTTTTGCTGCAAATTTACGATTTAATTTTGAAACAATCAAAGTTTTCACGGCTTTTTAAATTAAGAAATCCCTGCCATAGGAAGCCTTTCCTACAGCAGGGATTTTTCTATTGGGAATCATCAAGAATGACTTAACTGTCAATTCTTAACTACTAACTATCAACTATTTATACTCGCCCCAAGCCTTGATGTCGATATCCTCGAGCTTGGTGGTGCAGAATGCATAGATAAATGCACTCGCCAGACGACTGTTGGTAATCAATGGCACATTCAGGTCGATGGCGGCACGACGAATCTTGTAACCATTGGAAAGTTCGCTGCTGGTCAAGTTCTTCGGAATGTTCACCACCATATCGATCTCGTGGTTGTGGAGCATCTCCAAAGCCTTTGGAGCACCGCCTTCTGCTTCCTCTGAAGGCCAGAGCACACGGGTGTTCTCTACTCCATTCTCGGTCAGGAACTTGCTGGTACCACCAGTAGCATAGAGCTTATAGCCGTGGTCGATGAGCATGTGGGCAGCATCGAGCATATCAACTTTCTGCTTGGCAGAACCGGTAGACAGAAGGATGTTCTTGGCAGGAATGCGATGACCCACTGAGAGCATACTCTTCAGAAGGGCTGTAGATGTATCGTCGCCCAAGCAACCTACCTCACCCGTACTGCTCATGTCCACACCCAATACTGGGTCCGCCTTCTGAAGGCGGTTGAAGCTGAACTGGCTGGCCTTGATACCCACATAGTCGAGGTCGAAGAGGTTCTTGTGTGGCTTCTCTACTGGCAAACCGAGCATCACACGGGTAGCCAACACAATGAGGTTGATCTTCAACACCTTACTAACGAATGGGAACGAACGGCTGGCACGAAGGTTACACTCGATAACGAGAATATCATTGTCGCGAGCCATAAACTGAATATTGAAAGGTCCGTTGATATGAAGTTCCTTGGCAATCTGACGGCCTACTCGCTTCACGCGGCGAACAGTCTCCACATACAACTTCTGAGGAGGGAACTGGATGGTAGCATCGCCTGAGTGAACACCGGCGAACTCGATGTGCTCGGAAATGGCATAAGCAATTACCTCGCCATTCTTAGCCACGGCATCCATCTCAATCTCCTTGGCATGCTCAATAAACTTGCTGACTACCACAGGATGATCCTCGCTTACGTTGGCAGCCAACTGCAGGAAGCGCTTCAACTCGTCCTCGTTGGAGCAAACATTCATCGCAGCACCAGAAAGCACGTAGCTTGGACGTACCAGTACAGGGAAACCAACACGCTCGATAAACTTGTCGATATCCTCCATAGAGGTCAAGGCGCTCCACTCTGGCTGGTTGATGCCGTTGTTGGTCAGCATCTGAGAGAACTTGGCACGGTCCTCAGCATTATCAATGTCCTTGGCAGCAGTACCCAGGATTGGCACATTCTGAGCGTCAAGACGCATTGCGAGGTTGTTTGGTATCTGGCCACCCGTTGATACGATAACACCATGAGGCTGCTCCATCTCGATGATATCCATGACACGCTCGAAGGTGAGCTCGTCGAAGTAGAGACGGTCGCACATATCGTAGTCGGTAGATACGGTCTCAGGGTTGTAGTTGATCATCACAGAGCGCCAACCCTCCTTGCGGATGGTATTCAATGCCTGGACACCACACCAGTCGAACTCTACAGAAGAACCGATGCGGTAAGCACCCGAACCAAGCACGATGATGGAACGATGGTCGTTCTCGAAGGTGATGTCGCTCTTCACACCTGCGTAGGTTACATAGAGGTAGTTGGTCTGTGCTGGATACTCTGCAGCCAGGGTGTCTATCTGCTTCACTACAGGAAGGATGCCATAGTTCTTGCGAAGGCTGCGGACGGTAAGACCGGCCTTAGCCATGTTGCCCAACTCCTGTTCAAGACCCACGGCACGCGCAATCTGGAAATCGGTAAATCCATAGACCTTGGCGGTACGCAGGAGTTCCTTGTCCAGAGTATTGATGTTGCACTTCTTCATCGCCTCGTCGATATCGATGATGTGCTTCAGTTTCTCGAGGAACCACTTGTCAATCTTGGTGAGTTCATGAATCTGGTCAACAGTATATCCCTTGTGCATGGCCTTGGAAATCACGAACACACGCTTATCTGTTGGCTCCTTCAAGGCTGCATCGATATCATCAATCTCAAGCTCCTTGTTCTCTACGAAGCCGTGCATGCCCTGACCTATCATACGAAGACCCTTCTGAATGGCCTCCTCGAAGTTGCGGCCGATAGCCATCACCTCGCCTACTGACTTCATAGATGAACCCAGCTCCTTGTCTACGCCACGGAACTTGGACAAGTCCCAACGAGGAATCTTACATACCACGTAGTCCAATGCTGGCTCAAAGAAGGCAGATGTGGTCTTGGTAACAGAGTTCTTCAACTCGAACAGACCGTAGCCCATACCGAGCTTGGCTGCCACGAAAGCCAAAGGATAACCCGTAGCCTTGGAAGCCAAGGCAGAAGAACGGCTCAGGCGGGCATTCACCTCGATGACGCGATAGTCCTCGCTCTTAGGGTCGAAGGCATACTGCACGTTACACTCGCCCACGATTCCGATGTGACGGATAATCTTGATGGCAAGGGCACGAAGCTTATGATACTCCGAATTGCTCAAGGTCTGAGAAGGAGCGATGACGATACTCTCGCCGGTATGGATTCCTAATGGGTCAAAGTTCTCCATGTTACAAACTGTGATACAGTTGTCGTAGCGGTCGCGAACCACCTCGTACTCTATCTCCTTCCATCCCTTCAAACTCTTCTCTACCAATACCTGTGGAGAGAAAGAGAAAGCTTTCTCGGCGAGTTTGTTCAGTTCCTCCTCGTTGTCGGCGAAACCAGAACCAAGTCCACCCAAGGCATAGGCTGCACGGATGATGACAGGATAACCCAACTCGGCAGCAGCCTTGCGGGTCTGCTCGATGTTCTCGCAAGCCTCGCTCTTGATGGTCTTCACGTTGATTTCATCAAGCTTCTCGACGAAGAGCTCGCGGTCCTCGGTATCCATGATGGCCTGTACAGGAGTACCCAGCACCTTGACGTTATATTTCTCCAAGATACCCTGACGATAAAGCTCGACACCACAGTTGAGAGCAGTCTGACCACCGAAACTAAGGAGGATTCCGTCTGGATTCTCCTTCTGGATGACACGCTCTACGAAGTAGGGCTGCACAGGCAGGAAGTAAATCTGGTCGGCAACGCCTTCCGAAGTCTGTACGGTTGCAATATTAGGGTTGATGAGCACAGTCTCGATACCTTCCTCGCGCAATGCCTTCAATGCCTGCGAACCAGAGTAGTCGAACTCGCCTGCCTCACCTATCTTCAAGGCTCCTGAACCCAAGAGGAGCACTTTCTTTATATTTTCGTCTTTCATTTTTTTTCCTAATTATTTAAGTGTTTCTACAAACTTATCAAACATGAACTCTGTATCCACAGGGCCTGAGCAAGCCTCTGGGTGGAACTGGCTTGAGAACCAAGGGTTCACCTTGTGGCGGATACCCTCGTTAGAGCCATCATTCATATTTACAAAGAGTTCCTCCCAGTCGTTGCCCAATGTCTTGGCATCAACGGCATAACCATGGTTCTGAGAGGTGATGTAGCAGTTGTTGGTTCCTACCATGCGTACTGGCTGGTTGTGTGAGCGGTGACCATACTTCAACTTGTAGATAGTAGCACCGGCTGCCTTGGAAAGCAACTGATTACCCATACAGATACCACAGATAGGCTTGCGGCTCTGGCTGATCTGCTTGCGGATGATATTGACAGCATCCTCGCACATATCAGGGTCGCCAGGTCCGTTGGCCAAGAACAAACCATCAAAGTCCATATCGGTATAATCGTAGTTCCATGGCACGCGAATCACCTCTACACCTCTGTTGATGAGACAACGGATGATGTTGGCCTTCACGCCACAGTCGACCAGTACCACCTTCTTGCCGGCTCCCTCGTTGTAGCGGATAATCTCCTTGCAGCTCACCTGGTCTACAAAGTTTACACCCTCGTAGTTTGCCTCAGGGATGTTGTCGGGCTCATCGTCGAAAATGATCTTACCCATCATCACACCATGCTCACGAAGTACCTTAGTCAACTGACGTGTGTCGATACCCGTAATGCCGGGCACCTTCTCGCGCTTCAACCAGTCGGCAAGGCTTTCCACTGCATTCCAGTGGCTGTACTGCTCGCTGTAATCGCTCACAATGATGGCAGAAGCATAAATCTTGTCACTCTCCATAAAGGTTGGCAAACCGTTTTTCTCGAAAGTGAATGGTGGCACACCATAGTTGCCTACAAGTGGGTAAGTAAGTGTCATCAACTGACCGGCATAAGAAGGGTCGGTCAAGCTCTCGGGATAGCCCATCATGGCTGTGTTGAACACAACCTCGCCTGCTACGGGGGCATCATATCCGAAAGATTTGCCATGGAATTGGGTTCCATCGCTCAAAACTAAGGTTACATTTTTCATATCTGATATTCTTTTTCTTTATTTCATACTCATTAGAACAAATGAATTCTCCACTCTTTGTTCTTCACTTATTTATGATAAACATTCTCTATGTAGTTCACGAAAGCCTGGTTGCAAAGCTTGGTGCCGCCGGGAGTGGGATAATGGCCTGTAAAGTACCAGTCGCCCTTGTGGTTGGGTATGGCCTCGTGCAGTCCTTCAATGCTCTGGAACACAAGTTGGATAGGAGTCGTCATGCCCTCTGGTCTTAGCATCTCTACTATCTTCTCGTTCAACTCCTCGGTGGTGAATGGCTTGTAGATGGCACGCACAGGATTGATCTGCTCTTCCTTTGGCTTCAGCAACTCGGCCTTACAAGCCTCGTAGGTCTGCTCGATGATGTCGCTCATCTTGCGTTCTTTCAGCAACTGGATGGCAGCACGGAACACACAGAACTCTTCCAGTCGGGCCATATCGATGCCGTAATAGTCGGGATAGCGTATCTGTGGAGCACTCGACACAACGACAATCTTCTTAGGATGCAAACGGTCGAGGATGCGGAGAATACTCTCCTTCAAGGTAGTTCCTCGAACGATGCTGTCGTCGATGATGACCAGGTTGTCCACCTTAGGTTCGATGCTTCCGTAGGTTACATCGTACACGTGGCTCGCCAGGTCGTTACGGCTGTTGCCCTCCGTTATGAAGGTACGAAGTTTGATATCTTTCCAGGCTATCTTCTCAGAGCGAACAAAGTCGCCGAGGATTTCGTTGAGTTCTTCTTTCGAAGGAACATGGTCGAGATTGGCTATCTGCTCTATCTTGGTTTCGTTGAGATATTTCTTGAATCCGCTCAGCATGCCATAGTAAGCCACTTCGGCAGTATTCGGAATGTAGCTGAACACGGTGTGGTCCACATCATAATCGACGGCCTTCAGAATAGGCTGGGTCAACTGCTCGCCCAACTGCTTGCGCTCCTGATAAATATCCTTGTCGGAACCACGACTGAAATAGATGCGCTCGAACGAGCAGGCTGAATCTCCCTTCTGATCCATGATGCGCTCGATGGTGCATTCGCCGTTCTTCTTGACAAGAAGTGCCATACCTGGCATGAGTTCCTGCACTTCCTCTGCCTCCAGGTCGAAGGTGGTCTGCAACACAGGGCGCTCACTTGCCACAACTACAATCTCGTCGTTCTTATAGTAAAAAGCAGGACGGATGCCCCAGGGATCGCGCATAGAGAACATCTCGCCCGAACCGGTAATACCACAGACTACATAGCCACCGTCGAAGTCTTTCATCGTTGTCTTGAGCACGTTGCTCATCTTCACGTGGTCTTCTATATAGTTGGTGATGTCGGTATTCTGCATCTCCATCGCCTTGGCAGCAATGAAGTTTCGCTCCACCTCACGATCCAGTCGATGGCCCATGAGTTCGAGCATGATGTAGGTATCGCTGTAGATGCGTGGGCTCTGGCCCTGACGTGTAAGCTCCTGGAATATCTCATCCACATTGGTCATATTGAAGTTGCCGCAAAGACAGAGGTTCTTAGCCTTCCAGTTGTTGCGGCGCAGGAAAGGGTGCACATACTGTATGCCGCTCTTTCCCGTGGTGCTATAGCGCAAGTGGCCCATATAGAGCTCGCCAGCAAAGGGGAGCTCTTCCTTGGCATACTGAGCGTCGGCAAGCTGCTCGGGTGTCAGGTTCTTGAAGTTGGCATTAGCCTTGCCGAAAATCTCTGTAACGGCATTCTTGCCCTCTGCCCTTTCACGGAACATGTATTCATGTCCGGGCTTTCCACCCAATTTGACACAGGCCATACCTGCTCCTTCCTGGCCACGGTTGTGCTGCTTCTCCATCATCAGATAGAGCTTGTTGAGTGCGTACATCCATGTGCCGTACTTCTGCTGGTAATACGATAAAGGCTTGAGCAATCTGATCATTGCCACGCCGCATTCATGTTTTAATGGTTCCATCTCGCTTATTATCCTTGATATCTTATAGTTAAATTTATTTCGTTGATATTCTTCCTCCTTCTATCTTCACTCATCGTTCTTCCTCCCCTCATTCGTTAGTCCTCCTTCATTCGTTGTTCATTCCTCCTTCATTTGTCATTCTTCATTTGCAACGTCCTCCCTCTATAAAAAAAGGGAAACGTCAATAAATGACGATTCCCTTAATTATATCATTCGACTGTAACTGACTTAGCTAAGTTTCTTGGCTGGTCAACATCCTTACCCTTGCAAACGGCAACATGATACGCCAAGAGCTGAAGAGGGATAGTAGCCAATAATGGCTCTAAGCACTCCAAAGTCTCAGGCAGTTCGATGACTTCATCGGCAATCTTGGAAATGGTTTCGTCGCCCTTGCTGACAATAGCAATGACACGTCCATTACGAGCCTTTACCTCCTGAATGTTGGAGAGTACCTTCTCGTACATGAAGTTGTGTGTAGCAATAACTACTACTGGCATATCGCTGTCGATAAGAGCGATAGGACCATGCTTCATTTCTGCAGCAGGATAACCTTCTGCATGGATATAGCTGATTTCCTTCAACTTCAAGGCTCCTTCCAAAGCCACAGGATACTGGAAGCCACGACCCAGATAGATGAAGTTGCGCGCATAGGTGAATGTGCGGCTGAGGTCGGCTATCTTGTTGTTCAACTTCAGCACCTCCTTCATCTTCTCTGGGATGTTCCAAAGTTGTTCTGTAATGTTCTGGTAGTCGTCGGCGCTGATGGTTCCCTTCTCATTGCCGATGGCCAATGCAAGAAGGGTAAGTACTGTCACCTGACCGGTGAAGGCCTTGGTTGACGCCACACCGATTTCAGGACCTACGTGAATGTAAGTTCCTGTATCTGTCTCGCGGGCAATGCTGGAGCCGATAGAGTTACAGATGCCATAGATGAAAGCTCCCTTCTCCTTGGCCAACTTGATGGCAGCCAAGGTATCGGCAGTCTCGCCACTCTGAGAAATAGCTATCACCACATCGTCACTGGTCACCACAGGGTTGCGGTAACGGAATTCGGAAGCATACTCTACCTCTACTGGCACACGACAATAGTTCTCTATCATCTGCTTGCCTATCAAACCTGCATGCCATGAGGTTCCACAAGCTACAATGATAAAGCGCTTGGCATTGAGCAACTGCTGACGATGGTCGGTAATAGAGCTGAGCACTACGCCCATCTCTGTCTCTTTCTTGGTTGTGGCTTCGTCGCCATCGGTCATCACGCGGGTTTCTACCGTACGGTTTACCACACGGCCACGCATACAATTGCGCAGACACTCTGGCTGCTCGAAGATTTCCTTCAGCATGAAGTGAGGGAATCCACCCTTCTCTATCTGACCTAAGTCCATGTCGACAGTCTGAATCTCTGGATTCAGCTTCACATTCTGGATATTGGTAACCTGAAGTTCCTCGCCCAGACGCATGATGGCGATGTTGCCATCTTCCAGATAAACCACCTTGTCGGTATATTCTATAATAGGTGTGGCGTCTGAACCGAGATAGAACTCACCTTCCTTGCCAATACCTACAACGAGGGGACTTTGCTTGCGTGCGGCAATAATCTGGTTGGGTTCATTCTTGTCGAGCAAGGCTATGGCATAAGCACCGATAACCTGGCGAAGAGCCACCTGTACTGCTGTCAGCAAGTCGAGTTTCTTTGTAATCTGTATATATTCTATAAGCTGTACCAACACCTCAGTATCGGTATCGCTCTTAAACTCAACTCCCTTTGCTATCAGGTTTTTCTTGATGGCGGCATAATTCTCAATAATGCCATTGTGGATGATGGCAAGATTCTTTGAGGAAGAATAGTGAGGGTGAGCATTGACTGATGATGGCTCACCGTGGGTAGCCCAACGGGTATGGGCAATGCCTACCGAACCACTCAAGTCCTTGTCGGCACAGTAAGCTTCCAGGTCGGCAACTTTTCCCTTTGCCTTATATACATTAAGTGATCCGTCCTCGCTGATAAGAGCTACACCAGCCGAGTCGTAACCACGATATTCCAATCGTTTGAGTCCCTTGATAAGGGCTGGATAAGCCTGTCCCTTACCCAAATATCCTACGATACCACACATATTTTAATATAATTGAAATTCATAATTAAGTTTGTCCCTACTTACACAAACTGACAGTAAGTGTAGCCAAAGATAAAATTGAGGAAACCAATCCTATCCAGAATGTAACAGAGCTGCTCAGGCCTGCGGTACCTTTCTTGGCTCCATTAGGTTCTACATATACAATGTCGTTCTGCTGCAAATAGAAATAAGGAGAATTGATGATGTTGGCATCTGTCATATCCAATCGGTGCGCTTCCTTTTTGCCAGTTGCATCCTCGCGGATAAGCAGAATATTCTTGCGTTTACCCTGCAAGCCTAAGTCGCCGCTTTGTGCCAACGCCTCTACTATGCTCATCTTCTCGTTTGGTACTGTTACGACACCCGGGCTTCCAACTTCGCCTGTTACAACGACGCGGAAACTCGCCATACGTACTGTTACCGTCGGAACTTCACCATCCTTGAAATATGGCTGGATTTTAGATTTCACCAAATTCTCGCATTCTCTTCCAGTCAAGCCCACTACATGAATCTTGCCGACAACAGGAAGATCTATGAAGCCTTCATTGTCAACC
The DNA here is from genome assembly GCF_029348455.1 of Segatella intestinalis. Lineage (NCBI taxonomy): Bacteria > Pseudomonadati > Bacteroidota > Bacteroidia > Bacteroidales > Prevotellaceae > Segatella > Segatella intestinalis. Next base: position 74,762 of record NZ_JARJVV010000010.1, read on the forward strand.
AAGTAATATTGAAGATTCTGGTTTTGTGAAGAAGACATCATAGACTTAGAATATAGATTGAATGGCTCTGCCAAATCCTCGTTAACCGCTTTTACGATAATCGACAATTGGTCTTTTGGCATAATTTTAGCATCATACAACATTCTCGATGCGCTCAAATTGAGAGAATCTATATTCTGAAAATAAGCCACTTGCTTAGCACTTTGGCAACCGCTAAGTGCCAAAATCATAGTAGAAGCTACTACTACAACTAATAACAGTTTTTTCATTATCGGCAATTTGTTTATAGTTTTGCGTGCAAAAGTACGTCATTTTTCTTAAATGTACAAATGTTTAGTCAACAAATTGTAAAAAACGACGCATTTTTGCACGACATCTTTACTTATCCGAGCTCCACTGAGGAAAGATGCGAAAGCTTTGATGGCTTAAAATTTCCTCATCAAAGACGAAAGTTGAGCTATTTATCCTCTATTCCGTTGGAAGGAAGGTTGAAACTGTAACTGTTGTCGAAGATCTTTCTTACCTTATTGATCTCTACAAAGGTTGTTCCACCACCTTCACCGAAGCTACCGCTCAAATAGGCAATCTTGTCCTCTGCCTCCAGATAGCCCTTCTGACGAAGCATACGTACAGCGGCTGTAAACATGGCCTTGGTAGAAATCTGATCCTTCTGCACGATTGGGATAACACCATAACTCAGGTTGAGCCAGCGCTGAAGTTTCTCCTTATAGCAGATGGCCAGCACTGGGTTTGGACCACGGAAGGCTGCCAAATCGCGGGCTGTCTGCCCCGTCTCGCCATCGGTAATGATTCCTTTAACACCCAACTTCTGGGTGGCCTCGATGGCAGCATGGGCCAGGAAGAGTTTCTGGTCAATATCACCCTCCTCCATTGGGTCAATATCGTTGACGGGCGATTTGTCCTTCTCGGCCTGTTCTGCAATACGTGCCATGGTCTGTACAGCCTCGAGTGGATATTTTCCGCTGGCTGTCTCGCCACTAAGCATCAAGGCATCGGTACGATAGAAGATGGCATTGGCAATATCTGTCACCTCGGCACGAGTAGGACGAGGGTTGTGAATCATCGTATGAAGCATCTGTGTTGCCACGATAACAGGCTTCTTGGCCTTGATGCACTTGTCGATGATGCGACGCTGAATACCAGGAATTTTCTCAATAGGCACCTCAATACCCAAATCACCACGGGCAATCATGATACCATAAGAAGCCTCGATAATCTCGTCGATGTTATCGACACCTTCCTGATTCTCTATCTTCGAGATGATCTTGATGTCGCTATGATGCTCGTCCAGAATATCCTGAACGGCCTTCACATCGGCAGCACTACGCACAAATGAATGGGCAATGAAGTCGATGTCAAGCTCGATGGCCAAGAGAATATTCCTGCGGTCCTTCTCGGTAAGCGCAGGAAGATCGATGTGCTCGCCAGGAACATTGACACTCTTGTGAGCACCCAGAGTTCCTTCGTTCTGCACCTGAGCCACCAGCATGGGACCGGTATTCTCGATCACCTTCATATCCAACTCGCCATCGTCGAAGAGCAGGTCGTCGCCTACCTTCACGTCATCGGTAATATTGGGATAGCTGAGATTGACAATATCATGAGAAGACTCCATCTCTGGACGGCCGAAAATCTTCACCACATCACCTATATTATAATGTATAGGCTCCTTGACTCCTGTGGTACGAACCTCAGGGCCCTTGGTGTCTATCAGAATTCCGATATGGGGAGATACAGCTCTTACATTATTGACAATGGTGCGGATTCCTTCTTCTGAGGCATGAGCGGTGTTCATACGAACCACATTCATGCCCGCAAAAAACAACTTACGGATAAAGTCCTGATCGCAGCGGCGGTCGCTGATGGATGCAACAATCTTGGTCTGTTTCATATCTTTTTTACCTTAATTTCTAAAAACTCTGCAAAGTTACAAAGAATTTTTGAAAAACAAAGCATTATGTGCTGATTAAATATCCAAGTCTGGTGCTTTTTCACTACCGGCAGCAGCCTCGAACTTCGGCATGGTGTCAAAACCGAACAAACCGGCGATAATGGCATTGGGCATGCGACGCACCTTCACGTTGTATGACTGCACGGCCTCATTGTACTTGCGACGGGCCTCGCTGATACGGTTCTCAGTGCCTTCCTCCTGTATCTGGAGCGACTTGAAATTCTCGCTTGCCTTGAGCTCAGGATATCTTTCTGCCACCAACATGAGCTTGGAGAAAGCGTTGGTCAACTCGCCCTGAGCAGCGGTAAACTGCTTCAGGTTAGCCTCAGTCAGATTATTAGCGTCAAGCTTCACCTGTCCCACGGCTGCACGGGCCTTTGTCACCTGCTCGAAGGTTTCGCGCTCATGCTTGGCATAAGCCTTCACTATCTTCGCCAGCTGAGGCATCATGTCGGCACGACGCTGATACTGAGTCTGCACATTGGCAAGCTCGGTGGTAACTTCCTCCTGAGAACTTACCAAACCATTGTAACCACTAAACAACCAAAGCACTAATACTACAATTACTGCTACAATAATCCAACCTGTTTTCTTCATAATTTTCTATTCTATTTTAATAACTGTTTATCTAAATCCAAATTGCGTAAAATGGAACGCATAAAAGACGCTGTTTACCCTTAATAGACGACCGAGCCTGCCCTTAATAGACGACCAAGTCTGTTCTTAATAGACGACCGAGCCTGCTCTTAATAGACGACCCGCCAAGTTCTTCCCAAGCATCCCAGACTTACCATCCTCCGCCGGCTCCTCCACCGCCAAAGGAACCTCCGCCAAAGGAGCCTCCAGAGAAGCCGCCACCCGAAGAGCCTCCGCCTCCTCCGAAAAAGAAAGGCGGGAAAAAGTCGTCATCATGTCGGCGGGATGAGCGCTTATTCTTATTGCGCTGACTCGTGTCGGGCTTAATGACTCCAAACACTTCCAGCAAATAACGTACCAACATATACACAGGAATACCGAAGAAGACAGCAAGCAGAATCACGACAAGAACCCAGTCGTCCTCGCCTATCGTACCGTCATCAATATCCGAAATTCCCGTCTTGCCGCTCTTCACCTTATTATATATAGCACGGCTCGTAGCTACTACAGCCTCGGCAGGCATATTCTTTTTCATGTTGGGAACAATACAAGCCCTGGCGATATCATCACAGTCGACATCCGTCAACTCCCCCTCAAGTCCCATACCGGGAGCAATGAAGTACTTATGGTCTTCGACAGCCACAACAACCACCAAACCACGACGTGTCTTCTTGTCTCCCACACCGTAGTCATTGCCCAGATCTTGAGCCACACGGAAGGCATCGCCATTTTCCACTTTGCCCACAATGACAAACACATTCTGTACCCTGCACTCCTTGTTGAGCTTATCCAGGTAGAAATTGGCAGAATCAAGCGCCTGTTTGTCTATATAATGATCAGGATCAGACACATACTGCGTCGAGTTCTGCAGATATGGTACAGGTATATTCTTAGCGTTCCATACCTTCGAAGCCCCAGCAAAAGAGACCGACAGGCACAGACATAGAGTCAATATATAATATCTCAGTTTTTCCATTTTTGCTATTTTCGGTACAAAAATACGCAATAAAAACCTTATACGCAAATACTTAGGGCATTATTTTTTCAAAAAAAGTGCTAACAATTTTGTTATATCGCAAAAAACTTGTATCTTTGCACACCGAATTCAAGATAAAACATCGTAAAAACAGAAAAAAACAATAGGAAAATGACAAAAGCAGATATCGTCAACGAGGTGTCTTTGGCCACTGGAATGCCAAAGAAAGAAGTAGGTATTGTGGTAGAAGCGTTCATGGACGCAGTTAAGGAGAGCCTTCTCAAGAAGAAGGAGAATGTATACCTTCGTGGCTTCGGCAGCTTTAACATCAAGCGCAGAGCAGCTAAGACAGCCCGCAACATCTCCAAAAACACTACTATCACCATCCCAGCTCACGACCTGCCTTGCTTCAAGCCAGCCAAGAGCTTCGTTGAAGAGATGAAGGGCTAATCTACACGACCCACCAATCCAAGAGACACAGCAAGACGAAAGAGCTGCAAGTCGAAAGATTATTAAGGAAACAACATTATATAATAACAATATTTTAAAATTTTAAAATCATGCCAAACGGAAAGAAAAAGAAGGGCCACAAGATGGCTACTCACAAGCGTAAAAAGAGATTACGTAAGAATAGACATAAGAGCAAGTAAATCCTTGCTCTCAGTCTTTTCTGGCTGAGGGGGCATGTCAGCTTAAAAAAGTTTGACATGCCCTTTTTTATTCACTTACATTTTAAGAATTTGAAGACTATGACAAGCGAAGTTGTAATTGATGTCCAACAGAAGGATATTTCAATAGCGCTCATGGAGGACAAACAACTGGTGGAATACCAGAACGAACCCCGTGAGGCTTCATTCTCTGTGGGCAACATCTACATAGCAAAAGTAAAGAAACTGATGCCAGGTCTTAACGCATGCTTTGTGGATGTAGGTTATGAGCGCGACGCCTTTCTTCATTATCTTGATTTAGGAAGTCATTTTAATTCTTACCAGAAGTACCTTAAACAAGTACAGAGCGACAGAAAGAAACTTTTCCCATTCTCTAAAGCCAGCAAGCAGCCCGACCTCGAAAAGGACGGAAGCATCCAGAACATTCTGAAGACTGGACAGGAAGTGCTGGTGCAAATCGTAAAAGAACCCATTTCAACCAAGGGACCAAGACTGACTGGCGAAATCTCTTTTGCCGGACGTTACTTGGTACTCATGCCATTCGGTGACAAAGTTTCTGTTTCGTCAAAGATTAAGAGCGGTGAGGAACGTACCCGACTCAAGCAGCTCATCCACAGCATCAAGCCCAAAAACTGCGGAGTAATCGTCCGCACGGTGGCTGAAGGCAAAAGGGTGGCTGAACTTGATGCCGAATTGAAAGTCTTGGTGAAGCGATGGGAGGATGCAATCGCCAAGGTACAGAAAACTCAAAAGAGACCACAGCTCGTCTTCGAGGAAACCGGCAGAGCTGTTGCTCTGCTTCGCGACTTGTTCAATCCTTCTTACGAAAACATCTTTGTCAACGACGAGGATGTGATGAAGGAGGTGAAGCATTACGTTTCACTCATTGCACCAGACAAGGCAAACATCGTGAAGCTCTATACAGGAAAGGTACCTATCTTCGACAACTTCAACATTACTAAGCAGATTAAGTCTGGCTTCGGACGTGTGGTCAACTATAAGCACGGAGCTTATCTTATTATCGAGCACACCGAGGCGCTGCATGTAGTGGATGTCAACAGCGGCAACCGCACCAGAGAAAAAGGTCAGGAGGCTAACGCCCTTGATGTAAACCTGGGTGCTGCAGACGAACTGGCAAGACAGTTGAGGTTGCGAGACATGGGAGGCATCATTGTTGTCGATTTCATCGACATGAATCTGGCAGAAGACCGACAGATGCTCTACGAGCGTATGTGCAAGAACATGCAGAAGGATCGTGCCAAGCACAACATTCTGCCTCTGAGCAAGTTCGGACTGATGCAGATTACACGCCAGCGCGTAAGACCTGCCATGGATGTGAATGTAGAGGAAACCTGCCCTACCTGTTTCGGTACTGGCAAGGTGAAGTCGAGCATTCTGTTTACCGATCAACTGGAAAGAAAAATCGACCAACTGGTCAACAAGATTGGCGTCAAAAAGTTTACGCTGTATGTCAATCCTTATGTTGCCGCATTCATCAACAAGGGTTTCGTTTCCCTTCGCTTGAAGTGGCAATTCAAGTATGGATTCGGAATCAAAGTCGTTCCTTCTCAGAAACTGGCTTTCCTTCAGTACGAATTCTACGACAAGGACAACCAATTCCTCGACATGCAGGAAGAACAGGAGACGAAGTAAAGAAAATAAAAATCGCTGCTTTCAACGTTGAAAGCAGCGATTTTTGTGTATAGAGAGAACTCGAATCTCGAAAGCGGAAACCATCACGTTGAGATACAAGCCCCTATTATTTCTTTTTCTGAGGAATAACAAGCGAAGCTCCTATACTTATCACGATAACTGCCAGGATGATGAGCAGCGAAGCCACAGCATCAATCTCAAAGTATTCGTGAACGAGCAGCTTCAAACCGATAAACAGCAACAGGAAACAAACACCCGTCTTCAGATATCTGAACCTGTCGGCCACAGCTGCCAAGAGGAAGAACATGGCTCGCAAACCAAGAATGGCAAAGATGTTGGAGAAGAACACTACATAAGGATCGAGCGACACAGAGAACACAGCAGGAATACTGTCGAAAGCGAATATCAAATCGCTGAACTCTATCACCAACACGGTGATTACCAAGGGCTTTAAGTGGAAATACTTAGAGCAGAACTTTACCACAGGATGATTGGCTGTATCGACATGAGCCTCCTTGTTGCGGTCGAGATACATCTTGATTCCGCTATACATAAGCAACACACCGAAGACCAACAGCACCCAGTCAAAACGGCTGATAATGGCAGCTCCTAAGAAGATGAAAACAAAGCGAAGCACAATAGCGCCCATGATGCCCCAGTTGAGCACATGCTGATATTGTTTCTTGTCGACACCAAATGCAGTGAAGATCATCATCATCACAAACAGATTGTCTACCGACAACGTCTTTTCTATCAGATAACCAGAGATATAGGCAATGGTCATGTACTTGCGATACTGATGCAGACTACCCTCGAAGTCATCCGGGTTCAACTGAAGATGAGAAGCATAACGCGTAGCTACAGCCTGAAGATCGTTGAAATCGTGAATTCCGTGTACCATGTCGCCATGAAACCACAGGAATACCGAGAAACCCAATGCCAGGATGATCCAAACCCCAGTCCAGATTCCTGCCTCCTTGATAGACACCACATGTGCCTTACGGTCGATAGCAAGCATGTCTACCAACAGTATGGCTACAATGAAGACGATGAATCCGCCTAAAAACAATAATTCTTGCATTTTTACCTTACTATGTGTTTATTACATTATTTATTGAAATCGCGAAAGTTGAGTTATTTATATGTTTTACCTTGTTATGATTTCTTCTATCAGCCCCTCAAGAGCATCCTCTAAAAGAGTGATGACAAGTTCAAAATCAGATTCATCACCATAATATGGATCAGGAACAGTGGTATAATCGCGATGCTGACGCAGGTAACTTGCCATACAAACCACCTTTTCACGTTCTTCATCCGAAGAGGCCATTCGCGTGATGGCACGATAATTATCATTATCCATTACCACTATGTAGTCGAACTTGGCAAAGTCGGATTTATCAAACTGTCGGGCATGACTGTCGAAACAATAGCCATGAGCGGCACCACAACGGCGCATACGACTGTCGGGCAACTGCCCGACGTGCCAAGGACCAATGGCAGCAGAATCAATATAGAACTGACTGGCCAGTCCTTTCTCCTCCACCTTGGCTTTCATGATGCCTTCGGCAGCAGGTGAACGGCAAATATTACCCAAACAAATAAACAATATGGTATGATTACTCGATTTCATGTTAATACAGCTAATTTTCTGCAAAGATACAATTAATTTCAGAAACAAAAGAAGCCAAATCAGAGATTTATGTTTATTTTTCATACTTTTATATCCTTCTTTCAACCTTTATTGAATTATTTCACGAACATCTTGATTTTATATCAATTATTTTGAGTACCTTTGCAGCAACAAAAACATATTATTCATATGCTGACAGATATAGAAATAGCCAAATCGGTAAAACTACGTCCCATCAACGACATAGCTGCCGAATTGGGAATCAACGAGAACCTGGTTGAGAACTACGGCCGATACATAGCCAAGATTTCTACCAACATTATTGACAAGAAAAAGTTTAAGAATCATCATCTTATCCTCGTTACAGCCATCAGTCCTACGAAGGCTGGCAACGGTAAGACTACCGTGTCTGTAGGCTTGGCATTAGGAATGCACAAGATTGGCAAGAAGGCTGTATTGGCACTTCGTGAGCCATCCTTAGGACCTTGCTTCGGCATGAAGGGTGGAGCTGCAGGTGGCGGCTATGCTCAGGTATTGCCAATGGACAAAATCAACCTTCACTTTACTGGCGACTTCCATGCCATCACAGCAGCCAACAACATGATAGCAGCCCTGTTGGACAACTATCGTTTCCAGCACGAGGCAGAAGGTTTCAAACTGAAGAAAATACTTTGGCGCCGTGTCATGGACATCAACGACCGTGGCTTGAGACAGATTATCACGGGCTTAGGCGAAAAGAACGGCATAGAGACTCAGACAGGTTTCGACATCACTCCAGCCTCTGAGATCATGGCGATTATGTGCTTTGCGACAAGTTTGGACGACCTTCGCCGTCGCATAGACAATATTCTGCTCGGCATTACCGAGGACGACAAACCTTTCAGAGTGAAAGACATGGGCGTAGGCGGAAGTATTGTCGCCTTGCTGCTCGATGCCTTGAGTCCTAACTTGGTACAGACCACCGAGGGAACTCCGGCCTTTGTCCATTGTGGACCTTTCGCCAATATTGCTCATGGCTGCAACTCGGTAATGGCTACAGCTGCGGCACTCGAATATGGTGACTATGCGATTACTGAGGCAGGATTCGGTGCCGACTTAGGTGCGGAAAAGTTCTTCAATATCAAGTGCCGTAAAGCAGGTCTACAACCAGCGCTTACCGTAGTGGTTGTAACCTTGCAAGCTCTCAAAATGCATGGCGGTGTGGCTCTCGAAGACATCAAGAAGCCTAACATCCAGGGAATGGAGAATGGATACTGGAACCTCGACAAGCACGTGCGCAACATGCAAAGCTTCGGTCAGACTGTAGTGATTGCATTCAACAAGTTTGCTACGGATACAGATGAAGAGATAGAGGTACTTCGCAAGCATTGCGAGGAAATGGGCTGCGGTTTTGCCGTAAACAGCGCCTTTGCAGAAGGCGGCAAGGGAGCCATGAAACTGGCAGAACTGGTAGTGAAGACCATCGACGAGCGTCCTTCAGCCCCACTGCAGTTGACCTACAACGACGATGAGCCTGTCCTGCAAAAGATAGAGGACGTGGCATTCCGTCTGTATGGCGCAGGCAGCGTGACACTAAGCGAATCGGCACAGGCCATGATCGAAGAGATTAAGAAGCTGGGTGTAGCCCACTTCCCTATCTGCATTGCTAAGACTCAGTATAGTTTCTCTACCGACGCCAAGGCTTATGGACCTACCGATGGTTTCGAGCTTCACGTAAGAGACATTACCCTGAACATGGGTGCCGAGATGATTGTAGTCATTGCAGGCCCTATCATGCGCATGCCCGGACTCCCCAAGTCACCACAAGCCGTACGCATCGACGTGGTGAATGGAGAGATTACAGGCTTGTCATAAACAGCTTTTCATGAATGGCTGTCAGAAGAATCACTCGTCCTGATTCCGCATCGCTTTCGAAGTGGCAAGACTGAACTCGCAGCCACAATACAACTGATTATAAAACTCATTGAGGCGCAGCAGCTCGCTGCGCCTTAATTGTAAACCTCCTTTTCGCCAGTTCTGACTCCACCATTCCACGTCGGGACAGTCGCTCACTGCCACCATTCCCGCTGTATCTATCTGTCGGATGTTCTTCCAGCGCGAGGAAGCCAACGTAGTAGTAAGCCACTTGAAACCATGCGCCTGGGCATAGCAGGCTGCATGATGCAACCGATACTGGAAACACACCGAACAGCGTGATCCTCTTTCCGGCTCATTCTCCAGTCCGGCTATAGCCTTTTTCCAGTCAGCATGGTCGTACTCGTCTTCCACGTAGGGCACATCCTGCTGTTGCAGAAAGCGGATAAGCTCATGCTTTCGAATATCAAACTCCTGTTGAGGATAGATATTGGAATTGGAAAAATATACGGTAGGGCGTATACCGTTGCGCAACATACACTCCACGATGGCTGCCGAACAGGGAGCACAGCAGGCATGCAACAGCACCGAATGCTCGTTGGCAGAAACGCCATCGGGCAAGGATATCTTCAAAAACTTATATTGATCTTCAGGTTGTATCTTCATTTTATTTATTTTTACGATTAATCCCTAAAAAGCATAAGCCATTTGGCTAAATGAAAGATGGAGTACAGTCTCACGACACCCTCCATCCATTTTTATATGCGAAAACTTCAGCAAAGGTACATTTTTTTGATGAATAATCGCACTTGTTGTAGTTAAAGAATTTAAAGAAAGATAAGAAGTGGAAGAAATAGGGAAAGAATAAGAAACAAAGGAAGTAAGAGCCTGGCTGTTAACACCACTCCTACAAAACGCAACAAAGCCGCTGAAATTCAGCGGCTTTGTGTTGTTTGTTACCTATAGGCTTATTACCTATATACTAATGCTTGTTTGCTTTATCCGAAGTTATCATACATGATACTTTCCTGGTCTACGCCGAGACTGTCGAGATAATCAGTAACAGTCTTGATCAGCATTGGAGGTCCGCAGAGATAGTACTCGCAATCCTCAGGAGCCTCGTGATCCTTCAAATAGGTATCACGAATGCAATTGACAGCAAATCCCTCGTAGTACTTCACGCCCTGAGCATCTGCCACTGGGTCCTTGCGGTCGAGTGAAAGATGGAAGTGGAAATTAGGGAATTCCTTCTCAAGCTCCCAGAAGTCCTCGAGGAAGAAGGCCTCACCCAACGCACGGGCTCCGTAGAAGAAGTGGAGCTCACGGTCGGTGGTGTGCAGGGTCTTGGTCATGTGCATAATCTGCGCACGCAATGGAGCCATACCGGCACCACCACCAATCCAGATCATCTCCTTACCTGAGGTGAAGTTAGGATGGAAGTCACCGTAAGGACCACTCATCATTACCTTGTCGCCTGGCTTCAGCGAGAAGATGTAAGATGAAGCAATACCTGTTGGTACGTTCTGGAATCCTACCTGTGGACGTGGCAGGAATGGTGTTGTGGCGATACGAACGGTCAAGGTGATGATATCACCCTCGTCAGGATAGTTGGCCATAGAGTAAGCACGAACGGTAGGCTCTGGATTGTGAGCCTTGAGAGAGAAGATGTTGAACTTCTTCCATGCTCCGATGTACTCCTCGCCGATGAGATCCTTGTCGAAGTCCTTGTCGTAATCAATGCAGTCGTATGCAGGAATCTTGATCTGAGCGTAAGAACCCGGAACGAAGTCCATGTGCTCACCTGGAGGCAGAGCCACCTTGAACTCCTTGATGAAGCTGGAAACGTTCTTGTTCGAGATGACCTCGCACTCCCACTCTTTCACGCCCATCACACTCTCAGGCACCTTGATCTTCAGGTCGCCCTTCACCTTGCACTGACATCCCAGACGCCAGTGGTCCTTAATCTGCTTGCGGGTGAAGTGAGGCTTCTCAGAATCGAGAATCTCGCCGCCACCCTCGAGCACCTGAACCTTGCACTGGCCACAGCTTGCCTTACCGCCACAGGCAGAAGGCAGGAAGATGCCGTTCTCATTCAGCGTAGTCATCAAACTGCTGCCCTGAGGCACGTTGATGGTCTTGTCGCCATTGATTTCAACATTCACATTTCCGCTTGGGCTGAGGTATTTCTTTGCCACAAGCAAAATGATTACCAGCAGGAGAATCACTACAAGGAAAACTCCTATACTGGCCAATATAAATGATGTATTACCCATATCTAAAGTCCTCCTTTTTTAGATTTTCAAGCCTGAGAAGCAAAGCATAGCCATTGCCATGAGGCCAACTGTGATAAATGTAATGCCGAGTCCCTGCAGAGGCTTTGGCACGTCGCAATACTGCATCTTCTCGCGGATAGCTCCCATCAGAACGATGGCGAGTGTCCAGCCGAGACCGGAACCTACAGCATATACGATGCTGTCCCATACCGATGTGATGGCCTGAGTATTGGCAGGATCCATCAGGATGCGCTGCTGCATGAAGAGCGATGCACCCATGATGGCACAGTTAACGGCGATCAAAGGCAGGAAGATACCCAAGGCTGCATAGAGCGATGGTGAGAATTTCTCTACCACCATCTCTACCAACTGCACTATACCGGCGATGACGGCGATGAAGAGGATGAAGCTCAAATAAGTGAGATCCACACCCAGAATTCCGTCAGCGCTGAGCACCTTGGTCTGCAAAAGATAATCTACAGGCACGGTGATGAGCAACACGAAGGTTACAGCCAATCCCAAGCCCAAAGAGGTCTTCACATTCTTGGAAACTGCCAGATAAGAGCACATACCCAAGAAGTAGGCGAAGATCATGTTGTCGACGAAAATCGAACGGAAAAACAAACTAATAGCGTGCTCCATCTTACTTTTCCTCCTTATAAATAAAGGCACGATGTACCCAGATTACACATCCAACGAGAATCAGCGCCATGGCAGGCATGGTCATCATACCGTTGTTAACATATCCGAAGTTGTAAGCTCCCTCAGGAATCAGCTGGAAACCGAGCAATGATCCGCGGCCCAGGAGTTCACGAACTGCACCCACAATCACAAGGATGAGGGCGTAACCCAAACCGTTGCCCACACCATCGAGGAATGAAGGCCAAGGCTTGTTCATCATGGCGAATGCCTCCAAACGGCCCATCAGGATACAGTTGGTGATGATCAGACCCACATACACAGAGAGCTGCACGCTCACGTCGTAAGCGAAAGCCTTCAGCACCTGGCTCACGATGGTTACCAGGGCAGCAACCACCACCAGCTGTACGATGATACGTATTCGCTGAGGAATGGTGTTGCGGATGATAGAAATAATCACGTTGGAGAATGCCGTGATAATGGTAACGGCAAGTCCCATCACAATGGCTGGCTTCAACTGTGAAGTGACAGCCAAGGCACTACAGATACCAAGCACCTGAACGAGCACAGGGTTGTCGCCGTTCAATGGCTTGATGAATGCCTCTTTATTTTGTTTACTAAATAATGCCATAATTTCGCTTGATTATTTAATGAATTTAGCAAGTCCTTCCTTGAGCATGGCGTCCACACCATCGGATGTCAGGGTGGCACCAGTCACGGCGTCCACATTGTTAGGGTCACCGGCAGGAGCATCTTTCTCCACGCCAAGAGCGATGCCCTCTACTCCATCCTTGTGAATCTTCTTGCCTTGGAACTTCTGCTGCCACTTCAGGTTATCCTTGATTTCGGCACCCAGACCGGCAGTCTCGCCCTCATGATTGAAATATACTCCATAGATGGTATTGTTATCGGCATCTACGGCGATGAAGCCTGAAATGCCGCCCCAGAGACCCATACCCTTTACAGAATATACAGTCTTCTTCTGACCATCAATCTCGCACTCGTAATACTTCATGCCGTCCTTCTCCTTCTCAGCCTTTACCACCTCTTTATATTTGGCAGCCGCAGTTGCATTGTCGAGGTCGCGCAGGTTGAGTGAGTTAAGAATCTGCTTCTGAGTATCCAGCGCCACGTTAGCATCCTGTGTTGGCTTCAGCGAAGAAGACACGAACGCGAGCAGGAATGCCACGATTACTACGATGATAACCGAATAGATAATAGTATAGCAATTTGAATTTGTCTTCATATCTACATTCCTCCTTACATTATTTAATAGCACGTTTAGCACGGCGAGAGATGTTGCTCTGTACTACGATGTAGTCGATGAGTGGAGCAAACATATTGCCGAAGAAGATAGCGAGCATCATACCCTCTGGATAACCTGGGTTCATCACACGCACGATGACAGCGATGGCTCCGATAAAGAATCCATAGAAGTACTTGCCCTTCTCGGTACGGGCTGAGGTGACAGGGTCGGTAGCCATGAATACGGCACCGAAGCAGAAACCACCCAGGACGATGTGCTCGTACCAGGCGATAGGAGTCATACCGAGCGCCTGGAAGATAAGCGCCATCACGATACCGCCTGCGAATACAGAGCCCATGGTCTTCCAAGATGCAATACCAGTCCAGAGAAGGATAACGGCACCGATGGCGATGGCGATGACGGATGTCTCACCGATACAGCCAGGGATGAAACCTGTAATGGCATCGCTGAGATTAGCTGTAGGCGTAATGTTCTGAGCCAACTGTCCAAGCGGAGTAGCCGCTGTGAATCCGTCTGCCAAGGTGTTGCCGAGACCAAAGATGGAATCCTTGGCAATCCAAACCTTATCACCACTCATAGCCAATGGATATGAGAAGAAGAGGAACATACGGGCACCTACAGCCACATTGAAGATATTCATACCCGTACCACCGAAGATCTCCTTGCAGAAGATAACAGCAAAGGCGCAAGCCAGGGCGAGCATCCAGAGCGGTGTAGTGACAGGAATGATCAATGGGATGATGATACCGCTGACGAGATAGCCTTCCTGGATTTCCTCGTGCTTCCACTGTGCCCAGGCAAACTCAATGCCGAGACCCACAATGTAGCTGACGAGCAACTTAGGAAGGACAGCCAAGAATCCGAAACCGAAAACCTCGAGGAAACTGGCTGTTGCCAATGTTCCGGCTGCCTGATAGTTCTGGTAACCCACATTATACATACCGAAGAGCAAAGCAGGAATCAGGGCGATTACCACAAAGCTCATGATGCGCTTCGAGTCAATGGCGTCGTGAATGTGGGCTCCGCTCTTCGCTGTCGTGTTAGGCACGTACAGGAAGCTCTCGAAGCCATCAAAGACACTCTCGAAGGCATGAAGCTTACCTCCCTTCTGGAAGTTGGGCTTTATCATGTTGAGATAATTTCTTAATGCACTCATTTTTTTATTCATTATTACAATTAAGCATTCTCCTTACGCAAGGTGTTCAAGCCATCGCGTACAATCTTCTGGAGCTCGAGCTTAGAACTGTCTACAAACTCAGCTACGGCAAAGTCCTCAGGACTCACCTCATAGATTCCGAGCTGCTCCTGCTTGTCGATGTCGCCGGTAATGATGGCCTTGATGAGGTACTCTCCAAAGATGTCCATTGGCAACACCTTGTCGTACTCACCACTCATGATCATGTGGCGCTCGCCACCCTTCACGCGGGCATCCAAGTCGTACTCCTTCTTCTTGCCAAAGAGCCAGGAGAAATAAGAACGTGATGTAGAGAACTGACTGGTACGTGGAAGTATCCAGCCCAGCATCTCGTCTTTGTCGTCGCCCTCAGGGATGGCAGTTATCTCAGATGTATGTCCGCCTACGAAGCCTGCCATATCAGTCTGCACGCCTGTAAGAGGATTGCCATTGATAAGTCGCACATGTTCTGTAGCTTTCAACTGGTCGGCTACAAAAGCGCTCAAAGGTGTTCCTACCAAGACCTCAGCATAACCGGGAGTCTTTATCTCGCTTCCTGCCACAGCCACCTTCTTGCGAAGATCCACCTTGCCAGTAAGGAAAAGACGACCGAAGAAGATGATAGCCGATGGGTCTACTGTCCATACCACCTCGCCCTTGTTGACCGGGTCGATATGGTTGACCTGTACTCCTACATTACCAGCAGGACAAGGACCGTCGAACACATTTACCTCCACATTCTTTGCCTCCTCAAGCGCACGGCTGTGCTGATCGATGCCAACACCCAAGTAGACTTTAGCCACCTTGCTCAAGGCTGTCAAACCTGCCTGGAAAGCATCCTCATTCCCTTCGAGTTCCTTCTCGAAGTCAGAAGCCAAAGGCATGTCGCGAAGTGCAGAAATAAAAATTGCCTTAGGCTTGGTGTCGGGAGTAGTGGACACAGCATAAGGCAACTGGTTGATGTATCCGAAGAGACCTGCCTCAAGCAAGGCATTCTTTACAGCTTCTCCGTCCAAAACATCCACATTCTTCTTACCGAAATCGGTAGCCTGCTGCTCAGCGTCGGCTTTCACCTTCACACAGAGCACCTTTCTGCGCTCACCTCTCTCTATGGCGGTTACAGTACCGCTCACGGGCGAGGCAAACTTCACCTCAGGACATGCTTTGTTGACAAACAGCGCATCGCCCGAATTGACATGAACACCTTCCTTCACAACCACCTTAGGAGTAACGCCCACAAAAGCATCAGGCACGAGAGCATACTCCTCTGCCTGCTTCACCTGCAGCGTCACATCCATTGAGGCTTTGCCTTTCAGGTTGATGTCCAGTCCTTTACGTAACTTGATTACATCTGCCATAACTACATAAACTTTTTATATTTTAATTATTATACTTTATATTCTCACTTTTTTGCATGGTTCGGCAAGCGCGATGATGCCGTCTTTCTATTTCTTATCTGCTGATGGTATTTTTATTACTGATTTTCCTTTAAAAGTGCTGAATAGTGGTGCAAAAATAGCAAAAAAATGTGAGTGGGAAAAGAAATTCTGTAGTTTTATTCGATTTTGACGCAAAAATAATGTAATTTTGTACCAATTTTCAAAAAATATTCACATTTGAAGAAGTTCAAACATATATGTAACGGCATCATCTGGACACTTATCGTCCTCTATTTGCTGCTCATCGTACTGATGCACTTGCCATCAGTACAGACCTTCTTGGGCAAGGAGGTGGCAGAGGCTCTTGCCGACAAATTCGGCACCAAGGTGGAAGTAGGAAAAGTCAACCTGGGCTTCTTCAACCGAATCATCATCGACGACGTGATGATGTACGACCAGCAGGGCGACAGCCTCATTTATGCCAGCCGTCTGTCGGCCAAGATAGACTACATGGCTGCTACACAGGGCAAAATTTCCGTCTCGTCTGCGCAAATCTTCGGTCTGCGTGCCAACCTCTACCGCCAGACAGCCAAAAGCCCGGCCAACTTCCAGTTTGTACTCGACTCGTTGGCTTCCAAGGACACCACCCAGCACAAGCCTCTTGACCTGCACATCGGAAGTCTCATCATCCGCCGAGGTGCCATCGCCTACAACCAGCGCGACGTGGCTCCCCGCAGCGGCGTCTTCTCGCCCCAGCACATCAGAGTGAGCGAACTCTCGTCACACATCCTATTAAATCATGTAACCGACAACAGCATCGACCTGTTGCTCAAGAAGTTATCATTTAAGGACGAATCAGGCTTCAAACTACAGTCACTTCACTTCAAGCTGCAAGCCGACAGGCAGAAAGCCACACTCAAGGAGTTCCGTCTGCTCATGCCACGCTCCGAGTTGGTGCTCGACGACCTGAAGGCCACTTATCGCTTTGAGGGCAAGAGATTCATTCCTGAGAGTCTGCGCTTCAAGGGAGGCATCCAACAGTCGAAGATCACCTTTGCCGACGTGGCAAGTCTGGTGCCGGCTTTGCGCCATTTCGACGATGCGGTGTTTGTCAGTTCCCGTTTCTCGGGCACAGCCAAGTCAATATCCGTCCCCTCGCTCAACCTCCGTACAGGCAGCGGCAGCTTCAATCTTCAGGCACGGGGCAGCTACAGCCATGCAAGCAGCCATCCAGCCTGGAATGCCGACATCGCCAACCTGAACCTCAGCCCTGCCGGCGTGGAATTCCTGGCAGAGAACTTAGGCAGCAAGGTGAAAATACCAAAGGAAATCCAGCGTTTGGGCACCATCCACCTTACCGGCAAGGCCAAGGGCTACGAAAAGGTCCTCTCTGCCAAGGGCAACATTGAGACCGATGCTGGCAACATAAGCCTGCAGGCCGTCAAAAACGATGACCACATCAAGGCTTCTGTTGACACCCGTGGCGTGAACTTGGGTCGCATTCTCGACAACCGCAAGTTGGGAACCGTAGAAGCCAGAATCGACGCTCATGGCACCATGAAGCACATCTTTGCCAAGGGGAACATAGCACGATTTGACTATGGCAACTACGACTTCCACAACATCGAAATAGATGGCGACTACGACATGAAGACCCTCCGCGGAACAGCCTCCATCGCCGACCCCAACGTCAACCTGTCCGTCAAAGGCGACTACCATTTAGGTTCGCGCCTGTATGCGCTCGATGCAGCTATCAACCATCTCCGTCCCACAGTATTGGGCATGAAGATGCACGACCCTTCCTACAGTCTCGACAACATCAGCATCAGCGCCAACAACAAGGGCAAGGAAGGTCATCTCGACATAGAAGCGCCCTTCGTAAGTCTCTATGCACGTGGCCAATACGACCTGACCACAATCTATGGAAGCATCATGCGATTAGTGGCCGACAAGCTGCCTACCATTCCCGGAATCAGCAAGCATGCAGCCAAGGGCTACAACGACTTTACACTGCAGGCCAACATCACATCTGCCGAAGTGCTGCAGCGCATGTTCGGACTGCCCCTGTCGCTCAACCTGCCCGTACACATCAACGGCAACATCTCAGATGCCGAGAAGAACGTCAATCTTTACATCAATGCGCCCAACTTCAGTTGGGATGGATCAGCATTCCACGATGCCAACATCGAGTTCAACACCATAGGCGACTCACTCAGGATGGAAGCACGCATCAGCCAGGGACTTCCCTACGAGAAAGCTCCAGTCTACAGGCTTCGCGCGGCGGCAGCCGACAACAACCTGTCCACCCTGCTCTATTATGCCAACCAGTCGAGCAAACTGCCCATCACGGGAAAGATTGACGCCAGGACACAGTTCTTCACTTCCGACAACGGAGCTACGGGTGTCCACGTCACGGTGAACCCTTCAGAAATCATGCTCGGAGAGAAAAAATGGCTTCTCAACCCAGCCGACATCATATACAGAAAGAATGAACTGACCGTCGACATGCTTAACTTCTCACATGGCGACCAGCACATCATCATCAACGGAAAAGCCACACCCCAGGCCACCGATTCCATCGTAGCCGACCTGAAGGATGTCGACGTAGCCTATATCCTCAACCTGGTCAACTTCCACTCGGTCGACTTTGCCGGAAAAGCTTCGGGCAAGGCCGTGGTGAAGTCTATCTTCCAGACTCCGGAGGCCTACGCAAACCTCGACGTCAAGGACTTTGTCTTCGAGAACGGCCCCTTGGGAGCCCTTCATGCCAAGGCAGCCTACGACAACCAGGAAGGACAAATCAACATCGACGCAACGGCAGAGGACGGACCCGAGCACCTCACCGTGATCAACGGATACGTATCGCCCAAGCGCAACTACATAGACCTGGGCATCGAGGCCCACAACACAAGCCTGAAGTTCATGGAGAACTTCTGTGGCAGCTTCCTGAACAATGTGGAGGCATGGTGCAAGGGCAAGCTCAACGTCGTGGGCGACCTGAAGAACATCAACCTCGTGGGCGACGTCGTGGCGCACGGCAGGATGCACATGAAACAGCTCGGCACCGACTACACCTTCAACCATCTGCGCGCTCACGCCATTCCCGACGACATCCAGTTTGAAGGCGACTCCATCTACGACAGCCACTACAACGGCAAGCACAGCCACTTTGCGCTCATCAGAGGAGGAATACACCATAAGCACCTCACCCGCCTGAGCTACGACCTCGACATCGACGCAAACAACTTCTTAGGCTTCGACACACACGAGTTTGGCGACGACACGTTCTATGGAACCGTCTTCGCCACCGGCACCGTGGGCATTCACGGCAAGAGCGGCGAGACGATCATCGACATAGATGCGACTCCAGAGCCCCACTCCATCTTCGTCTACAATGTGGCAAGCCCCGACGCCATCAGCGCAGGAAGTTTCATCCACTGGAACGACGCCACACCTTATATTTATAGACCCTATTCGCCCGACAGCGACAAGGACAAGAAGAAAGACAGCAGCTCAGACTTCTCGTCGGACATGCGCATCAACTTCCTCGTCAACACCAACCCCAACCTCACACTCAAGCTGATGATGGACGACCAGACAGGCGACTACATCACCCTCAACGGCAACGGAGTGATCAGAGCCAACTACTACAACAAGGGCGGACTCGACATGTTTGGCAACTACGTGGTGGATCACGGACAGTATAAACTCACCATCCAGAACATCATCAAGAAAGACTTCGACTTCCAGCCCGGAGGCACTATCGCCTTCGGAGGCGACCCCTATAACGCTCCGCTCAATCTGCAGGCTAAATACACCGTAAACGGAGTGCCGCTGAGCGATCTGAGCATCGGACGCTCCTTCTCCAGCAACAACATCCGTGTAGACTGCCTCATGGACATCACCGGCACACCAGGCGCTCCGAAGGTAGACTTCTCCATGGACCTGCCAACGGTAAACAGTGACGCCAAACAGATGATTTACTCCGTCATCAACTCGCAGGAAGAGATGAACCAGCAGGTGCTCTATCTCCTCGGCATAGGACGATTCTACACGCAGACCAAGAACAACCAGACAAGCGAGGACGCATCTCAACAGAGTCAGACCTCACTGGCGATGCAGAGTTTGCTGAGCGGAACCATCTCTCAGCAGATCAACAACGTGCTGTCGAGCTTCGTCAACAGCAGCAACTGGAACTTCGGAGCCAACATCTCGACAGGCAACGAGGGATTCAACAATGCAGAGTACGAAGGCATTCTGAGCGGACGACTGCTCAACAACCGTCTGCTCTTCAACGGACAGTTTGGCTATCGCGACAACGCCAACGCCACACAGAGCTTCATCGGCGACTTCGACCTGCGTTACCTCATCTTCCCTAACGGCAACCTCTCGATTCACGTCTACAATCAGACCAACGACCGCTACTTCACACGCAACAGTCTGAACACCCAGGGTGTGGGTCTCATCATGAAGAAAGACTTCTTCAATCTTCGCGACCTGCTGGGTATTAAGAAAAAGAGTAAGGACAAAGAAAAAGAGGATAAAAACAAGAAAAAGGGCAAAAAATAAAAATATATCTATATAATTGATTAAACCTATAGTTTCTATCAGAATGCAATAGGCTTCAACTGCTTACGAAGCCGCTTTCATTGCTCTACGAAATAGGCTTCATTGACTATCGAAGCCGCTTTCATTTCGAGGACAATTTTCTATTCAGCAAACATCGTCGGAAAGAATTCGACCTGTACGGTCGAAAACTTTTGTTTATACCAAAGAGTTAAGTTTTACCCTGAACATCATAGATAAGAATTAGCCAATAGATTTATACAATAAGGAGCTGGAGGGTTTCCCCTTCAGCTCCAACTATTTCTAATAAGACTGGAAAAATGATTTAGTAAGCTTTGATGCGATACATGAAACCAAGTTCGATGCGATCGGTATTGTAGTCCTTCAAACCGCACTTTGTGCTGTAATCGTACTTACGGCCTACGTATGCCAAGAAGAGGCGGAAATCCTGCTGCTTAGCTGGATAATATTCGATGCTGCCCATGTAGCCGAAGCTCTTGCGGTAGTTCTTGAACTGCTCCATCTTTGTTACACTTGCTGTCTCGTACATGCCCTTGAGCATTAAGTTCCAGCTTGGAGCAAACTGCCAGTTGGCCTTTGTGATAAAGCTGTTGTAGTGTACCTTGCCCAGATAAACATTACCGGGAGCATCACCGCCAACCAATGCGTCTCTCAACTCATTGGTAGCAATCTTCAGACGGTCGAGGTCGTCGAATGCGCCCATATAGTCGAAGTACCATTGGAACTTAGGCAGATTGAGCTGCTGACCGAGAGTGAGCATACGGCTGTACTTGCCCTTGGCCTGTGTCTGAAGACCCCATGCCCAACGGGTGTTCAACTTGCCATCAAAAAAGCTACCATTCCAGTTGATGATATAGGTAAGAGGATTCTTTGACTTCTGGAGAGCATGAGCCTCGTCGTTGTTGACAACAACTGCTTCGTCACCATACTCATCCGCGAACTTACCATTGTAAGAATTGCTGATCTCGACTGCGATTTCCTGAGTAGGTATTGGCTTGTAGCTCACGGTAACACCGGCCATGAAGTTATCCATGTAGTCTACCATGTCTGAATACTGATAGATGTACATTGGGTTCTCATCAAACTCGAAGCCACCCCAGATCTGGCACATCTTACCTCCCGAGATAGAGAGCTTGTCATTGAAGTTGTAACCTACCATCATAATGTCGGTAGCCTTAGCGAAGTTGTCCTCACCCTTGGCGTCGGTAGCCTTGTTCAGACGATGACGCAAACGATAGTACAATTTGTCGGTCAAGTTACCCTTGATCTCGATACGCAACTGCTTGTTGGCAAACTTGGTGCCCCATTCATCAGAAAGGCTGTTGTGCTCTGCTTGGAATGAAGCTGCATAGTTGAAATAGAGATTGAACATATCGTTCTTCTTCTCCAACTTGGTTATGCGCTCGTGAATTGACTGAATATCACCGTCGCCACCACCCATGCCGATATTGTTTCCTTGTGCATTAGCTCCCATTGTCATGGCAAGCGCTGCAAACATCATTATAATCTTCTTCATAATCTTTAGGTTTTGTATTAAGGTTTATAATAATAAGATAAATTGTTCCCTCTTGGTAGTTCCTCCCTGCTCTTAGACAGAGGCTCAGGAGGAACTGGAAATCAGAGAGTGTGAAAAATTAATACTTCTGGAAGTACTCCTGAATCTTCTGCCAGTCGTGGGTCTTGGTAAGAGCAAGCATCAAGAGTACGCGAGCCTTCTGGGGGTTGAGAGCCAAAGAAGCTACAAACTGATACTTGGTGTCGTCTACCTCGCCGTTGAGACATGTAGGACCTGTAGGAACGCGGCTTGAACGAACTACGAGAATACCCTTCTGGCGTGCCTTGAGAGCCTCGTCGAATACGTCCTTATAGAAGTTACCGTCACCTACACCTGCCAATACGATACCAGCATACTTGGCGTCAACGAAAGCCTTGAAAGGAAGTGGAGAGCAGTTGGAGTAACCGTAAACGATACCTACCTTTGGCAACTCGGTAAGACCCTCTACACTGAACTCGCTCTTTGTGGTGTGCAGATTCTCTACCTGGCGATTGTAGATAGCCTCGCCACCATAGATATAACCAATCTTACCATAGTTACCACCCTGGAATGTAGCGCAGTCTGTAGTGTGAGTCTTGATGACATCCTTTGCATCGAGCAAGAGGTTGTTCATACAGCACATCACGCCACGACCCTTTGAGTTAGGACTTGCAGCTGCAGCAACGGCTCCATAGAGGTTGGCAGGACCATCGGCGCTGATACCTGTACTTGGACGCATAGAACCTACGAGTACTACAGGCTTGTCGCTGTGAACAGTCAGGTTGAGGAAGTAAGCTGTCTCTTCCATGGTGTCGGTTCCGTGAGTAACCACAACACCGTCGTATCCTTCCTTGTTCAACAACTCGTTGATACGCTTAGCCAACTTGAGCCATACCTGGTCATTCATATCCTGCGAACCGATATTAACAAGCTGCTCGCCTGTTACGTCGGCCAAATCAAGCATCTGAGGCACAGCTGCTATCAAGCTCTGAACACCTACCTGACCTGCTGTATATGCTGAACCTGTAGCTGAAGTTCCTGCACCAGCAATGGTTCCACCTGTTGCGATAATACGTACCTTAGGTTTTGCAAACGCACATGCCACTACCAACAAAAGGAGTGTCATTAATGAGAAAAATCTTTTATTCATAATAATCGGTTTTAATTTAGGTTAATATATTTGTTAATAAACTCTCTGATTTACATATATTTATCACTCCCGCATTAAAGCAGTTGGATAATGAAGTATCCTACGCCGATGCTGACAAAGGTTGTGATGAAGCCAGCCAGCTGGAAGGAGTGATTCACAACAAATCTGCCGATACGTGTGGTTCCTGTACGGTCGAAGTTGATGGCAGCCACCTCTGTTGGATAGTTAGGCAAGAAGAAGTAGCCATTGACAGCAGGGAACATTGCCACGAGTGCCAGAGGCGAGATGCCCAGTCCTATACCCAGGGGATAAAGGGTTCTTACTGTTGCCGCCTGCGAGAAGAGCATGATCGACATGAAGAACAGAGCGATGGCGAAGAGGAAAGGATACTGGGTCACCACAGTAGCAATGTGCTCCTTGAAGAAATCCAAATGTCCATTGAAGAAGGTGTCGCCCATCCAGGCAATACCGAAAATGGCTACCATGGCATTCATACCTGCTCCGAAGACGTTACCCTTCACTGCATCCTGTACCTTTGCCTTGCCTGCAAGAAGTATCAGGGCTGCTGTTGCCATCATGACAATTTCAATGGTCTCGGGCATAGACACGCGGTGTATCTCGTCGCCTACCATGAACGAAGGACGAAGGGATGGGAAACTGCCAAATACGACTACTGCCAGTACACCGAGCAAGAAGGCTACCACGGCATACTTGGAGCGTGGGTTAGGATTCTTGATCATCTCGTCGATAAGACGGCTGTCCTCCTCGGGCTTGATGATTCCCTCGCGTACCTTTTCTTTATATATAGGGTCGTCTACCAATTCTTTTCCTACGTGGTTCTGCACTAAGGCTGCCACCAGGATGGCGATGAAGGAAGCAGGAATACAAACCAGAAGTATGGTACCCAGCTCTACTCCCTTGCAACCCAGCAAGTCGGTACTGATGATGGCTGCCGTTGCTGCCGATACCGGACTTCCGGTAATACCTAAGGAGGCGGCTATGGCTGCCACGCTGAGGGGTCGCTCTGGGCGGATCTTAGAGTTGGTGGCTATCTCGGAGATGATAGGAAGCAGCGAATAGCTGGTGTGTGCGGTTCCTGCTACGAGGCAGAAGAGCCATGTGGTAAGCGGACCGTAGTATGTTATCTTCTCAGGATGCTTGCGCAGGAAACGTGCTGCTACACCTACCAAATAATCCAATCCGCCTGCTGCCTGCAAAGTGGAGGCTGCCGTGATGACTGATACAATAATGAGCATCACGTCAATAGGCAGATTTCCTGGCTTCAGTCCGAAGACAAAGACGAGGATGAAAACGCCCACCATACCATAGATTCCCAGACCTATGCCACCAACACGGGCGCCAATGAAGATCAGGACCAGTACAAGGGCCAATTGGATGAGTATAATAGCTGTAGCCATAGTTCTAAATTCAGTTAGTTTTAAAAGTTATTAGTTGTTTAGTGATTCGAACGCTGCAAATTTAGTTAATTTTTGTAGTAAGCTATTTTAAAAAATCACTCATTTTTTTGGAAAAAACGATACAAGCCCATATTTTTGTAAAATTCAGTACAAACAAATGTGGGAGTGTCACTTTAAAGACATAAAAAAAATATCCTAAGTTACTTGTCAATGTAACTTAGGATATTTTTTATATCAGGAGTCAACTCCTCTTACCAGATATGGGCACGCTTGTTCTTTGGAACAAAGAGCTTTTCGCCCTTCTTGATACCGAAAGCCTTGTACCATGCGTCAACCATTGGGAGTGCACCATTCACACGAGCCTCATTGGGAGAGTGAACATCCACTGTCATGAGATACTGCAGATACTCAGGACGGGCATTGCCAGCCCATACACGAGCCCATGACAGGAAGAAGCGCTGCTCAGGAGTGAAACCGTCCTTCACGCCAAGTTTTTCTGTCTTCATCACGTTCTGCAGAGCACGGAAGGCGATATTCAGTCCACCATTATCACCGATGTTTTCACCCAATGTCAACTGACCGTTTACCTTCTTGCCTGCCAACTCTATCGTGTTGAAATGGTTGACGAGCACCTTGGTACGGGCCTCGAAATTCTTCTTATCAGCAGCCGTCCACCAGTTGTGCTGGTTGCCGGTCTTGTCAAACTGACTGCCCTGATCGTCGAAACCATGACTCATCTCATGTCCTATCACACCACCGATAGCACCATAGTTCATAGCATCGTCAGCTGATGGGTCGAAGAAAGGAGGCTGCAGAATAGCTGCAGGGAAGCAGATCTCGTTGGTGGTAGGGTTGTAATAGGCATTGATGGTCTGAGGTGTCATTCCCCACTCCATCTTGTCTACTGGCTTGTTCACCTTACGGGCGATATCATCCTTGGTGAAGAACTCAGAGATGTTTGCCATATTCTCATAGAGTGACAGACTGTCGTCCACCTGCAGTCCGCTGTAGTCCTTCCACTTGTCTGGATAACCTATCTTGATGATAAAGTTCTCCAATTTATCCTTTGCCTGTGCCTTGGTGGCGGCGCTCATCCATGTAGCCTCGTCGATGCGCTGGGCAAGGGCTGCCTGCAGGTTGTGAACCAACTGGAGCATACGGTTCTTGCTGCTCTCAGGGAAATACTTCTCTACATAGAGCTTACCGATGGCCTCGCCCAAGACACCGCTCACGCTGCTCACAGCACGCTTCCAGCGAGGACGGTCCTGCTGCACACCACTCATCACCTTACTCAGTTCGAAGGATACGGCACGGAAGTCATCACTCAGCACACTGGTGGCTCCAGAGATGACCTTGAGCTCTGCATAGGTCTTCAGGTCGTCGAGAGAGGTCTCGGCAAGAATCTTCTCCACCTCGTGGATAGGCTCTGGCTGAGCCACGCAGATGTCCTTGAAGGCTGGGAAGCCTGATGCCAGGAACACATTGCCCCAGTCGATACCAGGATAGTCGATAACCAACTGGTTGTAGCTCATCTTGTGATAATTCTTGTCGATGTCACGAAGTTGCACCTGGCTGTAGCTTGCCTTGGCAATACGAGTCTCAATGGCCATCACAGCCTCCATCTTATTCTCGGCAGTAGCCTCGTCGTTGCCTACCATCTGGAAGAGCTTCTTTATGTATGTCTTGTAAGCCTCACGGATCTTCTTGGTCTGGTCGTCGTCATTGAGATAATAGTCGCGCACTCCCAGTCCAAGACCTCCCTGTCCCACTTCTACCAGGTTGTTGGCAGCATCACGCAGGTCGGCACCCACACCGATGCCATACATCATGGTACCCTCGCCACGGAAGTCAAGTTGAGCAGTAACCAACTGATACTCTCTGCGGTCCTTGATGGCAGCGATGCGGTCGAGAGTAGGCTTGATAGGTGCCCATCCCTCCTTGTTCAGTCGAACGCTGTCCATGCGGAGGTTGTAGAGTGAACCTATCTTCTGTCCGAGCGAACCCTTCTGCTGTGGCTTGGAAGCATATTCGAGGATGATGTCCTGAATGCGCTTCTGGTTCTGTTCGAAGAGATCGGTAAAGGCACCATTGTCAGGGTGCTCTCCATCGAGTGGATGATTCTTCATCCAGTTGCCGGCGGCATAACGATAGAAATCTGTTCCTGGCTTGATACTCAGGTCCATGTTGGCCTTGTCAATGCCAGAGCCCAACTTATCTTGCTGGGCGAAAGCAGCTGTAGTTCCTAACAACAAAGCTGCTAATACCATTTTTGTTTTCATTATTGTTTAATTGAATTGAATATTCTATTTTCGTATCAGCGCCAGACCGGCAAAGGTCAGGGCGCCATTCAGCATCAGTAGCTCATAGCCGAACTTATAGCCCGTAAGCTGCATGGTCAGGGTATCGACGGCAAAGCATATCAGCGGACTGGCGATACATATCCAGGGCACCCACCTGTCGTTCACCTTTCTGTGGGTCATCAGTCCGAAGGCAAAGAGTCCCAACAGCGGACCGTAGGTATAGGAGCACAGGATATAGATGGCATCGATGACACTCGTCGAGTTGAGGGCTCCGAAGCCTATGATGAAGAGCATGAAGACCAATGCCACGGCGAGATGCACCTTCTTGCGGAGATCTTCATCCTCATCGCGCCCGAAGATATCCACGCATACACTGGTAGTAAGGGCGGTAAGAGCAGAGTCGGCACTCGAGAAACTGGCTGCCACCACTCCTATCGTGAAGAACACGGTCACCATAGATCCCAAGGCTCCCGAGGCAGCAAACATAGGCAACAGGTCGTCGGGCTTTTCGGGAAGGGCCATGCCCTGCGACTTGGCCAGCATCATCAGCAGCACACCGAGAGAGAGGAAGAGCAGATTGGCTGGCACGAAGGCGAAACCATAGCTGCACATGTCTTTCTGGGCTTCACGCAGTGTCTTGCAGGTCAGGTTCTTCTGCATCATGTCCTGGTCGAGACCAGTCATCACGATGACCACGAAGATACCGCTGAGAAACTGTTTCCAGAAGTTCTGTCGCGACACCCAGTCGTCGAAGACAAAGATGCGTGAGTGTTCATCCTGGCTGATAGCTGCGATGGCCTCCGTGGGCGTCATTCCGAGTTGTCCTGTCACCTTATATATAATAAGGAGAAGCGCGGCAAACATGCAGAGTGTCTGAAAGGTGTCGGTCCATACCAATGTCTTGATGCCTCCCTTGCGTGTATAGAGCCAGATGAGCACCACCATCGATGGCACGGTGAGCCAGAAGGGAACACCGATGTTGTCGAGCACGAAGTGCTGCAGGATGAAGCACACCACGAAGAAGCGCACGGCTGCTCCTGTCATCTTCGACAACAGGAAGAAGGAAGCTCCCGTCTTGTAGGAACGGTTGCCCAACCTGTGGAGCAGATAGGTATAGATGGTGGTGAGGTTGTACCGATAATATACCGGCAACAGGACGAAAGCCACCAGGAAATAACCCACGATGAAGCCTAAGCACATCTGCAGGTAAGTCATGCCACTCAGCATCGCCATGCCAGGCACACTGACGAAGGTGATGCCCGAGATGGAAGCTCCCACCATTCCGAAAGCCACCATGTACCAGGGCGAACGTCGGTCGCCACGATAGAACGTATTGTTGTTGGCTTGCCTCGATGTGAGGCGGCTGAAGAGCAGCAACACAGCGAAGTAAGCCAATATTGTCAGGATGATAACCATGAAAGTTGTCTGAGTTTATGCTGTCTATAGATTCTCGGCATCCTGCAGCCAGATAGTGGAGTTGGCATCCGAAGGCATGCGCCAGTCGCCACGGGGACTCAGACTCACACTTCCCACCTTTGGACCATCGGGCAGACAGCTGCGCTTGAACTGCTGGTTGAAGAAGCGGCGCACAAAGGTCTTCAGCCATTTCTTGATGGTTTCCTCATCATAGCTGTCAGGATCGTTGTCGCTGATTTTCACACGCTGCACATCTGTATCTATGAATGCCTTCTTTGCCAAGAGATAGATCTTGGCAGGGCGATAGCCGAAACGCAGAAAGTAATACAGGAAGAAGTCGTGCAACTCGTATGGTCCCACAAGATCCTCGGTCTTCTGCTTGATGTTGCCATTCTCGTCGGCAGGTATCAGCTCCGGACTGATAGGTGTGTCGATGATATCGAGCAGGGTGTTGCGGCTCTGCTCGTCTACCCCACTCTCTGCCACATAGTTCACCAAGTGGCGAATCAAGGTCTTGGGTATGCTGGCATTCACACCGTACATGCTCATGTGGTCGCCATTGTAGGTGGCCCATCCCAAGGCGAGTTCCGACAGGTCGCCTGTACCTATCACCATTCCTCCCAACTGGTTGGCAAGGTCCATCAGTATCTGTGTACGCTCGCGTGCCTGTGAGTTCTCATAGGTCACATCGTGCACGGAGGCGTCATGGCCTATGCTCTCAAAATGCTGGGTCACTGCCTTGGCGATGCTGATCTCGCGAATGGTGATGCCTAAGCTCTTCATCAGCGTGATGGCATTGTTGTAGGTGCGGTCGGTGGTTCCGAAACCAGGCATGGTGACTCCTACGATTCCCTTGCGGTTCATACCCAACTTGTCGAAAGTCTTCACGCAAACCAAGAGGGCCAAAGTCGAGTCAAGACCTCCGCTGATACCCACTACCACAGTCTTGGCGCCAGTATGCACGATGCGCTTGGCAAGTCCCATCACCTGGATATTGAATATCTCCTCGCACGATGCCTTCATGTCGGCAGAAGTAGGAATGAAGGGATGAGGGTTGACAGGGCGCTCCAACACAAACTCACGGTCGTTCTCGGCTGGAGATGCCTCGATGTTGCGAATGCCAAACTGATGGTCAAGTATCGAATACTTAATGTTGCGCTGTGCATTGACATAGGTAGAATTGGTGCGACGCTCAGAGCGGAGTCGCTCCACGTCTATCTGTGCTGTAACCATCTGTGAAACAGTGGCAAAACGCTCGCCTTCTTCAAGCATTTGTCCATTCTCGTAGATAAGGGCATTACCGCCATACACCACATCCTGTGTACTCTCGCCGAAGCCGCACGAACTGTATACATAACCTGTCATGGTGCGGGCACTCTGCTGCGACAGCAGACTCTTCAGATAGTTGTGCTTGCCTATCAACTCGTCCGAGGCTGAGAGGTTGAATATCAGGTCGGCACCTGCCAGCGCCAACTTGTTGCTGGGAGGTGCTGGCGCCCATACGTCCTCGCATATCTCCACACCGAAGCGCACACCGTCGTAAGTACGGAACAGCTGCAGGTCGGGAGTCACCTTCACCGTGTGTCCGGCAAACCGAATCTCTGTCTCCAAGAGGTCTTGCGCAGAGGCAAACCATCGTTTCTCATAAAACTCGCTGTAGTTTGGCAGATAGGTCTTGGGCACAATGCCCAATATCTGCCCCTGCTGTATCACCACAGCGCAGTTGAGCAACAGGTCGCCTGCCACTACGGGTGCTCCTACAATGGTGATGATGTCGAGCTTGCGTGTAAAGTCGAGCAGCATCATCACGCCCTGCTCTGCCACCTCCAAGAGGAGGTTCTGGCTGAAGAGGTCCTGACAACTGTAACCTGTGACCGAGAGCTCTGGGAAGACGATGACTTCCACACCCTTGCCCTCTGCCTGTACGGTGAGGTTTTCTATCTGCTCTACATTATATTTTACGTCGCCCACCTTCACCATCGGAACGGCACTGGCAACCTTGATAAATCCGTATTTCATTATTAATATTACCTTATTAAACTTTAGTAAATATGCTCTATACGCCCTGAAGGGGCATAAACTCACAGAAGCAGCACGCCCTGAAGGGGCAGAAGCTCTTAGCCCAGGGCAGCGCCCTGGGTTGTTTTGGGCGCAAATCTGTCGCCCTGTAAGGGCAAAAGCTTTAAAACTCCTGGCAATATATAAAGCTGTTGCCCTTACAGGGCGCATTGCTGATTGCCTTTATACCCAGGGCGATGCCCTGGGCTAAGAGCTTCTGCCCTTACAGGGCGTGCTGCTTATATTGGCTTTGAGGCCTTCAGCCCGTACTTGAACCATTTGCGAAAGTTAAGTTACTTTACTTAATCGTGACCTGCGTAGCACCGTATCCATACTCCTGGAAGGAAGCATCCTGATAGGTGCACGACTTATAGCGATAGTTGAGTTCATGAACGAGGGCATGGCGCAGCACACCCTCTCCCTTGCCATGGATAAAGACTATCTTCTGACCTTTTTTCTTCTTGTTCTCGTCCATGGTCTTCTTGAACACATCGAGCTGATAATGCAGGATGTCGGCAGCATTCATACCCGCTGTCGTTTCCAACAACTCATCGGCATGCAGATCTATCACGAGGGTGCCGTCATCCTTCTGACGTTTCTTCTTGCCCTCGTGGGCAATGATCTTCTCGTCCTTGTACATCTGTTCCTTCAGTCGCTTGGAGTCTACCACCAAAGGGCGTGCCACCTCGTCATTGTCGACAATGGTGAAGAGCAGAGAAGGCTGCTCGAAGAATTCGTTCTCCTCGAAGACATGCAGTTTGTAGAACTTCACGGGGTCGATGCGGAACTGCACGTCGATAGCTGGCTTCAGCAGGAAAGGCTTATCCTTCTTGTAGGCGGTCAGCTGAACACCGATGCGACCCATGTCATTGAGCACCTCACGGCCGAACTCCTCAATGAAGAGCTTGGTGTTGGGTTCCACCTCTCCTACCGACTTCAGTGTCCAGGCATTGCCCTCAGCCACGAGATATGAATAATGTATATAGTAGTTGCTGTCGTTGACAATATAGGTCTCGAAGCGGGTATGGGTTATCTCCTTGATGTCCACAGGCACAAAGGCGAGGTATGCACTCAGCTTGTTTCCTCCCTCACGTTCCTGCACAGGAGCACGGAAGGTAATCTCTCTGTCTGCAGCGTCATACTCGTCGACATGCATATCGGTCTGCTCATCATGGTCGTTGAGAATCGACTTGATGCTTCTGCTGTCCTGATGCAGTTCGGTGGCAGCATGCTCCTCGGCTTTCTGCTGGGCTTCCATCTTGGCAGATATCATCTTGCCCATGGCATAGTCGTCCTGCTCTACCACTACCACATCGTGCACTGAGGTAGGAATCTCAAATCCGTCCTCATCCTCCACCAATACGATGTCCTTACCCTGGAAGCCAGAGACTCTGCCGCCTCCCACCTCACTCAGGAATCTTACTTTATCTCCTATTTTCATTGCGTTTCAGTTTTTTATTTTCGCTACAAAGTTACATAAAGTTATCGCAATATGAGAAATTATTTACTTTATTTATCCTTTTGAACATAAATATTTATCCTTTTGGACATAAAAAAGGCCCGATACCGCTTCTCACGAAGCAGAATCGGGCTAAAAAAACTTATTACTATTGATGAGTTACTAAAATTTCAATATTACTTGATAACAAACTTCTTGCCATTGCAGATGTAGGCACCTGGAGCCAAGAGGTATTCAGCATCCTGAACGTTTCTTACCTCGGCAACCTTCACACCTGTGAGGGTGTAAATCTTCACTGCGCCTGCCTTCTGAGCTGCTACAGTCTGGTTGATGCCTGTTGAGACAGACTCATTGGTCTTACCGTTGCGGTCATAAACTGCACCGTTGACGAAATCCAAGTTGGCTGTCTGCTGACCATTACCACCGTTGTTGAAGATGATCTTAGTAGGAGCAGTTGTCAAATCGCCATCATACTTCCACATCCAGACATCCAAACCATTCTTCTTCACACCGATCTTGGTACATGCTACACCTGGCCAGGTACCACCAGTAAAGTTGTCTGTTTCAGTCCAAGCCCAGCAGTCAACCTGATTCCAGTCTGAAGGAGCGAGGAAGTAAGCGTAGATACCTGTTGGAGTAGGAATAACTACCTCTTTTATCTTGTTGAAGGTAGCAGAACCTGTCTTGGTTACATTTTCAGCATTAGTTGCGCTCCAAGTTACAGTCTTGCTCTCGCCTTCCATCATGTCAGCACCGAGGGTGAAGGTTGATGGCTTACCAGGAGTAAGAGCCACCTGCTCGCCATCGCCAATCTTATACCAACCGCTCTTTGCATTGTTGTTCAATGTTGCTGTTACGGTAACTGTCTTCTCGAAGTCACCACCGTTAGGACTCAGAGTAACCTTAGCAGCCGTATTGA
This sequence comes from Segatella intestinalis, assembly GCF_029348455.1. Taxonomy (NCBI): domain Bacteria; kingdom Pseudomonadati; phylum Bacteroidota; class Bacteroidia; order Bacteroidales; family Prevotellaceae; genus Segatella; species Segatella intestinalis. Next base: position 107,724 of record NZ_JARJVV010000010.1, read on the forward strand.
CAGGAGCGTCAATCTTCTGAGCATTTGCACCGCCATCATACTTCAGATAGATATCACCTGTGATACCAGAGAATTCACCAGACTGTGCACCGCTATTATTATTCAAGATGACATTGAAGTTATCTACACCATCAAAAGCGCAAGTCCAGTACTTTTCGCCATTGATTTCTTCAGACTCTGTCATCTTTGTACCAGGCCAATCGCCTGTCAATTTCTTAAGAGAAGAACCTTTTGACCAAGCATAGATATAAGGAGCATTTTCTGCCTGTACGTAAACCATGATAGTAGCGTTAGGATCAACCTTCTTGAAGGTCAAGCTACCGGTCTTTACTTTACCGTCCTGGGCCTCTGCGCTCCACTCAATAGTCTTGGTGTCGCCAAAGTTCATACCTTCGCCAATGGTAAGGTTCTCACTCACACCAGGAGTCAAGTTCACCTTATCCTGACCTTGTATCTGATACCAACCAGACTTAGCGTCTTCAGAGAGAGTAACTGTCAGGTTAATAGTCTCAGTACGGAATGATCCACCAGCCTGTGAGAATAAAACGCTTGCTGGCTGAATAGGACCCTGCTGGTTCCAAATTGTACCAGCCTCCTCATTACCATCATAGTCTTGACCGTCCAGAGACTTAGCTGTAGTATCGTAGATGAAAGCACCATCCTCACCGATCTTGCCATCCTTCCAGTCCTTTACGAGAACACGGAGCTGACCCTGAGTAGAAGGAGCTTCTACGGTGATAGTAGAACCTTCATAAGTCTTACCAGTTACCACGTCGGTATATGTACCAGCAGGGCAATCTGTGAAGGTAGCACCACCATTGAGGGCTACGAGCGCATAGCAATCCTTAGTAGCACGCTTGAAAGCGATACCATCCTTACCTGTTGCCTTACAACCATCTGTTGTCCACTGACCCTTACGGAGAGCAGGAACAGCCTGACGGATCTTGTTCAAACGGATGAGGTGCTGAGCTACATCGTGATTCAAAGTAGCAGCTACGTTACCTGTAGCCTCATACTCACCGAAGTCTGTTGCTGTTACATCACCTGTGATATAACCACCGAAGTAAGCACGACCAGTGTTAGAAAGAGGGCCGTTAGGACCTGGGTCGATTCTTACACCACGACGGAAACCAACCTCAGAACCATAGTAGATACATGGAATACCACGGAAGGTAAACAAGAGAGAGAGGTTCTCAGCCCACTGAGCATCTGTACCACCGAAACGGTTGGTATCGTTAGGACCTGGACTGTAGTCATGGCTGTCAATATATACTACATTGTATGTAGCGTCATTATAGAGTTCGTCTTCCTTTGAAAGACGGAATGCATCACTTGCAGTATTGTAGCTATAGTGCATTGGGAAGTCGATGACATTGAAACCACTTGCCTCAGAATAGTCTGGCTCATGCCATGCGCCATTGATCATCTTGGCATTTTCGCTCTTCTTGTCACCAAATGTTTCCTTACCGCAGAGCGCCTGAGGACCGACAGGACCAGAACCCTCTGGCAATACCTGACTGTCCCAGAAGCTTTGGCTTCCATCCCACTGATTCATCAAAGACTCATCAGACTTCCATGTATAGAAGTAGCAAGAAAGATTAGCCTGACCTCTATAGGTTGCATCGTGACCACGGGTACAAACCTCACCATACATAAAGAAAGGAGCCTTGTTCAATCGCTTATTCTCGTACTGCTTACCGAGGGCAGCAAACTGAGGAATGAACTGATGGTTGAAAGTGAGTCGTGAGATGTGACCAGATGTATCGATACGGAAACCATCCACACCCATCTTGATGAACTGACCATAGCAATCTACGAGATACTTAGCTACCTCGTCGTTCTCTGTATTGAGGTCCACACAGTCACCAGCAATCTGCCCCCACCAACGGGATGGATCATCCCAGCTGAACTGACCGTAATGGTGCCAGTAGTTGTGAATATCACGGTTCTGACCATCCATATTCTTCATCATGGTAAGACGACGCTGGTATTGATCTTTTGGAAGGATGGTCAGGTAGTCACTACCCAAAGTTTCTGTAGGGGTCATACAAGCATCGATGTAAGCTTGGTTGCGAAGTTGTGTGTCACGATCGAACAGCTTGCAGAGCTTCTCCTCACCGAAGTTACCGGTGTGGTTGAGCACGATGTCAAGAATGATCTTGATACCCTTAGCGTGAGCTTTGTCGATAAGTTCCTGGAACATCACGTCACCGCTCTTACCATCACTGCTCTGATAGCGGCAGTCTACATGCTGGAAATCCATGGCATGATAGCCGTGGTAGTCATAACCGGATGCGTTCTGTACGACAGGAGTAATCCAGATGGCAGTGAATCCAAGCGCCTTGATGTAGTCGAGCTTGTCGATGACACCCTGGAAGTCGCCTCGCCAGCAAGGGTCTTTTGTTTCAATCTGCGCTGCCTGGTTGTCCCAGCAGAGCACATTGTTTTTAGGATCTCCATCGTAAAAACGGGTGGTGATCATAAAGTAAATACTTTCGTCTCGGAAGTCAGTACGATCGTTGGTAAACGTTTCCGTTGCCATCGTCTGCAAGGAGACCAACATGAGCATAAGGACTGCCCATAGCCTTGATGTAAATCTCTTCATAAGATTGACTGGTAATTAATTTTTAGTTAGTGATGAATATCTATGTTAGTTATTTGATTGTTAATTTCTCACTTTAAAACTCCTGGCAATATATAAAGCTGTTGCCCTTACAGGGCGCATTGCTTATTGCCATTATACCCAGGGCGCTGCCCTGGGCTAAGAGCTTCTGCCCTTACAGGGCGTGCTGCTCATTGGAGTTGCGGTCCTTTACATATCCTTCTACAAGCGATTATCAGAGATAACCCTATCCCCAACACGCCCTGAAGGGGCAGAAGCTCATAGCCCAGGGCAACGCCCAGGGTTGTTTTGGACGTTAACCTGTCGCCCTGTAAGGGCAAAAGCTTTAAAACTCCTGGCAATATTCTTCAGTTAGCTTACTAATGCAAATTTACACATTATTTATATATGAGGAAAAAAAATATGCAGGAAAGAACGAATAAACGTGTGCAAACGATTACACAAAATATTGACAAAGTGAAGGGTTGTAAAACAAAAAAAGAGGGTTGCATCACTGCAACCCTCCTTAATAACAATAGCACTTAATAAAACCAAATTTACTAACCCTTAATTATATTTACAATTCTAACATTACTTAATCACAAACTTCTTGCCGTTGCATATATATGCACCTGGAGCCAAGATGTACTCAGCATCCTGAGCGTTGCTTACCTCGGCAACCTTCACACCTGAGAGGGTGTAAATCTTCACTGCGCCTGCCTTCTGAGCTGCTACAGTCTGGTTGATGCCTGTTGAGATAGACTCATTGGTCTTACCATCACGGTTATAAACTGCACCGTTTTCGAAAACCAAATCGTTTGTCTGCTGACCACCGCCGTTGTTGAAGATGATATTGGTAGGAGCAGTTGTCAAATCGCCATCATACTTCCACATCCAGACATCCAAACCATTCTTCTTCACACCGATCTTGGTACATGCTACACCAGGCCAACCACCAGCATATTCCACTGGACCATCACTCCAAGCGTAAGCATGAATATCACTCCAGTCTGAAGGAGCGAGGAAGTAAGCGAAGATACCTGTTGGAGTAGGAATAACTACCTCTTTAATCTTGTTGAAGGTTGCAGAACCTGTCTTGGTTTCATTTTCAGCATTAGTTGCGCTCCAAGTTACAGTCTTGCTATCGCCTTCCATCATGTCATCACCGAGAGTGAAGGTAGTAGCCTTACCAGGAGTAAGAGCAACCTGCTCGCCATCACCGATCTTGTACCAACCGCTCTTGGCATTGCTGCTGAGGGTTGCTGTTACGGAGATAGTCTTCTGGAAGTCACCACCGTTAGGACTCAAAGTAACCTTGGCAGTAGCAACTGTATTGACAGGAGCGTCAATCTTCTTGGCACTTCTACTACCATCATACTCCAAGTAGGTATCACCTGTAATACCAGAGATTTCACCAGACTGAGCACCGCTACCATTATTCAAGATGACATTGAAGCTCTCAACGTTATCGAAATCACAAGTCCAGTATTTAGCACCATCAATCTCCACAGGACCATCCATTACCTTACCAGGCCATTCACCTGTCAGATTTTTGCCGCCAGTTATCCAAGCGTGGATATAAGGAGCCTTGTCTGCCTTTACATATACGGTGATAGCTGCGTTAGGATCTACCTTGGTATAAGTAACCTTACCAGTCTTCTCGCCTTCAGAGCTTGTAGCGCTCCAAGTCACAGTCTTGGTCTGATTGAAGTTCATGTCGTCGCCGATTGTGAAGGTGGTAGCCTCACCAGGAGTCAATTCTACCTTATCCTGTCCCTCAATCTGGTACCAACCAGACAAAGCATCTTCTGAGAGTTCAGCAGTAACTGTTACCGTATTGGTGCGGAAACTTCCGCCAGCTGGAGAAAGAGAAACACTTACTGGCTGAAGAGGAGTCTCGTCAACCCAAGTTGTACCAGCTTCCTGATTGCCATCATAGTCCTGACCACCCTTATGCTGAGCAGCAGTTTCGTAGATGAAAGCACCATCCTCAATGAGCTTGCCACCCTTCCAGTCTTTCACGAGTACGCGAACCTGACCCTGAGTAGCAGGAGCATCAACGGTGATAGTAGAACCTGTGTAAGTCTTGCCTGTTACCAAGTCTGTATAAGTACCAGCTGGGCAATCTGTGAAAGTAGCACCACCATTGAGGGCTACGAGTGCATAACTGTCCTTATAAGCACGCTTGAAGGCGATACCATTATTACCTGTTGCCTTACAACCCTCGTCTGTCCACTGACCCTTACGGAGAGCAGGAACAGCCTGACGAATCTTGTTCAGACGGATGAGGTGCTGAGCCAAATCATGATTCAATGTAGCTTCCACGTTACCAGAAGCCTTGTATTCACCGAAGTCTGATGCTTCTACATCACCTGTGATATAACCACCGAAGTAAGCACGACCAGTGTTAGAAAGAGGACCATTAGGACCTTTGTCAATCACAGAACCACGACGGAAACCTACCTCAGAACCATAATAGAGACATGGGATTCCACGGAAGGTGAACATCAGAGAGAGATTCTCAGCCCACTGAGCATCACTACCAGAGAAACGGATACCATCACTTGGCTGAGGACCGTAGTCATGACTGTCTACATATACTACATTGAAAGTAGCATCATTGTATTTCATATCACCAGACTTAGCCAAGCCGTATGCACTTCCTGCATTAGAGAAGTTGTAGTGCAATGGGAAGTCGATTACATTGAAACCGCTTGACTGAGAATAGTCTGGCTCATGCCATGCACCATTCAGCATAAAGGTATTATTGCTTTCAGGAGAATCAGCATTATCTTTCTCGCAGAGAGGCATCAGCTTAGCATCATAACCTGTACCACTGTCATAGATTTCCTGAGTGTCCCAGTATGACTGGCTGCCATCAAAGCTATCCATCAAGTTCTGTGGAGCCTTCCATGTATAATAATAAGGTGAAAGATTGTCCTGACCACGGTACTGCACACTACCGAAACGGGCACAAACCTCACCATACATGAAGAATGGAGCCTTGTTCAATCGCTTGTCCTCGTACTTCTTACCGAGGGCAGCAAACTGAGGAATGAACTGCTTGCAGAAGGTAAGACGTGAGATGTGACCGGATGTATCAATACGGAAACCATCGACACCCATCTTGATGAAATTGCCATAGCATTTGACAAGATAATCAGCCACTGTATTATTCTCAGTATTGAGGTCCACACAGTCGCCTGCAATCTGAGCCCACCAACGATTAGGTAAGTCCCAGTTGAAGTTACCGAAATGGTGCCAGTAGTTGTGAGTATCATGATTCTGGCCATCGGTATTCTTCATCATGGCAAGACGACGCTGATACTGATAACCAGGCTGAAGACTTGGATAGTCACTACCCAATGTTTCGAAATTAGGAATCATACAAGCATTGATGTCTGCCTGGTTACGAAGACGTGTATCACGGTCGAACTCCTTGCAAAAATGCTCCTCACCGAAGTTACCGGTGTGGTTGAGCACGATATCGAGGATAATCTTGATACCCTTGTCGTGAGCCTTGTCAATGAGTTCCTGGAACATCACGTCACCGCTCTTTTTGCCGTCACCGCTCTGATAACGGCAATCTACCTTGGAGAAATCCGAAGCATGATAGCCGTGGTAGTCATAACCGGATGCATTCTGTACGACAGGAGTGATCCAGATGGCAGTGAAACCTAACGCCTTGATGTAGTCGAGCTTGTCGATAACACCCTGGAAGTCACCTCGCCAGCAAGGGTCCTTGGTACTCTTCTGTGCTTCCTGGTTATCCCAGCAGAGCACGTTATTAGATGGATCACCATCGTAGAAACGAGTGGTCATCATGAAATAGATACTTTCGTCTCGGAAGTCAGTACGATTCGATGTAAACACATCGGTAGCCATCGTCTGCAAGGAGACCAACATGAGCATAAGGACTGCCCATAGCCTTGTGGTAAATCTTTTCATAAGATTGACTGGTTTTAATTTTTAGTTAGTGATGAAAATGTCATTATCTAAGTTTTGTTAGCTTACTAATGCAAAAGTACACATTATATATATATCTGGGGAAATATTATGCAAAAAAGAATGAATAATTATGTGCAAACGTTTACACGCAAATCTTGACAAACAGTAGACAGAAAAATAAAAAAGAGGACTGCATCACTGCAATCCCCTTTTTAATAATAGTACTTAATAAAACCTAATTAACTAAACTTACATTTATATTGACAATTTGCAATCATCTAAAGTTACTTAATCACAAACTTCTTACCGTTGCAGATATAAGCACCTGGAGCCAAGATGTACTCAGCATCCTGAGCGTTGCTTACCTCGGCAACCTTCACACCTGAAAGGGTGTAAATCTTCACTGCGCCAGCCTTCTGAGCCGCTACAGTCTGGTTGATACCTGTTGAGACAGATTCATTGGTCTTACCGGCAAGGTTATAAACTGCACCGTTTTCGAATTTCAAATCCTTTGTCTGCTGACCACCGCCGTTGTTGAAGATGATCATAGTAGGAGCAGTTGTCAAATCACCATCATACTTCCACATCCAGACATCCAAACCATTCTTCACACCGATCTTGGTACATGCTACACCTGGCCAGTTACCACCGGTAAAGTTGTCTGTATTATTCCAAGCCCAGCAGACAACCTTACTCCAGTCTGAAGGAGCGAGGAAGTAAGCGAAGATACCTGTTGGAGCAGGAACAACCACCTCAGCCTTCTTGGTGAAGGTTGCAGTACCAGTCTTAACCATATCCTCTGCATTAGTTGCACTCCAAGTTACAGTCTTGCTCTCGCCTTCCATCATGTCAGCACCAAGAGTGAAGGTTTCAGACTTACCAGGAGTAAGAGCTACCTGCTCGCCATCGCCAATCTTATACCAACCGCTCTTGGCATTGTCGCTGAGGGTCGCAGTAACCTTGATAGTCTTCTCGAAGTCACCACCATTAGGACTCAAAGTAACCTTGGCTGCAGCATTGACAGGAGCATCAATCTTCTTGGCACTTTTACCACCATCATACTCCAAGTAGATATCACTTGTAATACCAGTGATGTCACCAGACTGATCACCGCTACCATTATTCAAGATGACATTGAAACTCTCTACGTCATAGAAAGAGTAAGACCAGTATTTTGCACCATCAATCTCCTCAGGACCCTTCATTACCTTACCAGGCCATGCACCTGTCAAGTTCTTGCCGTCAGTACCTGTTGTCCAAGCGTGGATGTAAGGAGCCTTGTCTGCCTTTACATATACGGTGATAGCTGCGTTAGGATCAACCTTGGTATAAGTAACCTTACCAGTCTTCTCCTTGCCTTCGGAGCTTGTTGCACTCCAAGTCACTGTCTTGGTGTCATTGAAGTTCATGTCATCACCGATAGTGAAGGCAACAGGCTTACCAGGGGTCAAGTCTACCTTGTCCTGTCCCTCTATCTGATACCAAGCAGACGTAGCATCTTCTGAGACCTCAGCGGTAACAGTTACCGTATTGGTACGGAAAGTACCGCCAGCTGGAGAAAGAGAAACGCTTACTGGCATAAGAGGAGCCTCGTCAACCCAAGTTGTACCGGCCTCTTCATTACCATCATAGGTCTGACCGTCCAGAGACTTGGCTGTTGTATCGTAGATGAAAGCACCATCATCAATGAGCTTGCCACCAGTCCAGTCTTTCACGAGTACGCGAACCTGACCCTGATTATTAGGAGCATCAACAGTGATAGTAGAACCTGTGTAAGTCTTGCCTGTTACCAAGTCTGTATAAGTACCAGCTGGGCAATCTGTGAAAGTAGCACCACCATTGAGGGCTACGAGTGCATAACTGTCCTTATAAGCACGCTTGAAGGCGATACCACCCTTGGCAGGAGTACACCCCTCGTCGGTCCACTGACCCTTACGGAGAGCAGGAACAGCCTGACGAATCTTGTTCAGACGGATGAGGTGCTGAGCCACATCATGATTCAAAGAGGCAGCCGCATTACCAGAAGCCTTGTAGTCACCGAAGTCTGATGCTTCTACATCACCTGTGATATAACCACCGAAGTAAGCACGACCGGTTTCAGAAAGAGGACCATTAGGACCTCTGTCAATCACAACATCGCGACGGAAACCAACCTCAGAACCATAATAGAGACATGGGATTCCACGGAAGGTGAACATCAGAGAGAGATTCTCTGCCCACTGAGCGTCTGAGCCGCCAAAACGAGACCCTGACCCAGGACCATAGTCGTGACTGTCTACATATACCACATTATAGGTAGCGTCATTATATTTCATATCACCAGTCTTAGCCAAGCGGTATGCGGTGGCAGCATTACCGAAGTTGTAGTGCAATGGGAAGTCGATCACATTGAAACCGCTTGACTGAGAATAGTCTGGCTCATGCCATGCGCCATTCAGCATAAAGGTATTGTTGCTTTCTGGAGAATTCGCATTGTCTTTCTCGCAGAGAGGCATCAGCTTATCATCATAGCCTGTACCTCTGTCATAAATTTCCTGAGTGTCCCAGTATGACTGGCTGCCATCAAACTGATCCATCAAGTTCTGTGGAGCCTGCCATGTATAATAAAAAGGTGAAAGGTTGTCCTGACCACGGTACTGCACACCACTGTAACGGGAACAAACCTCACCATACATGAAGAATGGAGCCTTGTTCAATCGCTTGTCCTCGTACTGCTTACCGAGGGCAGCAAACTGAGGAATGAACTGCTTGCAGAAGGTAAGACGTGAGATGTGACCGGATGTATCAATACGGAAACCATCGACACCCATCTTGATAAAATTGCCATAGCACTTGACAAGATAATCAGCCACTGTATTATTCTCAGTATTGAGGTCCACACAGTCACCTGCAATCTGAGCCCACCAACGATTAGGTAAGTCCCAGTTGAAGCTACCGAAATGATGCCAATAGTTGTGTATATCGTGGTTATTGCCATCTGTATTCTTCATCAGGGCAAGACGACGCTGATACTGACCAGCAGGCAAAAGACTTGGATAGTCACTACCTAATGTTTCCAAATTAGGAATCATACAAGCATTGATGTCTGCCTGGTTACGAAGACGGGTATCACGGTCGAACTCCTTGCAAAAATGCTCCTCACCAAAGTTACCGGAGTGGTTGAGCACGATATCGAGGATAATCTTGATACCCTTGGCGTGAGCCTTGTCGATGAGTTCCTGGAACATCACGTCACCGCTCTTTTTGCCGTCACCGCTCTGATAACGGCAATCTACCTTGGAGAAATCCGAAGCATGATAGCCGTGGTAGTCATAACCGGATGCATTCTGTACGACAGGAGTGATCCAGATGGCAGTGAAACCTAACGCCTTGATGTAGTCGAGCTTGTCGATGACACCCTGGAAGTCACCGCGCCAACAAGGGTCCCCGGTACTCTTCTGTGCTTCCTGGTTGTCCCAGCAGAGCACATTGTTACTTGGATCTCCATCGTAGAAACGGGTGGTGATCATGAAATAGATACTTTCGTCTCGGAAGTCAGTACGATTCGATGTAAATACATCGGTTGCCATCGTCTGCAAGGAGACCAACATGAGCATAAGGACTGCCCATAGCCTTGTAGTAAATCTTTTCATAAGATTGACAGGTTATTATTTTTTAGTTAGTGATGAATATCTATGTTAGTTATGTGATTGTTAATTCCTTCACTTTAAAACTCTTGGCAATATTCTTCTGTTAGCTTACTCATGCAAATTTACACATTATATATATATGATGGGAAATATGATGCAAAAAAGAATGAATAAACGTGTGCAAACGATTACACTCAAATCTTGACAAACAGCAGACAGAAAAACAAAAAAAGAGGACTGCATCACTGCAATCCCCTTTTAATAGCACTTAATAAAACCTAATTAACTAAACGTATATTTATATTGACAATTTGCAATCATCAAAAGTTACTTAATCACAAACTTCTTACCGTTGCAGATATAAGCACCTGGAGCCAAGATGTACTCAGCATCCTTAACGTTGCTTACCTCGGCAACCTTTACACCTGAGAGAGTGTAAATCTTCACTGCGCCTGCCTTCTGAGCTGCTACAGTCTGGTTGATGCCTGTAACGACCTCGTTGGTCTTACCGTTGCGGTCATAAACAGCACCGTTTACGAAATCGAAATTACCTGTCTGGTTGTTACCATTACCATTATTGTTGAAGATAATCTTGGCAGGAAGTTCAGTCTTATCACCATCATACTTCCACATCCAGATATCCAAACCGTTCTTCTTCTCACCAGTCTTGGTACAAGCTACACCAGGCCATCCACCAGCATATTCGCCACTACCATCAGTCCAAACATAAGCGTGAACATCATTCCAGTCTGAAGGAGCGAGGAAGTAAGCATAGATACCAGTTGGAGTAGGAATAACTACCTCTTTTATCTTGTTGAAGGTAGCAGAACCTGTCTTGGTTTCGTTATCTGCATTAGTTGCACTCCAAGTTACAGTCTTGCTCTCGCCTTCCATCATGTCAGCACCGAGAGTGAAGTTAACTGGCTTGCCAGGAGTAAGAGCCACCTGCTCGCCATTACCAATCTTATACCAACCGCTCTTGGCATTGTCGCTGAGGGTAGCAGTAACCTTGATGGTCTTCTGGAAGTCACCACCGTTAGGACTCAAAGTAACCTTGGCTGTTGTGTTGACAGGAGCATCGAGCGTCTTGACATTTGAACCACCATCATACTCCAAGTAGATATCGCCTGTAATACCAGTGATGTCACTTGACTGCTTGTCATTACCATTATTCAGAATCACATTGAAGCTCTCTACTCCATCGAAAGTCTTGTACCAGTAGTTGACACCACCAATCTCTTCAGGACCATCCATGGTCTGACCGTGCCATGCACCTGTCAACTCCTTAGCAGGTTTGCCAGGAACCCAAGCATAGATAGTTGGAGCATTGTCTGCCTTTACATATACGGTGATAGATGCGTTAGGATCCACCTTGGTGAAGGATACAGAACCATTCTTCTCACTCTTGTCGTTCTTAGCATACCATGTTACAGTCTTGCTCTGCTTGAAGTTCATGTCTTCACCGATAGTGAATTTCTTGGTCTCACCAGGAGCCAGCTCTACCTTGTCCTTACCTTCTACCTGGAACCAACCAGAAGTTGCCTTACCGCTAAGGCTTACCTCTACAGTAACAGTATTGGTGCGGAATGTACCACCATTCTGAGAGAACTTCAAACCAAACTCATTAGTCTGTGGCTCAACCCATGTTGTACCATCTTCCTCATGACCATCATAAGCCTGATCAGCCTCTGACTTAGACTTAGGAGTCTCATTATAGATGAAAGGACCATCCTCACCTATCTGACCGCCCTTCCAGTCCTTCACGAGAACACGGAGCTGACCCTGAGTAGCAGGAGCATCAACGGTGATAGTAGTACCAGTGTATGTTTTGCCTGTTACCACGTCGGTATAAGTACCATCAGGGCAATCTGTGAATGTTGCACCACCATTGATGGCTACGAGTGCATAGCTGTCATTCTTATAAGCACGCTTGAAGGCGATACCGCCCTTGGCAGGAGTACAACCATCGTCGGTCCACTGACCCTTACGCAAAGCAGGAACAGCCTGACGAATCTTGTTCAGACGGATGAGGTGCTGAGCGACATCATGATTCAATGTAGCAGCCACATTACCTGTTGCCGTGTAGTCACCGAAATCCTTGGCTTCTACATCACCTGTGAGGTAACCACCGAAGTAAGCACGACCAGTTTCTGAAAGAGGACCGTGAGGACCTCTGTCAATCGGAGCACCGCGACGAAAACCTACCTCAGAACCATAATAGAGACATGGAATACCACGGAAGGTGAACATCAGAGAGAGATTCTCTGCCCACTGAGCATCATCACCAGAGAAACGGAATTGGTCATTGGTTTGCTGAGGACCGTAGTCGTGGCTATCAACATATACCACATTATAGGTAGCATCATTATATCTCTTGTCACCTGACTTTGCCAAACCGTATGCGGCGGCAGCATTACCGAAGTTGTAGTGCAATGGGAAGTCGATCACATGGAAACCACTTGCCTGAGAATAGTCTGGCTCATGCCACTTACCATTCACCATAAAGGTATTGTCGCTTGTTGGTGTTGGGGCATTGTCTGACTCACAGAGAGCCATCTGATGGTCATCCACACCTGTACCGCCATTGGCTTTATCAAAGAGTACCTGTGTATCCCAGTATTTCTGGCTGCCATCCCATTTATCGAGCAAGTCCTGTGGAGCCTGCCATGTGTAATAATAGCAAGAGAGGTTATCCTGACCACGGTATGTGACATCACTGTAACGGGCGCAAACCTCACCATACATGAAGAATGGAGCCTTGTTCAATCGCTTGTCCTCATACTGCTTACCGAGGGCTGTAAACTGAGGAATAAACTGCTTGCAGAATGTCAAACGTGAGATATGACCGGATGTATCGATACGGAAACCATCGACACCCATCTTGATGAAGCTGCCGTAGCACTTTACGAGATAATCTGCTACGTAGTCGTTCTCGGTGTTCAGATCGACGCAGTCGCCTGCAATCTGAGCCCACCAGCGGTTAGGAAAGTCCCAGTTGAAGTCACCAAAATGGTGCCAGTAGTTGTGAACATCCTCGTTCTTACCACGGACGTTCTTCAACAGGCCAAGACGACGCTGATACTGCTCATAAGGGACACTTGTAAGGTAGTCGGAACCCAACTTCTCCTCGTTAGGAATCATACAAGCATTGATGAGTGCCTGAGTAGCCAAGTCGGTATTACGGTCAAACTCCTTGCAGAGTGTCTGCTCACCGAAGTTACCGGTGTGGTTGAGCACGATGTCGAGGATAATCTTGATACCCTTTTCGTGTGCCTTGTCGATAAGTTCCTGGAACATGGCGTCACCGTCCTTGCTACCATCGCTGCTCTGATAACGGCAGTCAACATGCTGGAAATCCATGGCATGATAACCGTGGTAGTCATAACCGGATGCGTTCTGCACTACTGGTGTAATCCAAATGGCAGTGAAACCCAATGCCTTGATGTAGTCGAGTTTGTCAATGACACCCTGGAAGTCACCTCGCCAGCAAGGGTCTTTTGTTTTGATCTGCTCTGACTGGTTGTCCCAGCAGAGCACATTGTTACCTGTGTCACCATCGTAGAAGCGAGTGGTCATCATGAAATAAATACTTTCGTCTCGGAAGTCAGTACGATTGCTGGTAAACGTATCCGTTGCCATCGTCTGCAAGGAGACCAACATGAGCATAAGGACTGCCCATAGCCTAAATGTAAATTTCCTCATTTGATAGACTGGTTATTTAATTTTTAGTTAGTGATGAATATCTATGTTAGTTAGCTGATTGCTAATACCTTCGTGTATGGTAACCCTGTCCCCCAACACGACCTGAAGGGGCAGATGCTCTTTGTTTATGGTATGCGGTAAGGGAGAAGCCCTGTCCCCAACACGCCCTGAAGGGGCAGAAGCTCATAGCCCAGGGCAGCGCCCTGGGTTGTTTTGGGCGGTAATCTGTCGCCCTGTAAGGGCAAAAGCTTTAAAACTCCTGGCAATATATAAAGCTGTTGCCCTTACAGGGCGCATTGCTGATTGCCTTTATACCCAGGGCGATGCCCTGGGCTAAGAGCTTCTGCCCTTACAGGGCGTGCTGCTTATAGGAGTTGTTGACCTTTACATATCCTTCGACAAGCGATTTTCAGAGATACCCCTGTCCCCTACACGCCTTAAAGGGCAGATGCTCTTCGTTTATGGTATGCGGAAGAGATAACCCTGTCCCCAACACGCCCTGAAGGGGCAGAAGCTCATAGCCCAGGGCAGCGCCCTGGGTTGTTTTGGGCGGTAACCTGTCGCCCTGTAAGGGCAAAAGCTTTAAAACTCCTGGCAATATATAAAGCTGTTGCCCTTACAGGGCGCATTTCTCATTGCCTTTATACCCAGGGCGCTGCCCTGGGCTAAGAGCTTCTGCCCTTACAGGGCGTGCTGCTTAAAAGGAGCTTTTGGACCTTCGGCCATACTTAAACCACTTGTGATCCTTCTGTTAGCTTACTAATGCAAAATTACTCTTTATATATATAAGGTGGTAAAATAAATGCGAAAAATTGCGAATAATAATATGCAATCGATTGCATAAATATCTTAACATTCTACACTCTACAAAACAAAAGAGGACTGCATCTCTGCAGCCCTCTTTAATGATAATAGCGATTAATAAACTAATTAAACTAACCCTTTAATTAATATTACACTTTTCTCAACCTATTCTTACTATTTACTGAAAATGTAATGAAGCCTAATCATCAGTCTTCCCAGGGTGATTTACCCTTAGGCCAAGCTGTGTTGTCAAAACTGTCGTCGGTGAAGTCGTGCTGTTTGGAGAATGTGATAAAATCATCATTCTGTCCTTTTTGAGCACCAGGCGAACCTACTAAGAGTTGTGACTCCACAACTACAAAACTTACTGAAACATTCGGTTGTATATATTTCTTTTTCATTTTACTCTTTGCTTACTTGTTCTACAATGCTTATATTTACTTAACCACGAACTTTCTGCCGTTGTGGATATAGATACCACCTGCTGTAGGCTTCTCTACCTGCTGACCACTTAGGGTGTAGTATTTGCCGTCATTCAACTTAGTGCTCTGATTTACCACCTCGTTGATACCTGTTGTACCGCCAACATTGGCAAAGTCGAATATGACTCCAGGAACCATCTTAGCATGAGTAACAGGATTAAATTGATCATTTCTGATTCCAACTCCTAAGATGTCTGCAGTTTCCTTATCTATAGACAAATAGCAGCTATTGCTGTAGAAGTTTCCTTTACCATTAGAAATCCAGAAGCCCATAAAGAAATCATTTTCATTTTCACAGTCTATTCCAACTGATTTACCTTTACCTGCACCAAACAAGTAGTTATAAGTTACTTTACCACCTACTATCTCTGAAGTTGGAACTACCCGTGCATAAGTGAGAGTCTGCAACAAACTTTTTACAGAAGTTCCTGAAGTTTCTTCATTAGCATTATACTCATACATTGGAACAACAACAGTATTCAAAGATGTGAGTGAGGTACGCTTATGGAACACAGCACCACCTTCAATGGCTGCAGCTTCCTTCTTAGTACCAAGAATAACACCTATATTAGCAGGGATGACATTATATTTACCAGATTTATCCTTAGAATCAAGCAGATTCAAATGAAGAGTCACTGCGTTATTAACTTTATCTGCCGAGAGTTGATCTACTACGTAAATATCTATATCCTTAGACACCTTCCATGCCTTTTCATCACTCCAGGTTCTGAGGAACTTATAATCACCCACATTTTTAATAACACGTTTGTTATCTTCGCTCTTGTAAACAATGTTCACACAGTCGCGCAATTCCAAATCCTTGCATGGGCTAATGGTATAATAATAGTCAGTACAAGCAACACCATCAACGTTACGGGTATAGAAGTAAAGACGTACGGTCCATCTACCAGCAGGGCGGTTCCAAATGATATTATACTTATCTTCGCTGAATTCACCTTTTTTAGTATAATTAACCTTATTAGGATCTTTTGCATCTGCGGTATGTCCTTTCGCTTCGGTATCTGATAAAGGAGTCTTAGCCATCTTGTTAGGTTCTGTTCCATCAGTATCCTCAAACCAATTGATTTTAGGATCATGGTTACCTACGAATCTGAAATGATTTTTGCCCTCACCAACTGTAGTTACTACAGTAGTCGTATAGCACTGCTCAACATCATCGTAAGTCATTTCTGCTGCTTTCGAGGTGTAATCCCAAACTTCTTTGCCTGTTATTTCATCAACTTTCAATGTACCAGGAATAGCATCACCTACCATAGATACAGAGGTTATTTTTGTAGATCCTTCTGCCTGATTTATCCGACCACTAAAACCAAGGTGCTTATCATTATCTGCAAGTCCGTCATGACCCTGGGAAGGATTATATTCAACGATGATATTACCTAAATCACCACCAGGCATTGGCTTTTCATTAGGAGAGAATAGATTGGTATTATTACCTGGATCATAGACTGAGCCACCATTACCTTGCAAAAACAGTTTGTTTGTTGTTGAAACATAGTCTTTACTATTCCTTTTAGTTTCATAATCATGTTCTGTCCATTTAACATAATCTTGAGATTTCAAATAATTTGAAATAACATAATAATTGTAATCTGCTGAAAAGTTTACAGAAGCAAAGAACTTATTACTAAATTTATTAGAGTGTTGACTAAGGTCGAAAGCATCATAAACAGGCATGGCTGTTGCATTTGGCGCATCACTGATAAAGTAAGCTACACGCCTATCACTATCATGTTCAATCTTCCACTTCTTAACTTCATGAGTCGTAGCGTCGACAGCAATATACAGATTATACATACCATCAGAATATTCATCGGACGATTCATTTCGAGACTTAAAATTCCAATAATTGGAATTCTCTTGAGTAATAGGAGTACATGTATTAGCCTTAGCTTCTAACCACTCTGTAGACATATCCGTATTTGGGCAAGTTCTACTGATAGAATAAGTTCCTGGACCAAAGATATTTTTTATATTTCCGAACTCATCGACATACATCACCTGTGCATGAGCTTTAAGAGAAGCAGGAATCTCTACCTTATATTCTTCATATACTACATTGTCATTTCCGCTTTTAATGGTAACATCATTCTGCTGCTGGAACTTAAATACAGCATCATCATAGGTAACTTTATCTCTGTCATCTTTACCTCCTTCAACTCCTTTAACTCCGCTAAAGGTAAAGAAGCTACCAGCGAGATAGAATCCCTGAGAGTAGACACGACCTTTGAGTCGATTGGTATTCTCAGTATCCCACTCAACGGTTGGGTTGCCAGTGCCGCTGCCGCTACTACTTCCTTCCTTAACGCACTTAATCTGATTAGTTTCATTATCCCAAGTAATGGTATAAGTTGATCCTTGGGCATTTTCAATCTTGAAAGATTTTTCATGTGTCTTACTTTCGTATGCCTGCTGATAAGAACTTGTTAAAACCAAGTCTTCAGAACTACTATTAGGTCCCCACTGCATGTCGCTTTTATTTTTAACTATACGAAACCAGACATTTTCAGCGGTTACATCCTTCAGCACACAGGTATAAATCTTACCACCATCGGTAGAGGTAAAATTAAAATTAGAGTTTTCGCTCCAATCTGTACCTTGTTTATACTGACTCACAACGGTAATTTTGTCTTCAGTCACTGTTTGTGCCATCATTTTCAGTGGTATGCTCATTAAGAAGCATAACACCATCATCATTAGTGTAAATCTTTTCTTCATATTTTTATAGTTTTAAACTTTATGTTTAGCTTTTAGTTAACTCGTCATTTCCTGTAGGTTTTACTTTCCTTGTTTTCCCAAACCAATGAATTCCATCGGAATGGATAACTACATTGTTCTTAATTGAAAGAATAATAAGTTAGTTAGAAACAACAATTTTCCTTTGCTCAATATTTCAGTTTAACGAATTGCAGTCCTTTCCTGCAACGCCCGTAGGCGATTTTATTGGTTCACTTTTTCTTTTTCGCTGCAAATATATAAAAAATGTAAAAGCAAAGGTACGAATACAAGGTAATTTTTGCGCAAATATCTGTGCAAACGATTACACTGGCATTCTTGTCAAAAGGTTCGAATGTAAGGAAGTTAGTACATCTCGGCAAGTCACAGAGATGTCTCAATGACTTACCGAGAAATCTCTGTTAGTCATTAAACGGGCCTATATGCCACTATAATGTGTGCATATAGGCCCGTTTATATTGACTATATTTATCATCTAAAATTCCGCTTTCAGCTGCTGCATCTGCTCCGCCGACAGGCCAGTAATTTCCATCACCGACGCTGCATCCATTCCCTTTGCCAGCATCTTTCTGGCAATCTCAAGGCTTCGCTGCTCCATGCCTTCAGCGATTCCTTCGCGCTTGGCTGTATCCACGGAATTCTTAATGTCACGATAAGCCTTTTTACTGGCTTCATACTCCCGCATTTCCAGCGGAGAAAACTTGGCTATCTCTGCTTCCTCGAAGAGGCGGTCGAAAACCTTGTCGCACAGTTCTGCCGATCCAAAAATTCGCTTGAAACCAAAGTCGGTTAGCAAACTAATATATCTTTCTTCTACCTGTTCCATTATCGTTTGTTTTCTAAAATCTGATGCAAAGATAGCACTATCGAGCGCAATGAAAGCTATCTCCATATGCCTTTTATTGCCATAGCGATTCGTTTTCCCAACCAGAAGGAAAACCAAGGGCAGCCTTATCTATTTCTGGAAACGTAGCAAAAAGACTGTTCATCTTATCAAGCATATCATTGTTTGGAGAGATAATATCAAGGAAGTACTTGATGATGCACATATCAAAGTACACTTTCAAAGGATCAGTTGGCAAGGTAATCCAAGGACGTGACATTCTGATAGGCATGGTAGCACGAATAGAGAACACCCTATTCCATACACGTGAATGATGACAACATGAGTTTCTTGTTACAGTGATAACGGTAAGCCAAGATTCAAAAGGTGCAACTTGTAAGCCAAATGACTGTGCTATACGCTTCTTTATTTTCTTATTCTTGATGTTAGAATAAATATTGGTGATTACACCAAATGGCAATATCTCGGCCAGCATCCATGAAGGTGGGTACTGATTGGTATATGTCTCTTTGAAATGGTTGATGAAATCCTCTTTTGTATGGTTCAGTTCATCTTCTATAAGACGTATAGAGCGATTGAACTTGGACGGATTTGAGAAATTGTCGGAATCAGTCATCCAAAAAGGGTTACCTGTCATTTCAGTTCCAAAGTTGACGATAGCGCAACGCACTGCGACCTCTATCTTTTCAATTTCATTGAATAGGAGTAAGCGTAGCTTCTTGTCAAAGCGATACAACATCATAACCTTACCGAAAGATACTCCTCGCTTGAATAGATGTTGCTCCTTGGGAATGGAAAGCAATGGGTACATATAGGCAGACAAACGATAGTAACCGATGTGGGAAAGATAATGCTGAGCCTTTTCTTCATCGGTTATCTCCATACCTCTTGTTTTGAGTAGTTGTACTAACTCTTGGGGGGTGGAGTATGTTTTTATGAACGGAATTTTTGTTGCCATATACCTATAAAAAAACGACCCGCACATTTGAGCATCGTTGAGAGGCTTGGCGGGTTCTCGTGCTGCAAAGATACGAATAATCATTGATAATACAAACTTTTCAGTAAGAAAAATAACATAAAAGTAGATTTCTTTGACATATTTGTATCTAATAATGTTAAATCAGGACTTAAAATTATATTTTACTACCCAAACAAAGTGGTTTTCAAGTTCAGAAATTATAGAAGTTAAACTTCCTTCCAATCTACCAATCCCTTTCCCCTATCATCCAACTCTATGGCGAGGGCGATGACCTTGCGCTTGCCGGCCTTGAAAGGCTCGGCGTACTGCTTGGCTCTGATTTGCTCTTCTGCAGCATCCACACCACCATTGTCGCTCAACTTCAACTCCAGGACGTAGATATATTGGGTGGTTTCCACCACCATGTCTATCCTGCCCGTAGCAATCATCTTTTCCACTTCCACCCTGCAACCGATGGCATTGAATATGGTGCTCATAATCAGGCGATAACGCTCCTCCATGTCCATACTGGCGAGCTTCTTGTTGCTGTAGGGCACATCCGCAATGAGGGCTTTCAGACATTTCATGGCTTCGGGAAGATTGCCAAGCTTCAGCGAGTACAACAACATATTCTGAGTAGTTATCACTTGGGCATTCGTTTTCAACGTCAAGGCTGGCAAAACAATCCTATAGAGAGCCTTACGGACTTCATAGTTTGGAATGCCAAGCAAATAGATATCATCCATATACCCTTTTATCGTAAGATAGCCCGACTGATAGAGGAATAGCTCGGCGCCGCCACCTGTTACGTCGGAAGTCTCCAATGTATCGCAGTCTACCGGACAATTTTCAAAATCCTTCAAACGAATTTCCATATTATCCACAAACTTAGGCAACATGGAGGTTGCACCTGATGAAGCCCAGTAGTTCTTCAGTTTGGAATCTGCCAGGGCATTGATAAGACTGAAGGGATTGAATACATCCACCATATTCTCATAACAGAAATGATAGCCATCATAGTAGGCTGTCAGTTGCGCCACAGCTTCGTCGAAAGTCCAACCTTCGTATTCAGCCAATTTATTGATTTCCGGCTTGAAATCACGCAAGACTTCTTCCTTGGTAATACCGCAAATGGCGGCATAGTTTGGCTCAAAACTGATGTCGCTCAGATTGTTGAGTACAGAGAAGAGAGAGATTTGCGTAAACTTGGTGATACCTGTGATAAAGACAAACTTCTCGTATTTGTCATCTGCCTTGAGGATGGCAAACACCTCACGATAAACAGCAGTACATGCTTCATGCTGCGGAGTTTTCCAGGAATGTTGCAAGGGCGAGTCGTATTCGTCGATGAGAATCGCCACCTGAAGCCCGGTTTTATTATATGCAGTCTGAATGATGGCATCAAAACGGTCGGCAAGAGAACTGCCCTGTCGTACAGCAATATCATACTCCGACTCAAGTTGATGGAAGGCATTGTCCAGATAGCTCCGCACACTTTCCGGTGCAGCTCCTGCAAGACTCATATCCAGCCGGATGACAGGACGCTTCACCCATTCTGTCTCCATCTGCATGATCTTCAGTCCCTCGAAGAGTTCCTTCTTGCCTAAGAAATAAGCTTCGAGTGTATCAACGAGGACAGATTTACCAAAGCGGCGTGGGCGGCTCAGGTAATTATACGTTTTCTCTCTGTTGGCAAGCTGCCAGATAATATCTGTCTTGTCAACGTACAGGTATCCACCCTCTCTGATTTTCTCAAAAGACTGGATGCCTACAGGCAATCTTCTATCGTTTATCTCTACCATCTTCCAGAATCTTTGGTTTACAATTGCAAATTTACGATTATTTTCTCAAATTGCCATCATTTTCTCTCTTTTTCTGGATAATTCTTTTAAAGTTAGCAGGTTTCAAGTACAGGCGAAGGCCTAAAAGTTCACAGAAGGGCGTGCAGGGTAATTTCAACCATACAGGAGGGTGTGCAGGATAATTTCAACCGTACAGGTCGGAAAATTATGCGAAATTTGCATGAGATGATCATCAGAAACACAGCAAATTACTCCCTAAATCTGCCAATTTGCGTTTGCTCAAGCAGAAAATTTGACAAAAAAAATGGGAAAATATGCAAAAATCATGAAGAAAAACACAAAATCGATGTAAAAGAAAACGAAAAAACATGTGGGCAACATGCCCAAAAACTTGGAACGGAGGCAAAAAAACAGGCTTTTTTAGCGGCCCAAATCGGGGGTGGGCAAAAATGGGCACCCTATCTTTTTAGGCTAAAACCCATCTTTTACAAAAATGCGAAAAAACAGAATTTACTACCCTTTTTGAACAGTTATTGCTACCAAAACTGCTGCCGTGCCGATTCATTTCAACATTTATATATAAACAACGCGAGAAAAGTGAGATAAAGTATTGATAATAAGGGGGAACGGATGGGATTTGCCCACATTTTTGTCCACATTTATAAGGATTATTCCAATTGGGTGGCAAAACGGCAGAATGGCAAAATACCTCCCAATGTGTATAAAAACCTTTTATTTTCTTAACGGATTTAACAATAGTGCACGTCATAGAGGTGCACCGAGTATTCAAAAAAAAATTCCGAACTTTGCAATCGAAATCTAAACAACTGAACTTTCGCATATCAGGAAGTTAAAGGAGTTAAGGAAGTTAAGGAGTTAAGACGTATGTCTTGCTGCTTAAGAAACTACGCCAAAAAGACTGTTGTCTTAACTCCTCAGCGACCGTAGGGAGCGATAACTCCTTTAACTTCTGAGCTTGCGAAACTTGAATAAACAACAAACATATGCCCAAAGATGCAGAAATAGAAAAAAGCAGAGAGCCCACTCTGCTAAAGGATTACAGACGATTCTGCCAGAGCGAATCTGACGTTCATGGGAGCGAAACAGAGATTCGTGGGAGCGAAACAGAGATTCGTGGGAGCGAATGCAAAAAACATGGGAGCGAATGTGGCAATCGTCACATTCGCTCCCACGATCCCCTGTTTCGCTCAGAGAAATCTCCTTTAATCAACTTCAGTCATTAACCATTAACCACGCAATGAATTACGGAATCAACAACGAAGAATCACCATAGCTCAGGAAACGGAAATCGTGAGCCAGAGCATAGTCGTACACTTTCTTCCAGTCGCCATGGAGGAAGGCACTGACGAGGAGGAGAAGAGTGCTCTGAGGCTGATGGAAATTGGTGATAAGCATCTTCACTATCTTGTACTGATAGCCGGGGGCAATGATGATCTGCGTGCTGGTGTGCAAAGCCTCCAGACCATTGCGGTCGAGATAGTCGATGATGGCCTGTATCGCCTGAGAAGGCTGAATGGCATTCACCAAACCGCCATCTGCCGACAACTCGTAAGGATCCCACTGGTTGACGTGCAGATCGTCTTCTGTCGCCTCGGGATGAGAGAGCAGATAAACGCCCATATAGTACAGGCTCTCGATGGTTCGCACACTCGTAGTACCCACAGCAATCACCTCGCAATGGTGCTGCAGGAGCTTCTCCAACGTATGACGGTGCACCACGATATACTCGGTGTGCATGCGGTGGCCCTCTATCTCAAGACTCTTCACCGGCTTGAAAGTACCAGCGCCCACATGAAGGGTAACCTCCTCACGCTCAATGCCATGGCGGTCGATGTCCTGCAACACGGCATCGGTGAAATGAAGTCCTGCAGTAGGAGCAGCCACACTGCCCTTTATCTTCGAGTAAACCGTCTGATAGGTAGTCTTGTCGCTCTCCTCGGTGGCACGGTTGAGATAAGGCGGAATAGGCAACTCGCCCACGGTCTCGAGAATCTCGGCAAAGGAGACCTGCGTGTTGTCCCAGTCGAAGTCGACCCAATAGTTGGTTCCACCACCCTTCGCCACCATAGAGGCAGCCTCCGAGCCTAAGGCGTCGCCACGACGCATGGTGGCAGAGAGTGTAAGCTGATGCCCCTTGATCTCGAAGTCGCGCTTCAGACTGCCCTCCTTCCACTTCTTCAGGTTGCCTATCATGCAGAGCCATGAGCAATGTCCAGTCGTCTGGAACATGAGCTCATAGTCGGTAGGATCGGCAGGCTCCATGAGGAAGACCTCTATCAGGGCACCCGTCTCCTTGCGGAAATGCAGACGCGCCTGAATCACCTTGGTATTGTTGTAAACCATCAGTCCGCCCTTGGGCAGGTATTCAGGCAAACGGTAGAACACATCCTCGCCTACCTCACCATGACGGTAGAGAAGGAGTTTGGAATGGTCGCGCTGCGCCAAGGGGAACTTGGCAATGCGCTCATCAGGAAGGGGGTAATTGTAATCGGTAATTTTTATATGTTTTGTATCCATTATGATTGAATTTTAATGTTACACTCCTCCAGCCATGACTATCGCCCGCAAGAAAGCATAGACCAGGGTGAAAGCCAGGATGCAGAGTATCTTGTCGATATCGTCGTGATCGTAACCCGTGGGGGTGTACTGGTCGGAGATATAAGTGATATGGGGTGACACCTTGTAATACAGTTTCAGATAACCTATGTAGCACACGAAACCGATGACAGCACCCACGAGGAGTCCGCAGAGAATGTCGGAGGGATAGTGCATGCCGAGATACAGGCGTGTCCAGCAGTTGAGCAGCGACCACGAGAAGAGGGCGATGGCGAGGCGCTTGCCACGCATGAGGAGCGAGAAGAACATCGCTATCGACATGGTGTTGGCAGCATGAGCCGAGAAGAAGCTGTAGCCACTGCCACGAAGGTTGCCCACCACCTGAATGGTGTATTTCAGGATGGGGTCGTTGTTGGGGCGCCATCGTTCCACCAAGGGTTTTACCACGCCATCGGTGATACCCTCGGAAAGAGCCACACAGACGAGTGCTCCCATTACCGCCAGACCAATCTGCGCCATCGTCTCATTGTTGCGCACAATGATGTAGAAGAGGATGAGATAAAGCGGTATCCAGGTGAGCCCCGACGTAAGGACGAGCGCTAACTGGTCGATGAACAGATTGTCGCTTCCATTGAAGAAGTGGAGCACCTCGAGATCGGTGAGAAGACATGAGCCAAACATCATATTTCCTCCAGTTGTTTGGTTTCTATCCATCCATCTCTTCCATCTGCCAGGTGGATGCCACGCCAGCCATCCATAGAGCGGTCGGTGATGTCGACACGCGTTCCCTCATGAATGACGAACTGGTCGGCGCTCTGTCGGGAAGGAGTCTTCTTGACATTGACCGTAGGAGCCACGATGATGGCACCCGTGCGGTTGACGAGTATCTGTTTCTGCTGATAGGCAAAGAGCGAACTCAAGAGGAAGACGACAAAGAAGAGGATGCCGCCGAAGAAGCCGGCCTTGCGCAACAGCAACTGGGGCGCGAAGAGATAGACCAGCACCAATACCAAGGCAAGGATGATGGACAGGATGCCCGTCTTGGCCCAGTTGTCGACACTGGTGAAGTTGACCAGCGCCTTGTACCAGGTGACGAAGAACATCTCGCTGACAGGAGTGATCTTGTCGATGGTCTTGCTGCGAGCAAACTGCAGGTTGAAGTTGATGTCCTCGTCGCCGGGCGACAGCAGATGGGCACGCTCGTAAGCCAGGACAGCCTTGGTGATGTTGTCGGTGCGATAATAGGCATTGCCGAGGTTGTAGTAGACCTCGGGCGAAACACCGTTCTTGAGCAGGTCCTCATAGTCCTTGATGGCCTGCTGATAGTTGCCCTTGGTGTACTCGGTGTCGGCGTTCTGCTTGGTGACAGCAGAGGCAGAGAGGC
The DNA here is from genome assembly GCF_029348455.1 of Segatella intestinalis. Taxonomy (NCBI): domain Bacteria; kingdom Pseudomonadati; phylum Bacteroidota; class Bacteroidia; order Bacteroidales; family Prevotellaceae; genus Segatella; species Segatella intestinalis. Next base: position 133,213 of record NZ_JARJVV010000010.1, read on the forward strand.
TGAAGCCCATGAAGATGAGCAGCAGCACCACACCGAAGGTATAGTCGCCCTGACGGGCAGAAGTCTTCTTGCCCTGCTTGCGGGCAGCCTTGATGGCATTCTCTATTTCCATAATAGCAGTCATGGCTGATTCGAAAGTCTTGTTCATATTGCCGGCAGGGTCGCCAGGAGCATAGCGTTCAAACTCACACTCGTCGAGAGCCTGGGTAAACTTCTCTATGGTGTCGGCATCAACAGAGTGAGCCAACAGCTTATCCTGAATATTCTCGCGCGAGAGCTGTTCGACAGGCATATTGAGCTTATAGCTGACGTAGCCCCACAAGGCTCTGAGCACCTCGTCGTAGAACTCGCCCTGCTTGCGGGCCATCATCAGGGTGCGTGCCTTCTTGAGTCGCTTGGTGGCTATCTTGTTGGCCTTGTTGGAACGCATCTTCACGATGTCGGCATTCTCGATGGCACGGCGGCGGAAGGCGATGAGCAGACCGATGAAGGCGATGAGAGGCACCATCAGACTCGTCCAATAACCAAAGCTGCCATAGAACATATCGTCGATGTCGCAAAGCTTGCTCTTGCCCAACTTCAGGGCATGAATGTCCTTGTCGGCATTGCTGTAGTTGGCCGACGACGAACCGTCTGAGCCGTCGCCCTGCTCCACGGTGAGGGTGAAGGGCTGGGTCTTGATGGTGCGGTAGGCATTGGTCTTGGTGTCGTAGTAGGTGAACTCTACCGATGGAATGGTGTACTTGCCCGGGTTGCGCGGAACAGCGAGGAAGTCGTAAACCATGTTGCCCTCCACACCGTTCTGGGTGAGCTTGGTCTTGTCGGTGATCTTGGCGTCATACTGGTCGAAGTCTTTCGGCAGGTTGAGCACAGGCTGCTTGAGGAGTTTCAGGTTTCCGATGCCTCCCACTACCACACGGATGTTGATGGGATCGCCAGCCTTCACGTCGTTCTTGTCGAGCGTGGCAGAGATATTGAAGCGGCCTACTCCACCCGAGAAGTTGGCAGGACGTGCAGGCAGCGGGTCCACCTGAATGGTAATGCCAGGCGCCTTGATAGCCTTATGCACCTCCACATAACCCGAGCCGCCATTGAAGAAAGCCTCGATGGGGTCGACATTGCGGTTCTGCTGAACCACGATACCCTTGAAGGTGATGGAAGGAATCTCGAGCTTGCCCGTCATCTGAGGATACATGACGTACTGACTCCAGGTGACACAACGGTAAGGACGGCCGTTGATGACCTCGTTGTGAAGCACTTTCTGCTGTGGCTGTGGCACCTCCTGAGAGTGGAAGCCCTTCAGATCGGGCATCTTGCCGTCGAGCTGGGTAAGGTCGACCTGTGTATAGACCTTATAGGTAAGGAGCACTGGCTCCTGTTCATGCACACGCTTCTTGTTGGCAGTGACCTTGATGAAGAGGTCTTTGCCAGAGATGGCAGAACCCGCCTGACGCATGCGAGGCTCATCGGCATCATCGTTGTGCATCCTGGGTGCTCCGCCAGAGTTGTGAGCATGGCCCGAGACGGTGATCTTGACAGGATGGGCTGCGAGCTTCTTGCCATAAACCAGTGCATGCGAGGTACCGATGGTGTAAGTTCCAGCCTTGCCTGCATAGAGCGTGTAGGTGATGGTGAAAGAGGAAGAAGAGCTGGTGTGGCCGTTGACCACCTGATAGCTCGACTGCGAAGAGGTGTAGGGTCCGGCTATCACCTCCAGTCCATCGGGCACATTGCCCATACGGAACTCCTCCACTTCACGGGCGTTGACCGTATAGGCTACTCTGAAGTTCTCGCCAGCAGCAACATGTGTTGGTGCAGATACCGCCACACGCTGCGCCTTGGCTTCCTCCGCCAGGCCCAGCATCACGAATATCATCAATGTGTACCATTCTATTTGCTTCATAATGAAATGATGTTTGCTTATTGTTTTACCAGTTCTTGTCGTACTGCCTGCGTCGTGGCTGACTCATCGCCTTCTGCATCTTCTGCTTGGTGGCCTTCTCCTGCTGCACGGCTGCATTGAGCAACTGCTCGGCATTGTCACGGCTCATCTTGTCCTGCTCGGGCTTCTGTGACTGGTTGTTCTTATCTTTGTTTTGATTATTTTTCTGCTTGTTCTGATCCTTGTTCTGATCCTTGTTCTTGTTCTGATCCTTATTCTGATCCTTATTCTTCTTGTTCTGCTTGTCCTTGTTGTTCTTGCCGTTGCCGCTCTTGTTCTTGTTTTGGTTCTGCCGGTTCTTCTGATTCTTCAGCTGATGCTTACAGAGCGCCAGGTTGTAGCGGGTCTCGTTGTCCTGAGGATTGTTGCGCAGCGCCATCTTGTAACATTCTATCGCCTTGGCAAACTCCTGATGGTTCTGCATGATGACGCCCATGTTGTGGAAACTCTTGGCGCGGCGTATCTTGTTGGTGGTCTGCAAGTCGGCAGACTTGGCAAACTGCTGCATGGCGAGCGAGTCTTTCTGCTGCATCATGAGCGCACAGCCCAAGTTGTAGACCGCCTGTGGATTGTTGGCATTGCGGGCTATCGCCTTGCGATACTGCACCTCGGCAGCCGTCCATTTGCGTGCCCTGTACTGGCGGTTGCCCTGACGGATGAAGGTGCGGTCGTTCTGTGCCAGTGCTGCAACTGTACTGACGAGGAGCAGCCCCAACATCAGGCACAGCCTGCGCAGCCGCAGGGTCGGTATGATATGATAAGTTAGATACATTTCGATTAATATTTAATGTGTAAAGAACTTCACGTTGCGGAGAAGCGGATTTTTCACCTCGAGCATACAGATGTCGAGGATGAGCAGGAGGATGACCAGGATGCCTACAGCCTGGAACTGCTCGTCGTACTCGCTATAGATGACGGTGTCGGTCTCGCCCTTCTGCAACTTGGAGAGGTCGTCGTTGAGTGCCTGCTCCGCATCGCTGGTGTTGTCGACGTGAATATACTGTCCACTGCCAGCCTGAGCCAACTGTCGGCACATCTGCTCGTTGAGGGCAGTCATCACTGTGTTGCCCGTACGGTCTTTGAGATAAGAGCCGTCGCCCATAGGAATGGGGGCTCCCTTGGTGCTTCCTATTCCCAGAATGAAGACATTGATGCCTTTATTCTTGGCTGCCTTGACAGCATCCTCGGCTCCCGGCTCATGGTTCTCGCCATCGGTAATGACGATGATGGCGCGTCCCACATGGTCTTGCTGGGTGAAACTCTTGGTGGCCAGGTCGATGGCTGCAGCAAAGTTGGTGCCCTGGGTCTGGATGAGGGCTGGTGTGGTGTTCTGCAGGAACATCTTGGCAGACACGTAGTCGCTGGTGATAGGCAACTGCACGAAGGCATCGCCGGCAAAGACGATGAGACCTATCTTGTCGTTGGTGAACTTGTCGACCAGGTTCTCCACCAGCATCTTGCTCTTGTCGAGTCGCGAAGGCGCCACATCCTCTGCCAACATCGAGTTGGAGATGTCGAGACAGATGATGGTCTCAATGCCCTGACGCTTGTCGTGAGAAATCTTGCTGCCCATCTGTGGACGCGCCACCATGAGGATGAGCAGGGCCAAGGCTGCAAGCAGCAAGCCGAACTTCACCGTGGGGCGATAAGATGACACATTGGGCATAAGGGCTTTCAACAGCTCAGGGTCGCCAAACTTTCGGAGCTTGGCCCTTCTCCTTCGCCATCCTATGAACCTCACCAGTACGAGCACCGGCAACATCCACAGCAGCCACAAATATATTGGATCTTCAAATCTTAGCATATTCATTTGATATTAATTGAACTTCGGCTCGTCCCTTCACTATGGGATTCTTCTGAGCCAGGTGATGCGAAGCAATATCTCTGCGAGCAGTACCAACAGGGCTGCAAGGGCAAAAGGCTGATAAGCCTCGTAGCGCTTGGCGAAATGGGTGACATTCATCTTCGTCTTCTCCAACTTGTCGATGTCGTGGTAGATGCGCTTCAACTCGGCGTTGTTGGTGGCGCGATAGAAGTTGCCATCAGTGGTACGGGCAATGTCCCTGAGTGTCTCGGTGTCTATCTCCACAGGCATGTTGACGTACTGAACGCCAGCCGCTGTGGGCATAGGGTAAGGAGCCACCTTGTTGGTTCCCACACCGATGGTGTAGACTCTGATGCCAAAGCTCTTGGCTATCTCGGCGGCCGTCATAGGCGAAATGTCACCGGTGTTGTTGCTGCCGTCGGTCAGGAGGATGACCACCTTGCTCTTGGACTTGGAGTCCTTCAGTCGGCTGACTGCATTGGCGAGACCCATACCCACCGCCGTTCCGTCGTCGATGAGTCCACGGGCAGTAATGTCTGTACGGGTGTCCTGCAACAGTCGCAACAGACTGGCGTGGTCGGTGGTCATAGGACACTGGGTGAAGGCCTCACCAGCAAAGATGGTAAGACCGATGTTGTCGTTGGGACGGCCCGAGATAAACTCGTGAGCCACATCCTTGGCAGCCTCCATACGATTGGGTTTCAAGTCTTCTGCCAACATAGAGGTAGAGACGTCCATCGCCATCATGATGTCGATGCCCTCCACCGTCTTGTTGTCCCAGGAGTTGTGGGTCTGCGGACGAGCCATCGCACAGACGATGAGCACGAAGCACAGACATCTGAGCATCATGGGCAGATGGACAAGGCGCTGGCGCAGGCTCTTGGGAGCATAGGCAAACTGCCGGGTGTCGCTCAGCCTCATGGTAGGCTCGTTCTTCTTCCTGTACAGGAAATACCATAATATATAAGGTATCAGCAACAGGAGCAACAGAAAATATGCTTTACTTGCAAATTCCATGTTTTTATTATATTATTCTTTTTTATTCTATACTCCTACATCAGCAGCATGCAGGCACCATAGATCACGTAGGCGGTGATGGCTGCCATGACAATCGCTCCACCCCAGAGCAAAGCCTTGATGAGCTTGCGCTGACTGCGCGTCTTGCGATCCTGGTCGGTAAGCTCGGGAGCTACCTTCTCCTCGACGGTCTGCTCGTTGGTCTTCGTCTGGTCGATGAAGTTGATGGCGTTGACCAGATTGGCGTCATTCTCACCAAGGAAGGTCTCGTACTTGGCAAACTTCACGAGGTCGGCTGTACGGAAGAGCTGTTTCAACTCGTCTATCATCTTCTGGTCGCCAGCCGACTGCAGATGCTCTATAATCTCGCCGCTGGTCATCTCCATGGCACGGAAGCCAAAGCGCTGCTCTATGTACTCGCGCAGCGTGGTGGTGAGGCGGGTGTAGTATTCCTTCTGGGTCTCCTGCGACTCGGTGTGCTGCTGCTTGATGACATTGATCTCGCTGAGCGCCTTCTCGTGGGCCGGCACACGCTTCACGATGCGCATACGAATCACGATAGGTTTGTTCTGACGGAGGCGCTGCCAGAGCCACAGCATGACACCGAAGAGCAAGAGTACCAGAATGCTGAGCCAGAACAGAGGACTCCACTCACTCCATAGGAAGGGATTGTCCTGTACGTCCTTGGGGGGATAGAACTGGTTGGGATGAACCGTATCCACAGGCACCGTGAGCACCTTGAGCGCCAACGGGTTGCCCTGACAGGTCTTGCCGTTGACCTTGACCTGAAGGGCTGGTACAGCGTAGACCTTCTCGTCGAAAGAGGTGAGCGTATAGTCGCGGCTTATCTGTAGCCTGCCACCGTCGAGCTCGGCGGTGTCGGCATCGCTCTGCTCCACCACCTCGATGCCCGGAGTGAGCATCTGTGACGGCTTGAACGAAGGCAGCACCACCTTGGCACCCTTGGCAGCGGTGACCTTGAGATGAAGCTTCGTCTGCTCACCTATCAAGATCTGCAGAGAGTCGAGCTTCTGCACCACCTCCTGGGCTGCCGACCCTAATGGCAACAGCATCAGGAAGGCAAGCATCATGATGATAATATTCTTCTGTTTCGTCATTTTTCTTTTCCCTATTGGTTTACTTCTCCGCTTTTCAGCCCCGCTGCATGAACAGGTTGAGCAGAGCTCGTGAGAAGTCTTCGTTGGTGGCGACAGCCGTCCAGTCGACCTTACTCTTGGCAAAGGTTTCGCGTAACAGCTGCTCGCGCATCATCCAGTGGCGTGTATGCGCCTGACGCAGTTTCTTGGAACTGGTGTCAATATACATCTCGTGACCTGTCTCAGCATCGCACACCTTGAGGAGTCCGATGTCGGGCAACGCCTTGGCACGTGGATCGTACACCTGAATGGCAGCCACATCGTGCTTCTGATTGGCAATCTGAAGGGGATGCTGAAAGTCCTTGTCATCGAAGAAGTCGCTGATGACGAAGGCTGTGCAATGGCGCTTCATCACCCGTGTGAAGTACTCCAAAGCCACACCGATGTCGGTGCGCTGGCTCTGAGGATGAAAATCGAGCATCTCGCGGATGATGTAGAGAATGTGCTTGCGGCCCTTCTTGGGCGGGATGTATTTCTCTATTCGGTCGGAGAAGAAGATGACACCTATCTTATCGTTGTTCTGAATGGCACTGAAGGCCAGGGTGGCTGCAATCTCGGTAGCCATGTCGCGCTTCATCTGCCGTGTGGTACCGAAGTCGAGCGAGCCACTTACGTCGACCAACAGCATCACGGTAAGCTCGCGCTCCTCCTCGAACACCTTGACAAAGGGACGATGGAAACGGGCGGTCACATTCCAGTCGATGTCTCTCACGTCGTCGCCATACTGGTACTCCCTCACCTCGGCGAAGGCCATACCCCTGCCCTTGAAGGCCGAGTGATACTGGCCTGCAAAGACATTCTGGCTGAGACCGCGAGTCTTGATCTCGATCTTGCGTACTTTCTTTAAGATATCTTGTGTGTCCATTTATTACTTATTCCTCAAAATCAAGGTACTTCCACCTTATTAATTATGCGGCTCACGATTTCCTCGCTGGTCACATTGGAAGCCTCTGCCTCGTAGGAGAGTCCCACACGATGGCGGAGCACGTCGTGAGCCACGGCACGTACATCCTCTGGAATCACATAGCCGCGGTGCTTGATGAAGGCATAAGCCCTGGCTGCCTTGGCAAGAGAGATGCTGGCACGTGGACTGCCGCCAAAGGTAATCATATCCTTGATGTCGGACAGACCGTAACGCTCGGGATAACGGGTGGCGAAGACGATGTCGGCAATGTACTGCTCTATCTTCTCGTCGATGTAAACCTCGCCCACTATCTGGCGAGCCTTCAGTATCTCGTCGGCTGTGGTGACGGGGTGTATCTCGGGCAGACCTCCGGCGATATTCTCACGGATGATGAGCTTCTCTTCCTCAAGTGTAGGATAGTCGATGATGACCTTGAGCAGAAAACGGTCCACCTGTGCCTCGGGCAACTGATAGGTTCCCTCCTGCTCTATTGGGTTCTGCGTAGCCATTACAAGGAACGGACTGGGCAGTCGGAAAGTCTCGTCGCCGATGGTGACCTGATGCTCCTGCATCGCCTCGAGCAGCGCACTCTGCACCTTGGCAGGAGCACGGTTGATCTCATCTGCCAATACGAAGTTGGCAAACACAGGACCCTTCTTCACATGGAAGGTCTCGTCCTTCTGAGAATAGATCTGTGTACCCACCACGTCGGCAGGCAACAGGTCGGGAGTAAACTGAATGCGGCTGAAGTCAGCGCTGATAAGCTGAGAGAGGGTCTTGATGGCCAAGGTCTTTGCCAGACCAGGTACGCCTTCGAGCAGGATGTGGCCATCGCTCAGAAGACCTATTAGGAGACAGTCTACAAGATGTTTCTGTCCTACAATAACTTTGTTCATGCCCATCACCAGATTGGTGACAAACTGGCTTTGTTGTTCTATCCGGATGTTGAGCTCGCGGATGTCAATAGATTCTGCCATAATACTATTCTGTTTTTGTTGTATATTCCATTAGTCGGTTTACCTGTTTCCTTGCGCCAGCAGGTACTGCAGAAAGCCCTTGCCGCGCAAAATCGAACGCAAAAGTAAACATTTAGGGAGAAAAAAACGAATATCACACTCTAAATAATATTAAAAATGGCACTTATTTCCTTTATTTAAGAAACTTTCAATATAAAAAAGCACAAAGGCTTTTGAATTAAAAAAGATTTTATCTATCTTTGCATAAGATAAACTGCACCTCAGCAAAATATTCAAGTAAACTTGACTTAGGTTTGCAAAGTAAACAAGCAGCACGCCCTGAACCAACGGTCACCGGCCGAAGGGAATTGAAAATCGCTGGCCGAAGGGTAAAGCAAAGGTAAAGGGCAGAAGCTCATAGCCCAGGGCAATGGATACAAGCAGCACGCCCTGAAAGGGCAGAAGCTCATAGCCCAGGGCAACGCCCTGGGTATAATGGCAATCAACCAAACGCCCTGTAAGGGCAAAAGCTTTATGTATTGCCTGGGGTTTAAATAGCAGAAAGCAGAGTAACCGTGAACAATCCAACGTTATTAACGACAAAAAACATGTAGATTATGAGTAAGTATTTTGCAGAATCTGAATTGATTATCAATGAGGACGGAAGTTGTTTCCACCTCCATCTGCGTCCTGAACAACTCGCCGACAAGGTGATTCTCGTTGGCGACCCTGGCCGTGTAAGCCTCGTGGCATCCCACTTCGAAGAGAAAGAGTGCGAGGTGGAAAGCCGTGAATTCCATGCCATTACCGGCACCTATAAGGGCAAACGCATCACCGTTCAGAGCACAGGAATAGGATGCGACAATATTGACATCGTGGTGAACGAGCTCGACGCTCTGAAAAACATCGACTTCAAGACACGTACTGAGAAGCCCGAACACACCACACTCACCCTCGTGCGCATAGGCACCTGTGGAGGCTTGCAGCTCAACTGCCCTGCCGGAACCTTCGTTGCCTCACAGAAAAGTATCGGCTTCGACGGACTCATCAACTTTTATGCACGCCGCAATGAAATCTGCGACCTTGACACCGAGAAGGAATTCAAACGACAGGTGAAATGGAACGACCAGATAGGCAATCCCTACTGCGTGGACAACAATCCGGAACTCCTCGACCGCATTGCCGCCGATGACATGGTGCGAGGAATCACCATCGCCTGTGGAGGATTCTATGGTCCACAGGGCAGAGAACTGCGTGCACCTTTGGCCGACCCAGAGCTGAATGCGAAGATTGAGGCGTTCGAATACAACGGTCTGCGTGTCAACAACTTCGAGATGGAGAGTTCGGCTCTTGCCGGACTGTCGCTGCTCCTCGGACACAAGGCGCTCACCTGCTGCATGGTCATCGCCAACCGACGTGCCCTCAGTGCCAATACTGGATACAAGAGTACCATCGACAACCTCATCAAAGTAGTGCTCGATAGAATTTAAATCTCATTGCAGCAACACGCCCTGAACCAACGGTCACCGGCCGAAGGGAAAGGTAAAGGACAGAAGCTCCTAGCCCAGGGTAACACCCTGGGTTAAATAGCAAACACCCCTATCGCCCTGTAAGGGCAAAAGCTTTAAAATAAACAATAAAAAATGAATCAAGAAGAATGTATCTGTGCCCTGGCAACCCCAGCCGGCGGTGCCATCGGAATCATCCGACTCAGCGGTAACAACGCCATTACCATCACCGACAAGGTTTTCACATCAGCCAACGGCAAACCTCTGACCGGGGCGAAAGCCAATACCCTACATTATGGCGAAATCAAAGATAAGGACGGAAAAACCATCGACGACGTGCTCGTTAGCGTATTCAGGGCACCACACAGTTACACGGGAGAAGACTCCACGGAGATTTCCTGTCACGGCAGCAGATACATTCTTCAACAGGTTTTACTACGGCTCACAGAAGTGGGCTGTCGACAGGCTGAGCCAGGCGAATACACCCGTCGTGCCTATATGAACGGAAAGATGGACCTGTCGCAAGCTGAAGCCGTGGCCGACCTGATAGCCTCAACCAACAAGGCCACCCACCACATGGCAATGAGCCAGTTGAAGGGACATTTCAGCAACGAGCTGACACGACTACGCGAAAAACTGTTGAAGATGACTTCGTTGCTTGAACTGGAACTCGACTTCAGCGACCACGAGGAACTGGAATTTGCCGACCGCAGCGACCTGCGAGCCCTTGCCGAAGAGATAGAGCGCCGCATCAATACCCTTGCCCACTCTTTCGAGACGGGAAATGCCATCAAGCAGGGCGTCCCTGTAGCCATCGTGGGCAAGACCAATGTGGGCAAAAGCACCTTGCTCAACCGACTGCTCCACGAGGAAAAAGCCATCGTGAGCGACATCCACGGCACCACGCGTGACGTGATAGAAGACACCACCCTCATCGACGGAATCACCTTCCGCTTCATCGACACTGCCGGAATCCGCAAGACCAATGATGTGGTGGAGAACATCGGCATCGAGCGCACCTTCCAGAAGATGGAAGAGGCCCGCATCATCATCTGGCTCCTTGATGAACTGCCTGCAGAATCAGAAATTGATGAGATGGAGAAAAAGAACCAAGGCAAAAAACTGCTGATGGTATTCAACAAGATCGATGCTCTCTCTTTCGACCCAACCTCACTTTCTTTCCATTATTCTGCCCAGTCGACAGATAAGAACAGCCTTGCCTCTTCACCCTCGTCTTCGCCAGCAAGCATTAGCATCCTGAGCATCAGCGCCCGTACAGGCGAGAACATCCCCCTCTTGGAGAAAGCTTTGGTAGAAGCAGCCGACATTCCTGAAATATCAGAAAACGATGTCATCGTGACCAGCGCCCGCCACTACGAAGCCCTCATCCGTGCCAACGAATCCCTCTCCCGTGTATTGGAATCGATGGATATGGGCATGAGTGGCGACATCATTGCAGAAGACCTGAAAATCGTATTGGATGAACTTGGCGAAATCACTGGTGGACAGATCAGTAGTCAGGAAACACTAAACAATATCTTCAAGCACTTCTGCATCGGAAAGTAACCCCCTGGACAGCTCTAAAACGAACATTTTTATAACTGATTGCAAGCCACCTACTTAGGTGGCTTTTTTCGTCTTAACACATTCCATTTGTAATTTGCTGAAACCAATATTTTGGTGTATTTTTGGCTCAAATTTCATTCGTGGCCCTCAATTCTGTGATCAAATGGAAAGGCAAAATTCTATTTTAGGACACCAATTGCAAAATCTGCAAACCTTTCCAGTGACCGACATTTCTCATGTTGGACACCATCATGAAAATTGCTGCAAAAACGTGAAAATTGCTGCAAAAGAATTAGGGGGACTCATAGGGTACTAAATAGCAAACAAAAATGACGATTTTAAGAAAATGTGAGGTATGTGGTGAAGAGTTCATTGCTACCAAAATCACAAATAAGTATTGCTCCAAGAGGTGTGCTCGTGTTGTGCATCAGAAGAAAGAAGCTGAGAAAAAGAAAAAAGCAAGAGAAAGTATGAAGGATGATGCTCAGAATTTGCAAAGTCTGGAAATCGCTTCTCGACCTTTTTTGACACCTTCAGATGTCGCATTTCTTCTTGGTGTTAGTGTTACTACTGTGTATCGATGCTTTTACGCAGGAACACTCAAATCTGTCAGACTACGACGTAAGACATATGTTCGTCGTGAAGATCTTGATAAGTACTTTGAGGAAGCTGGTGCATACAAGAAGAAAAGCTATAAACGCAAAGATGACCAGGAGTATTATACTTTGCGTGAAATCATGGAGAAATATAATATCGGTCGCAAGGCCGTATGGGGACGTTGTGACCGTATGGGTATTCCAAAAGTCTATGTAGGACGTAACACCTTCTTCAGTAAAAAGGCAGTTGATGCAAAGTTTGCAGACCTTCTTGAAGAAATCAATCTCGACAACTACTATACCATGGATCAGGTGATGGACATGTATGGTATGACTCGAACTAACGCAATGAGTTTTGTCACTTATCACAAGGTACCAAGGGTAAACAGAAATGGTAAGGCCTACTATTCCAAGATACATATTGATAGTATCAAGCAAAAAGGCAATGAGGTAGATCCGGACTGGTACACTTATGAAGAAATTTCGGAAAAGTATGGCCTAACAAAGGATCAGATTAGCTACACTCTAAAAAATTATGATGTAAGGACAGAGAAGCGAGGTAAGTTCACGATGATATATAGAACCGACTTCGACAAGATTACTCAACAGCGAATGGGCAACACCAAGAAAGTTGAGAACTTGGATGGTACAGAACGTGTCATCTTCCAACCAAAAGCACAGGAGAGAGCATGTCCTCCTACTCCAGAAGGATATTACTCAACTGAGGAAGTGGCAGAAATGTTCAAGATCACCATCAGGCATGTCGGTGTGATGACCAGAGAGAACAAAACTCCTAAAATAGCTCTTAAAAATTTCAACTTCTATGAGAAGAAGGCCATTGATATCCTGTATAATCAAAAGCATAAGTATGCGGATATAAATGACTGGATCACTCCTGAGGAGATGAGAGATACCTACAAGATGACGCATGATGCAGTACGTTCATTCATCCACCGGCATAAGATACCTTCAAAAGTTGAATATGGAGTAACCTACTATTCAAAGCAGCACATCCAGGCGCTGAAGACTGGATATTTCGAAGGAAGAGAACGCTACTATTCCGTAGAAGAAGCAATGAAGAAGTATGGAATGACAAAGGATATTGTTCATTATTACGTCAAGCATTACAAAGTCACTAAAGTAAAGAAGGGGCAATTCATGTTCTTTAGAAAAGAAGAATTCGACAGACTCATGGAAAAACGTTTCAAAAATGATGATTTGAAAACAGATTATACAGAATAGTATGATTTACTTTCTCTTTACTGCTGTCAATGTAGTATCATTTAGGAATTTTGCAAGCGAATTTTATTAATACAAAAATCAGATATATTATGCAAGTATGTAAAACCGTTAAGCTCCGTATGCGTGATAGACGCAACGGAACAAAGTCACTTTTCCTGGACTTTTGGCCAGGATATAGAGACCCGGAGACGATGGAGTTAATACGCCGTCGCTCACTTGGCATGTACATTTATGCCGATCCTGCCAACAAGCAGCAGAAGCTCTACAACGACAAGATTCTCGCCAAGGCAGAAGCTATTCGTTGTAAGGTGTACATTGATGTTCTCGATGAAAAGTACGATTTCTTCAACCGTGACAGATTGAAGGAGGACTTTCTCGGATATTTCAGAAATATGGTCAATCGCAACTATGTGAAGTGTGATGCAGCCTACAAGCATTTCGAGAAGTTCTGTAAAGGCAAATGTACATTTGAGATGCTTGATGTTCTTTACTGTAACAAGTATATGGAATATCTCCTTGATACCAAAGTATCATCAAGAGGTGGACATGTTATCAAGAAGTCTATTTCCAGAAATACGGCATCAGCCTATTGGAATGTGTTCAAGCAGGTCTTGACAAAGGCATACCGTGAGCGAAGGCTGACAGATGATCTTGCCAGCCTTTTGGAAAACATTTCATGTACAACGCCAGTGAAGCAAAGTCTTACATTGAAGGAAGTTAGAAGAATGTATGCCACTGAATGTTCTATTCCGGTTGTTCGAAAGGCGGCATTATTCTCCTGTCTTACAGGTCTCCGTATTAGTGACATCCTGAGATTGAAATGGGAGAATATCCGTAGCTATGCTGATGGTGGATATTATCTGGATTTCATTTGCGTGAAGACAAAATGCCAGACTCAGGTTCCAATTGGCGATGATGCTTATGCTCTAATCCATCCAAAGACCAACAGAACATATATCTTTCAAGGTTTCAAACGTACTATGACGTATGGTGTGATGCAGAGCTGGCTGAAAGAGTGCGGTATCGAAAAGCATATCACCTTTCATTGCTACCGTCATACGTATGCCTCGTTGCAGCTCGAACTTGGTACAGACATATATACCGTTCAGCATCTGCTCAACCATAAGAATGTCAGCACGACGCAGATCTACGCTTCTCATGCAAATCCAAAAATTCGTGAAGCAGCGGGCAGAATTACGTTAACGAACGTGAAAGACGATGTGAAGCCAACTGAAAGCAAGATGTGCCCAAAAGCAAGCAAGAGAAAATAAGATTATAACACGGCAAAAAAGAGAAAGAAAAATATCGCTTAAAGCGTTGAAACACAGAATAATAAATAGTGTTTAAGAAACGCATTTTGTTGATACGAAATAGTAGAAAATAGCAAGATTCTCTATATCTTTGCAGCCACAAAAACTCCAAAAAGTAACAATTGCAATGATTAAAAAGTTAAAAGAGAACTTCTTGATTCTCCTCATTTCGAATATGCTCACCATCATTATGATAGTAGTCGCTCCAAGAATATATGGAGCGATTGCTAACCTGATGATGACAGTTTCCGACTCAGATTCCGGTTTCTCTTTGCAGATGATATTCTACTATATATCATTTGCCATCATTGTCTGGGCATTCATGTGCTTACGTAAGCCGCAAGCTGTGAGAGACATCGTGATCAACAACAGTATTTCTTCCAACGAACCATCCATATCGGATGTGGAGAAAGCCGAAGAAATGCGTGAACGCTATCGCAACAGGCAGTATAGTCTTGAAAGCTCAAAATATGATGCGGTCAAAGACTACACCTACTCTGTACTTTCGCCATATATGACAGATGAGTACTTGGAGATACTGTGCCAGAACATCAAACTGTACGACATCCCTGAATCATGTATTGTTCCTGTGAAGACAAATGGAACCTTGAATACTCTCGACATCAGGCATTATTCCTGGAATATTGGAGAACGCCTTGGTTGGAGCGGTCAGAAACGAGCAACCTTCATAAAGCTATGTTTCCCTACCGAACTCAAAGATGTTGAAGTAGAAAGCATGAGACGTACATTAAGACAGAAGGGCAAATGCGTAATTGAGATTGATGTACCCGATTATAATGATTATCAATTTCATCATCAGAAATAAAGAAAGTTTTAATATGCAGAACGAAGAAAGACAAATAACATTCAATGACATACCGGAAGTATTGTCAGAGATACTGAAAAGATTCGATCTTCTTGACCAGTCTATGGAACTGATTCGAGAAGAAGTACGCAGGACTAAAAGACCTTCCCTGTCAGATCATATTCCAATGGATGTGAAGGAAGCTTGTGAATTTCTTAAAATCAAGAAATCCACTATGTACACTTACATACAGAACGGAGAAATCCCTGTCAATCAGAAGGGTAAGAAATACACCTTCTTTAGGGATGACCTTATCAAATGGTTAGAATCTGGCTGCAAGATAGAGGCTCCTATTAGCACCATGGAGATTAATCAGATACTCAGCAAAAGACCAAAACGAAGAACTTTATAGGACAGATAAGTGCCTAAATTTCAGAAGCCTACATTGGATATTCCCTAATGTAGGCTTTTCTTTTGAGAACAGTCTAAATAATCATACTGATGTTATTTTTTATACTGAATGCAGATAGACTGCACAATTTTAGTGTATCTTTGCACTGAAATGATGACTTACATAGCAAATATACGTCAAGTTAAATACACATTTCCGCCTGCTTCATTAAGCAGGCGTATTTTAAATTTATTCATTAACAAAAAGTAATATGAGTCAGAAGAACAATTCCTCTGTGCTCTCTCTTTTTGTGTTTACAGTGCTCAGATCATTGTCCAAAACAAGAGAATGAGCTTTCCAAAGATGAGCTTTGGACACTCTATCGTGCTGCTTACGAGCAGTACAAGTCGGAAATCCTTAATGATGGCAAGTTGTATGACAGATATGTCAACGACTTTGTTAGCTATCACCTGCCGGTCTTCTCTTCCGAGGAGCTGATTGTCCGCAACCATTTCAAGCATGTATTCAGCTTGTATGAGTTGCTTACTACCAGAAAAGACCTTGTCACCAAGTACTTCACCAAGTCCTCATTTGAGAAAGGAGACTTTGAGACAATGGTTTATGAGTTCAACCACATTGAAGTTGTGGTTGAAAGCCCTCGCATTCTTGCTTCATTCACTACAGAACAGATTCGACTCATTACGAAATTCGCCAATGAGTCGAATTTCTTTGTAGATGGTATCGATGAAGAAACGATGGACGGATTCTTCAAATGTGCGTTGGATGAATCTCTGGTTGTAGTCAACATGCGACAGGTACTTCAATTGCTGTATGCTTTGTCTATCGAGAAGATGATTCCCCACAACTGGGTATCACTTATTGCGGACAATCAGCTGCTCACCCCTAAGAGTACGGGAAAGGCATCCAAGCGAGGTGCTATCAGCAGCCGACTTAGTGAACTGAAGGCTTCATCTGCAAAGTTCCCAAGTGGGGAGTTTCTGGATTTTGCAAAACAACTGAAAGAAATGCAATGAAGTAAAGTAAGTTAAACAACTGAAAAGAAAAATCTCCTTACATCCCCCCTGACACTTCCGAGTGTCAGGAGTAAGGTCAGTTGTATTAGATTTTATTGGGGTAATTTTGCCCCCGAATCGATTCAGTTTCGGGGGTAGCCCCCTTATTGTCTAACATTAAAAGTAATAAGAAAATGGGAAATAGCAAAATTGACATGAACATACTTGCCAAGAGAGTAGAACTATTGGAAATGAGAGTAAAGGAACTCACTTCGGTAGAACCTGAGGCACTTAACGAGCGTCTTTCAAAGATTGAGGAAAGATATTTCTCAAACAAGGAGATGCTCACCACCACAGAGGTAGCGGAATATCTTGGCGTTTCTCAGTCGCAGATTTACAAGCTCACCATGAATATGGAGATTCCTCACTACAAGCCACAGGGCAAAACCATCTATTTCGACAAGAAGGAGCTTTTGAAATGGATGCGCAACAATCATATCACCCCGGCACGAAAGGACAGTGCCAACAAATAAGGAGGTGTTATGAAAGACAGAAAGAAAAACAAGACCAGAGTTTATTCTGATGTCCAACTGACGGCTCTCTTGGAGAAGTCTGAGATAGTGATTGACCCCTCAAAGTGTAGAAATCAAATTGAAAGAAGCAATGGCAAGAGGAAGAAACAGTAAAAGTGAGAAAGAAGAGTCTGCAGCAAGTTCCTTGGAAGTAGGCATGCTGTGCAAGAGTGCTTTCAACGACAGTGAACTGGAAAGTTATCTCAGACAAGGAGAGATAAAAGCTTCAGAAAAACCGCCCGTACCACCCCAGGTGTTATGGGTAGGTGATTGTACCATAGCCACTTTCGGAAATTTCAGCGCATCAACAGGTAAGGCAAAGAGTAAAAAGACATTCAACATCACGGCGATGGTAGCAGCTGCGTTAACCAATTCCACGGTACTCAACTACCGGGCAAGTTTTCCAGAAGGAAAGAGACAAATTCTCTATTTCGATACCGAGCAGAGTCGCTATCATTGCCACAATGTTGTTGAGCGAATCTACCGACTGGCAGGACTCAGCCTTAACAAGGAAGACAAGCGCATCAAATTCTATGGTCTAAGGGAGTTCACCCCTACTCTCCGCATAGCCCTCATAGATTATGCGCTAAGAACTTTTGATGGCGTGGGACTTGTCATTATTGATGGTTTGCGAGATCTCATGTACGACATTAACAACGCCAAGGAGTCCACAGACGTAATGACGATGCTAATGGCATGGACGAGCAAGTATGATCTGCATATTCATTGTGTGCTCCACCTAAACAAGAATGACAACAATACTCGTGGTCATATTGGTACAGAGCTGGAGAATAAGGCAGAAACGGTGTTGATTATCAGTAAGAACAAGCAGGATGCCAATATCAGTGAGGTAAGACCCATGCACATGCGAGACAAAGAGTTTTCGAGCTGGGCATTTCACATTGACGACAACTCTCTGCCTGTACTTGATGTCGGTTATCACGTCACTGTTGTCAAGCCCAAAGACAAGCCGCTCACCTCTCTGCCAGACGATGTTCATACGATGGTACTTCAAAAGATATTCTCCAAGAGTACTCCACAGAGATACGTCGATCTGGTAAAGGCTCTGGGTGAAGCTTACGCCGAAGAAGGCTACAAGCGTGGTGATAATGCAGTGAAGGAGATGCTAAAGATTTTCAATGAACGAAAGCTGATAACAAAAGAAAAAGACGGCTACCATTATCACCCAACTCTGTTTCCGTCCAAGTGAGTTTACGAGTTTAAGTTTAACCGGGTATATATATATATTAAACTAATATGTGCCCATACTATATGTAACAGCATGACTATAGAAGAAATCAAATCAGTCAGCATTGTGCAGTTCCTGGAATCACAGGGCTATCATCATGTCTATATATTAAAGGAGAACTATTGGTATCTGTCTCCTTTTAGGACTGAGGCATCGCCTTCTTTCAATGTCAGTCCCAAGAAGAATCTATGGAATGACTTTGGAGCAGGCGAAGGTGGCAATCTCATCAATCTGGTTCAGAAAATGAACCCTTCCTGGAACAACCATGAAGTTCTGACCTATCTGGAACAGAAGATAAAGGAACACCATCTTCAGTATTCAGAGGATTATGAAGCCCAAAGGAAGGAAGATGAGAGAAAGGAAGCCTGGAAGCAAGACCAAGTTGCTCAGCGAGAGAAGGCAAAAGAAGCCAGCACCATCATTGAGCGTATTGTTGGGCTCAGTCACCCTTATCTCAGAGACTACATTTTGCAGAGACGAATAGACTATGACATAGCCAAGGAGTATTGCAAGGAAGTACATTATCGTATCTATGACAAGAGTTACTATGCCATAGCCTTCGAGAATATCGAGGGCGGAATGGAAGCCAGAAACAAATACTGCAAACGAAGCATCGGCAAAAAGTCGATTTCAATCATCAGACCAAACAACGAGCCACATAAAGAATGCTGCATCTTTGAAGGTTTCTTTGATATGCTGACATACGCCAGTATCAAGAAATGGATAACAGGAAATGAGCTTTGCCTGCCACATGAATGCGACTATCTCGTTCTCAACTCTGTCAGTAACATCAAGGTTCTGATGCCATATCTGCAGGAATACTCCGTGATACATTGTTATCTTGATAACGATGATGCAGGTGCAAAGACTGTAGAGAAGATAAAAGCTGCTTATCAGGATAAGGTGATAAATGAATCTCATCGATACGTCAACTACAAAGATGTTAATGATGTAATCAATGGTATCATCAAACCACCCAAATAGTGTGAAACTGCCATGACACTAACCAATCAGGAGGTTCTCTTTCGAGAGGGTCTCCTTTTTTGTTTTATACGCCCTTTCGTTATTCTATAGTATGATTATTAAAATATTATCATACTTCTTTTATAATCTGTGTTAAGACTGAAACAGTTTTAGCTTTGTTTTTTCATTTATCGCACAAATATATGTTCCTTTGCACTGTTTTTGGGAAATACGCCGACTCGTCGGATGTAAGTTCCGAGTATGATAACAATAAAAATAACAAATAAAATTCAGATTGAAAATGTCAGGATTCGTAATTTTTGCGCTCGTCCTCACTTTTGTGTATGTAGTGTACTTTGCAGTAATGATCACATTAGACCTACATGGGAAGAAGGATGAAAAGAAAACAGAAGAAGAGACCTATGATGTAGGTGATTTGACCAATGAGGAACAGCCAGTTGCAATCGAAGAACGCAACGAGGGTCCTGACGAGGGTGACATGACCTTCACGGAGCAAATCACGGATGATGGACTCAGAGTTGTCAACCCGACAGGAAACGTGCCATATCCGCAACCTCCTTCAGATGAAGAGCTGTCGCAGCAACCACAGTCACATACCGTGACCAGTGAAGAACTCAATGAGAAAAACGATGAGATTTTGGAGCACATAGATCCAGTGCCACAATGCAGTTACCTCTCAGATGAGTTTATGCAGAATCTCAACAATAAGCACAACACCCGAAAAATAGAAAAGAAGAATGCCAGAGATAAGCTGTAAACACAATCTTTTGTTTGCCATAATGTTAATAGGTGTCATGCTCTTCCAGCCAATGTTGGCATCTGCCAAATGCGGAGGTGTCGATTATAGCTGGGGAGCAGACGCACTGAGCAATGCTCATGACTTTACGGTAACAATGATGCTCTATGTAGTCTATCTGGTGTATGCCATAGCAGCCATCGTAGCCATCATAGGAGCTTTACAAATCTATATAAAGATGAATACGGGCGAAGGTGATGTAACAAAATCCATCATGATGCTGATTGGTGCCTGCCTGTTCATGATAGGTACAACTATTCTGTTCCCTGCATTCTTCGGTTATAATATAGTATAAGGTAAAAAGATATGATAACAAAACATCTCAACCTGCAGGAGAGATAAATGAGTGTAAATTTTTTAAGTAACATCAAAAGAAATCAAATGAAGAAAATCAAGAATTTCGCAAAAAAACTTTTCAGTGCCAAGCGTATGAAGACGCTCGCCATGCTCCTTTTCTGTGGAACATTGGCGACCTATGCACAGAATGCAGCTGGTGATTACACAGCCGGAACAGATGCCCTCGCAACTGTGACGGAGGAGATTGCCAAGTATGTACCTTTTGTGGTTAAGCTCTGCTATGCCATTGCCGGTGTAGTAGCCGTTGTAGGTGCTATCAGCGTTTACATCGCTATGAACAATGAGGAGCAGGATGTCAAGAATATCTTAGTCCTCCGAAATGCGTTTGAAAAGACAAGAAAGCAAATGAAAGCAAATGCACTAAGTATCAATGCTTT
>NZ_JARJVV010000011.1:0-152273 GCF_029348455.1 Segatella intestinalis
CTGAGCCGAAGAACCCTGCAGGACTACCGAAACAACGGTGTCATCCCGTATATCCAGCTTGGCGGAAAGATACTCTACCGCGAGTCCGACATTCAGAAGATTCTGATGGCTAACTATCGTGAGGCGTACAGAATGAAGGGCTTGTAGGAGAAATACATGTCCTTGATGAGTGGGGTGAAATGAACAAGGCGACAACGTATAACTTACCGAGCGTGGTTGTTATAGGTTGTCGCCTCGTTTTATTGGCTATACCGAGTTGGTCGTGTTTGCCGGGTATCATTTGTGTTATCTGTATAAATCTAATACCATGCTAAAACACACTGCGGTGGTTCGCCCAAGTGGCTGGAGGCGCAAAGCCTCCAAGGAACGTTGCTTTATGGCAGATCTATGCCATTGGATTTTTGTTCCTTTCCCGCTTGGCAATAAGCTTATCCATGTCATTTGAAATCTTCTGCTCCGTCACCTGCGCATAGACCTGTGTGCTTGTGATGTCTGCGTGTCCCATCATCTTGGCTATGCTGCCGATGGGAATGTCCTCGTTGAGCATCAAGACTCCGAATGTATGGCGGCTGGCGTGGAATCCCAACTTATTGCTTATGCCAAGCACCATTCCAAGGGTATGCACATCAAGATAGATGTCTTTCTTCTCACCCAGTGGAAAAACAGGCTTGCTGTCGTCCGTGGTATTGTAGAGCGAAAGAATCTTCTCGGCTATCGGATGGAGTGGCACGAAGAACTCCACGCCTGTCTTCTCTCTTTCCTTGCGGATGAACTTCCTACCCTCGGAGTTCTCACTGATATGGTGAGGGTACAGTTTCTTTACATCTATATAGGATAAGGAGGTGAGCGAGGCAAAAATGAAACATCTGCGTGCAAGCTCCGTTCGCTCGTCAGCCATCGGGGTAGAGAGCATCCTGATGAAGTCTGCCTTGCTGATATGGGTCATCTTCGGGGCTGCCTTCTTCTCATACCCTATCCTGGCTATGGGATTGAAGCGGATAATGCTCCTGTCCACTGCCTTGTACATCAACATGTTCAGCCAGAGAAGGCAATGGTTCACGTAGCTGTCGATACGTCCCTGGTCTCGTTTCAGGAATAGCTTGTATTCCTCCCCGAAATTCTCGTCTATGTCCTCAAAGGCGATGTCGTCCTTATCCAACGAATGGACAAAGGCTCTCAGGTTCTTCTGCCATGTCCGCTTGTGCAGAAAGGTTTGTCTGGCTTTTGAGGTTCGATACCATTCCACGATGGTATCACCAAAGTTCAGCAAGAACCTTCCTGTCGTGTCCTTGTCCTTCAACACAGCCTTCAGCATTTCCACGGTGATGATGCCGTTGGCGACAAGAAGTGCGTTGTACTTGTCCTTGATTTCATCGAGGAAACTTGCCAATCGTCCGTTGTCCCTTGCGTTTCGTATCTCTCCCTTCTTGGCGTTCCACTCCTGTGGGGTACAGGATATGCCTGTGGAAATGGCTGCACTTTTGCCGTCAACGGTGATGCGGCAAAGTATGTTGGCTGTTCCGTCTGCCTTCACCTTCTGTCTGTTGATGTAAGGCAAAATTGAAAATGTACTTCTGCTCATAGTTGTTGTCCTCATAATATAATAATGTAGTTGAAACTGTAAAAAGAAAAGTTGAAAGCCCTGTTCATAATGCGAGAATAAAGTCCTTCCCGGTTGCAGCGATGAACTTGTCCATGTCCTCAAACAGCTTCTTTTGGGTTACTCTCGCATACCGCTGCGTCATCTTCACATCCTTGTGACCGAGCATCTTGCAGATGGTCTCCATCGGCACACCAGCCTCCAGCGTAATGAGGCTGGCGAACGAGTGTCGTCCCGAATGGTAGGAATAGGTCTTGCTCGTTTCCGCCAACTTACAGATGGTGATGAGATCGATACGAACACGATTCGTGCTCAGCAATGGGAAAAGGGTATCTCTTGCCCCGTCCTCGTATTTCGCCATCAGCTCCAACGCCTCGGGCAGGAGTTTCACCCTGGCAAGTGTTCCGGTCTTCTTGCGGTTATAGACGAGCCATTTGTCACCATCCTCCAACACCTTGACATTGGCTTTCGTGATGGAAACGGTGTCTATGAAGGCTGTTCCTGCATAGCAGGCGAAAAGAAACAGGTCACGGCTAACGGATAGTCTCGGCTTGTCTTCGGGCAGTTCCACATCACGGATTTTTATGAAATCAGACATGCTGAGAGCCTTGGGTGTCGTAACCCTTGGAGTGCCAACCCGATAATGGGCGAACAGCAGGTTCTTGCACAAGCCTCGCTCAAAGGCGATGCGGCACATCTTCTTGAAGAGCGACACATAGATGGTGATGGTTCCTGATGAAAAGCCTTTCTCGTCAAGCAAGTAATGGTGAAAGTCACTGATGAAAGGCTCGGTCAGCTGTCCGAAAGCCAAATCAGTCAACCTATACTTCTCCCCGATGAACTCAGCGAGATTCTTGCGAATCTTTCTGTAAGTCCAGACACTGCTCTTCGACATATCGATGCCCTCATGGGTGCTGAGTTCGCTGATATGCTCGTCCACGAAGGAGAGAAGGGTGGTCTGTGTCTTGACGCTGCCCTGCAAAGCCTCCTTGACATCCTTAGCCTCGAAGTCCGTTCTCTTTTCCACAAGCACATCGAAAGCCTTTTGGATGGAAAGCAACAACTGCTCGATGTCCTTGTTGGTCTCCACGGCTTCCTTGCTTTTGCCCTCCAATCGGCTGGCACGAGGATTCCAAAGCGATGGAGTGCAAGACAACTTGCAGGAGAACTGCGCCATAGTCCTGTTCACCGTGATGCGTCCCATGATGGGAGCTTTTCCATTCTTGTCCATTCCGCTCTTTTTTAGGTAGAGCAACACCTTGAATTTTTCGATTTTCATAACGCTTACATTTTGAGTGTGCAAATATAATCATTTTGTAAGCGTTCCGTGATACGCAAAACATTGAGAATCAGCGCAATAAAATCCGTTGATGCACAAAGTTGCCTTTCCGCATTGTTACCTGCTTTGCATAGGTAACTGTGGCTCACGATTTAGTAACTGAACTACTTCAATATTCCTCACTCGCTTGCTTTATGCCGATTTGGCAACTTTGTGCAAATCTACTCATTCCCAACTGTTTACGTTCCAACCTCTCTTATTCTCCTTTGGCTGCTTTAGAGCTTTATGTTAATAAATAAAAAACATTGAGATAGAGAACTTCAAGTTCTTCAAGGATGTCTTTTCCATAAATGTGGATAATAAAAACATTTTACTATATGGTGAAAATGGAGCAGGCAAGAGTTCTATTTATTGGAGTGTCTATACCCATTTTCAGGCATACGCAAAGAATCAACAAGAGGCACAGAAATACTTTACTGCCAATCATGCACAGAATCTTCGCAATAGATATGCAGCAGCAGATGATGATTCTGCTATCAGGATAAGTTTTGATAACGGAAAGGGATCAACCAAAATTGTAGAAGATTCTAATAAATGTTATTATGCTGATGATCCAGTAGTTTTGAGATTCATGAAGTTTACATCGATGTCGAGTGACTTTATGAATTACAAGTTCCTTTCTTCGCTGTTTGATTTTAGAAATAGTCAAGATAATGAAGTGTTTTTCTTGTTCGAAAAAGAAGTTCTTCCATATATAGATTTGGATAATCAACTATGGCTTATAAGTGGAGAAGATGCAGATACTAATAATGCAGGTGAATGGTGGGGATATCTTGTTCGAACATTCAAATCTGATGAGATACCAAGAAGTCAAAGAACCAATAGCTTTGACCAACGGACACCTCTTTATAAAAACTATCAAGATCTTTTGCATCAATTTAATGATTTGCTGCATTCTAAGTTGAAAATGTTGATTGCGAAAGCCAATGTCATTATCAAGAACGAATTTCATTTGGAATCAGAAATAATCTTGCAATATAAGGATGCTTCTTTTAATGACAGATTAGGCAACAGAAGATTTGATGGAGAGCTTCATCGTCCAAAAATATATTTAAAGGCATCGATGATTTCAGATCATCTTGTTGATAAATCCCTTATAGAACATCCTCGTTCTTTCTTTAATGAAGCAAAGATTACATGTATGGCATTAGCTTTACGTTTGGCAATATTGGATAATCATCCTACTACCAATGAAGCTCCATCAGTTTTATTCGTAGACGATCTTCTAATAAGTCTTGATATGTCTTTTAGAAGGAAGATTATTGAGATACTGCTGAAATATGCGGATAAATTCCAAACTTTCATCTTTACACATGATCGGGCATTTTATCATTTGGTATGGAGCGAAATTGGAATAACGAGAAGTCAAAATAAATGGAAGAAATTTGAATTGTATATGCAACATAAAAATGGCATACCAGGGTCTTTCATACTTGAGCCTAAGAAGCCATTAGAAGAGGCAAAAATGCATCTGCATAATTTTGAGATTCCTGCAAGTGTGAATGCTGTAAGACGAGCTGCTGAGCATGAATTGAAAAGACTGTTGCCTGCCAACTTGATGTACGATTTAAAATCAAAAACACTTCTGTGTGACTTGAATGGCCTGATAGATCATTATAGGAAATTTGCTAATAAAATAGGTCTACCAGATGTTATTCCTCATCTCCAAGATGAACGAAAACTTCTGCTTAATCCTTTCTCTCATGATGATATAGATACACCATTCTATCGTACAGAATTGGAGTTGACGATAAATGAAATTGAAAATCTTTCTAAGATAGATAAGAAAATTGTAGTTGATACGGAAGATGTCAACGAAAAAGAATTTGTCTTCAGAATGGAAAAGGATGGAACTGTCTATGAGTTTATAATCATTTTTAAAGAGAGGTTCTGTGAGTATAAATATGAGGGAAACAGATATTGGAATAGTCCCAAAATAGAATTGAAATCTTCGTGTGTCGAAAACATTGATTGCAAAGAATGGGAACTAAATAGGTTCTATGAGAGATTATGTTTGTTTGTGTATCATAGCACGGATGGAACGCCAAAAATAATCGAATGTTTGAGAGATAAGGTTACTGGCGATTTATTGTAATTAAATAAGGTGTCCTCATTAATTTTTCATCCAGCTCTCAGCAAAGCGGTCCCATCCCGCACACCCCTTCTGGCGTAGACCTCTGATGGTCCGCCAACCTTATAGCGAAGCGGTTTGAGCACCGAGTAGGGCGGTTGGTACATCCCCTGTACCCTGAGGGAAAAGGTTGTGCAAATGAGCGCAATGAAAGTTCGCTTTCATATTGCCGAGTGCAGCCAACCTTCTCCATGAGAAAAGGGGCTTGGGGAAAGCGGTGGCCCCTCCCTTAAGGTTAAGGGAGGACTGGTGGGTTTTCGAAAAAAGCCTTCTTTAATGGGAAAAAGCGGTGCCAATGAGCGAAATGAAAGTTCACTTTCAAATTGTCGCGTGCAGCCAGTTTTATAAAAAAAAGGACGGGTTGATTTTAGAAAAAAGAAAAAACACAAGAATCTGATAGAGGCTATCGTAGAAAGCAACCGTACCCGCAAAGACTATATCGCCGATGCCGTATTGCAGAAAGCAGGCTGGTATAGCTATACCGAGAACAACCAGTTTGGTGCCGAAGTCAGTTCATGCGTCATCGGTGTCTATTGCCTGACGATGAAATCCAATTCCGACAACTTCCGCCAGTCTGCCATTCAGGGCATCATGAAGCGTATCAAGGTAAAGGGTGCAGAGGTGATCATTTATGAGCCAACACTCGAAGATGGCAGCATCTTCTTCGGCAGCAAGGTTGTCAATGACTTGGAGACATTTCTTCACATTGCTATCCATGCAGCACTTCAAGAGAGTATCACCATAAACTCCGGTATGCTCAGCAACCAATACAGCATCGCTTGGAAGGGTTTCTAAAAACCTTCCGATACTCTTAAAATTGTTCTTTACAACCTTATGTGAAGGTTGGTTTGATACTTTTTTTGATGTCAAGTCGAAAAAACTTACGTCAAATTTCTCTTTTGCCAAATTTATTCCGTATATTTGCATATTGAATAAAGTTTTTTATAAGAAGGGTGCTCCGTTCTGAGCGGCTACAACTATACTACGAGTCCTGTCTTGTTCTACACAAGCAGGCTAATTTACTCTCAAGCTTCTGCTCAGAAAATATCCAGTTTCCCAAACAGGGCTAAGCCTTTACTATGTTAGAAAGGGCACAGGGTTAACGCTGGATATGGAGTATTCTTCTTTTTTATTGTACTTATCTATTTTCCTGCAAAGTTAACAATAGTTTGCAGATATAAAGATTTTCATCTCTTTATTTTTCCAAGTGCAAATATAATAGTAAGGGCAAAAGCTTTACATATCGCAAAGAATTTTCATTTTTTATTAGGTGTTTTTTAAAGCTTTTGCCCTTACAGGGCGCCAGGCTAACGCCCACAAACCCAGGGCGTTGCCCTGGGCTAAGAGCTTCTTGCCCTTTCAGGGCGTGCTGGTTGTGTAAGCTTCTGCCCCTTCAGGTAGGGTGTTCAAAATCTATTAATTTTCCGACACGTTTTTTGCACCAAAATACAAGTTAATTCACACGAAATCAACGTGTTAAGAATTCAAAAATGTGACATTTTTTAGTTCTGCGCAATATTCGTGTCGATAATTATTGAATATCAGTTAGTTGAACCGATTATTCGACTAAAAAACGTGCCAAATTTTAAACGGATTTTGAACACCCTACCCTTCAGGGCGTGCTGGGTAATTTCAACCGTACAGCTCGCAAGAATTTGAGCAAGAAAGGCTGTTGGCTATAACTTCTAACGGCCGAAGGGAGTGATAACTTCTTTAACTTCTATAACTTCCCTCCCAAAGAAACTTCTATAACTTCTGGACTTGCAAAAGTTTACTCACAATAAAAGGAGAATAAAAAATCCCCCGCAGCGGAGAAAGCTGCGGGGGAAAGTAGATAGAGGTTAGATGTGGAAGTCGATGTCTTCGAGCCAGTCTCGAACATCGAAGCACGGACAGTCCTTTCGGACATTAGGCAGGTCGCGGTGGCCCAGGATCTCGGCATCGGGATAATCCACGCACAGGCTATGCAGCAGTTCCTCCATCGTCACTTTCTGGGCCAGAGTACGGGTGTCGGCGGGATGGCCGTTCGCGTCGAGTCCGCCCTCATAGCAGATACCTATGGAGTGGGCGTTGTAGTGGCGGGCATGAGCCCCTGCGATGCGCTCCGGCCGGCAGGGATAGAGGGTGCCGTCCTTGGTGATGTAATAGTGATAGCCGATGGTGTCGAAGCCGCGTGCCTTATGACAGGCTTCCAGTTGTTCAACAGTGAAGTCTTGGTTCACTCTCGTGGCGCTGCAATGCACCACAATCAGATTGATGTCTCTCATGATATTCGTTTTTTACTCTTTTACCCTTTTACCTTTTTACTCTTTTACCCTTTTACCTTTTTACTTTTTTACCTTTTAAAGGTTCTGACAGGAGCTGACGCAAAAAGCGCTGGTTATCGCTGTGAGTACGGTGATGATGAAGTTGATGACTGCTTTCCAATTTTCTTTTTTCATGGTGATAAATGTTTTAAAATGTTTAATGTTTAATATTTAATATCAGGAAGTTAAAGGAGTTAAGGAAGTTAAGGAGTTAAGACGTATGTCTTGCTGCTTAAAAAACTACGCCAAAAAGACTGTTGTCTTAACTCCCCTCTAATTTAACTTCTGAAAGTCGGGCGATGGTTATTCACCCTCGCCGCCTCCGGGATTGTCGCCTCCAGCAGATGGGGTGTCGCCGCCTTGAGAGGTGCCGCCGCCACCTGATGGAGTGCTACCGCCACCCTGAGAGGTACCGCCGCCCGACGGAGTAGAAGGAGAGACCTTGTCGGTGGTGCCGTCACCAGTGAGCGCAGTAGCCTTCTTCAAGGTAGCATCGAGGTTGAGCTTGTCGCTCATCAACTCGCCAGTGGCACGGGCACGGAGCTTCACGCCCTCGATGTTCTTGGTGATGGAGAAGTCCTTCTCGGTGTCGGCACCCAGCTTGTTCTTGATGCCGATGGAGAAAATCGCCAGGTTGTCGATCTTCACGGCGATGCCTTGCAGGGCAAGTTCCCTGACGCAGATCACCATGTCGGTGAGCATGCCCTTGATGGCACCGGGCGAGAAAGGCGTGTTGTGGCCCGACATGTGGGTGGCAAGACCGTCCATTCCGATGGTTTGAGTTACAACAGGGTATGCGTAGTATTTGCCGTACGCATTCGGCATCTTCTTGTTCTTGTTTTTCTTTAAATTGTAGAGAATCATGGTGTTAAGTTATAAAAGTTAATAATATTTAGCGACAAAGGTCTGCGCGCTCGTCCCGATGTTTCGCTAAGTCACTCTCTCTGAATGACGATGCAAAGATACGACATTTTTGCGAGTCAACTATACGCTAATGGGCATAGGCCGAAAAAAAGTGCAAAAAAATTATGGATCACCTATAAAATCGTAAATAATCTCTCGCTGGACGGGCGAAAAGTACCGTTTCTTGGTGCGATAGCCACAGGCCCGCAGCTTCTCTACGAGGGGAGGGCAGCGGTTGATCCATCGCATCAGGTGGTTGACAGCTACGTGGCGCTCGGCGTCAGGGAAATATTCGTGGGCGAGGTCGTGCTTGCTGATGTAGTCTTTCTTCATGATAGATGTTTAATTTCTTCGTTAGCAATATAATGTTTGTCATGTCTCAGTAAGTCACAGAGAAAGCTCAGTGACTTACCGGGAAATCTCTGTAAGTCATTGGCTGGCGTCCTGTTCCATCTTGTCGCTTGCACAATAGAAGGCTTCGCTGTTGATCTCGGCCCCCTCCTTCTCGACGACAAACCATCCGTTGCCCTTGCGGCGATGAGCCTTGGGGAATCCCAGCCTTGACATGATGCTGCCGATGCTCTGGTATTCAAAGTTCTTCCGCATGACAGGGTTGGTGCAGATGCGCTCCACAATCTCGGCAGTATAGCGGAACTTGATAAACCGCTCAGACGTGTCGGGAGTCGGAACACGATAGAAACGCTTGATTTGCTCCTCAGCATAGTTGGGCACCATGAAGAGCAAGTTGTGCTGTTGCATCTCGGCGATGTCCTCCTGTGTGAGCCAATACACCCATCCTTCCTCGCCACGCATCTTTCGCTCCTTCACCTCCTTGCCAAGAGCCACGCACTGGGAGTAGATGCCCACATAGTCCAACGGCTCGTCTCTCGGGCTCACGATGCTCTCCGCAATCCAGGGCGAGTAGCGTCGGTTCTCCGGGTCGGTGATGATCTGCTGGTTGTTGGTGGTACCCGCCACTGTGGCACGATGGTCCAGGTCGCTGCGGAATCGGTCGTAGGGCCTTCGGATGGAGAAATGCAGTTTGGTCATGTTGCTCTTGAAGGCATTGAGGTTCTTGCCGAAAGCGGTGTCGAACTCGTCGAGGCACATCAGAATCTTGCATGAGAAAGCCTCCATGAAGTCCTTGTCGGTGTATATCGCCGCCGACTCGTTGAGGTAGTAATCGCGGAGCTGCGGCGGCAACAGGTAGTTGAAGAACGTGCTCTTGTAGATGCCGCCCTTTCCCACCAGGATGAGCATCACCTGGTTGACCACCTCCGGAGTGACCCATCCCACCACCATCGCTACGATCCACTTGCAGAAGTATTTCTTGAAGGTGGCCTGGTCGTGGTGGTAGCCCTGATGAGGGATGATGCGTATGCGGTCTGCCAGTTCGCCGATGTAGTCGCGTTTGCCGTCCCATGGTGGCAGCGACCGGAGGTAGTCCTCCACAGGGTCGCACTGCACGGCAAAATCGCTGTGTATGACAGAGATGAGCTTCTGCATGTTGATGTTCATGCCCTCTTCCTCCATCTTCACCCAGAGCGAGTTGAGGATGTTGTCATCCAGGTTCACCCACTTCAGAAACTTAGGATTTCCCGCCATGCGGCTCATTATCTCGTGCCTGCCGGTCACCATGTTGCGCTGTATCTGGTATCTCATCGAGAGCCACTGCTTGATATACTTCACGGAAGTTTGCCCACGATACGACTCGCCCTCTCTGAAATAGTGCCAGGAGCCGAACCGCTCCGTCTTCTTGTAGCACGACTTGATGACGGCAGCCGTGTCGGGATATTCGTGAGAGAAATGAGCTTCTGCATAGTCGAGAGCCTCCCTGAATTCGATGCCATAGCGGTTGCAGATGCTTCCGAAGTACATCACATACTCGTTGTGGCGGTGCGGTTCGAAGACGAGCCCCCAGTTGTGGAGCGTTTCCAGTACATGCATCTTCACCTCCTCCATGGTAGGTTTCTCCGCCGACAGTTTGATGCCATTGGCTTTGCTTCCCCTGACCACTTTGGAGCGCTCAGCAGCCTGCTTCTTGCTCTTCTTCTTGCGCAGCAGCGAGGAGGTGAACTTAGACAGTTCCTTGTCGGTGAGGACTATCGGTTCGGCATCCCAGTTGAAGAAGGCCTGTTCGTCGTGGGCGAGTCCCGACAGCCGTAGAAAGTCCACGCACTGCCGGTCGGCCTTGATGCCCAGCAGGGAGTCGAACAGCGCCATCGCCTTCTGCAGCATCGCCTGGTGCAGTTCCACGAAAGACAGTTCACATCCCTCGGGTCGCTGATAGCCCACGATGATACGCAGCCCATTGCCGCTGATGGTGCGGTAGGCGATGAGGACGTGGGGAGAATGTCTGATGAGTTCGAAGAGAATCCCCATGGTCCCGGAGGACAAATGGTCGTAGTCGAGTCCCAGGCATCCCACTTCGCCCATCACGTTTTCCAGCAGTCTGCCCCTGCCGTCCAACTGTGCGGCGAAACAGATGCCGGTCGACAGAGGTTTTACTTTGCTGTCGGCAAGTTGCTTACTCACGGCCAGGGCCTTTCGATACGACTCAGTGATGGCAGCCAGTTCGTGGTTGCGCAAAATCAGATCCTCCAGCTCCTGACGGCAGCTTAGTGGGCGGCTCATCTTAGAGTCGAGCTGAGAGAAGACAGATGGCATGAAACCATCGCGTGACGTTGTGAACGCCTTTTTAAATATATTCATTCTTTTTTATATGTTTTATGGCATTACCCATATAGTTAAATTTCTTTCTTTATTTAATTTCTTTCGCGTATGCGTGTGAAAGTAAGAAACGAGGGTTCACCCTTCACATCAGCGTCGGAAGTCCGATAAACAGACGGGTTTCGGGGCGTGACCCCACCCTTCACAGGTATTCACGGAGATGTCACAAATAGCGTCAAATGGTGAACCCTTGGTGCAGCAAAAGTCCGAAAGGTGAACGCTCTTTATATAGGGAGTTTTCCAATAGGAAGTATGCTTAGACAGGTAGATTGTAACCGATGACAAAGATAAAATTAAATACATAAATAACCAAAATCTATATGTTCTACATGTAGAGTATAAAATTAACAAAAATTATGGCTTACATCAAGCATTTTACAAATCTTAACGCCTTTTTCGGGCATGTTTTGCACGCAGAAAAGCCCGGATTCGATAGGCGACGTAAGGAAGACCATGTCCGTCCGAAGACAATTAAGCGAGTCTAAGACGGAAAAGTTTTAGAGTTGGCCCAGGCCTATCTGCTCACCCGTCATACCCTCAAGACCGTATCGACGGACCGCCAGAAATTTGAGAAAATCTGCGAAATCCTCGACGCCTTGGAGGCCGACAACCAGGCAGCCAATCCTGGCGACGATCCCCTGTTCGAAGGCGGTTATCTGGCCGCCTTCCGCCGCCTGATGACTCAAGTCTGGGATAGATGATTCCGATTCAGGGATGGTGTTCAGAAGTTATCATTATGGGGAGTTAAAGAAGTTATCCCATAAGCATTCGTTCTGAGCAAATTGATGACAGCAGAGCAAAAGTACCTTTAGCTGGCATTGAGGAAAATAACTTTTTCCCAAAAACATTTGGAAGTATCACAGAAAAAGTATATCTTTGTATGCAAAGTTTAATTATAAGGAGGTTAAATATGAACATAGAAGAAAAAAAAGCAGATTTTATGCGTCGTTTCAAGGCTTCGAGGGAGCGAAAGGCTGAATACATAGCGCAAATGGAGAAGCGTATGCGTGAGGACTATCGTCGCAGAACAGGTAAGGAAGCAGAATCATTTTGTGTGTTGTAATAATGAAGCAATTAGATTTAGTGAAGATTAATAGGTGTGCACCTTATTTTGGTAGATGAATATGGAATAGACAATGTTGCTGCTGTAATCATCAGAAATGACAATCCTAACCTTGGTAAAGTATTGGCAGAATTTGGAGAAACAATAGAAATGTTTAGCCATAAACCAAGTATAGGTTAATAATGCAATATTCTTCATTCGAGTTTTGATAAGTGCAGAGCTATAGGCTTTGAGGAACCAAAATAACTTTTTCCAAAAAACTGATAGGTATCACTGCTTGTATTATAGTGTGGACTGTCAGTCTTGGTGTAATACTGTTGGTGTATCAGCAAGGTGGTTCCATAATCCTCCTTCATCGTATCCCTGCGTTTCCATAAGCGGCTCTTCAGCAAGGCGGGTTCATCCCCGCACAAAAAACCGCAGCTCCGCTGCTGGCGAAGACCTCTGATGGTCCGCCAACCTTATAGCGTAGCGGTTTAGAGCGACGAGAAGGAGCGGTTGGCACATCCTTTCCCTTCTGAGAAGGGAGAGGCTTGGAGAGAGATGTGGAGCCTTCCTTAAGGGTAAGGAAGGACGGGTAGGTTTTCGAAAAAAAAAGCACCGAGTAGGGCGGTTGGCACATCCTTTCCCTTCTGAGAAGGGAGAGGCTTGGAGAGAGATGTGGAGCCTTCCTTAAGGGTAAGGAAGGACGGGTAGGTTTTCGAAAAAAAAGCACCGAGTAGGGCGGTTGGTACATCCCCTGTACCCTGAGGGGAAAGGGGCTTGGGGAAAGCGGTGGACCCTCCCTTAAGGGTAAGGGAGGACTGGTGGGTTTTCGAAAGACTCTTAAGGTTTAAGGAAGGACTGGTGGGTTTTCGAAAAAAAAACTTATAATCCTTTGGCTTTTACGCAGAAAACCCTTATATTTGCACAGAATTTAAAAAACAGGAGGAATTATGGAAACATTGAATAAAGAATTTTGGGAGAAGCGTGATGCTGCAATGAAAAGATTCATGGCATCAAAGGAAAGAAAAAGAAAGCGTATGGCAGAGTTAGAACAGATGCTCCGTCAGGATTATCTTGCTCGTACAGGAGAAGACCCAAAGTTTGTAAATGTTTGGTGAAATGAAAGAGCTTTCTTTGAAAATGATTAATGCCTCTTCACCGTATGATGTTATGATGGTAGATTCAAACACTTATCGTTTCGTAACAGATTATGGCGTAGAGATAGCTATTAGCTTTGATCTTGATGACTTGCTGGAACATTGCGAGGCATACATGTTTAATATTACGAATGTGAACAAGCATCGTTCTCCTCGTGATATGAAGGTAAGAGATACAGTAATTGCTGTAATAGACAATTTCTTTGAGACAAACGAGTTTGCTCTCCTTTATATATGTGAAACGGGTGATAGAAAGCAAGCATTGCGAAATCGCTTATTTGATTCTTGGTTTGCTTATGCTAATGGCAAAGAACAATATGTAATTATGGTTGCTAATATCCAAGACTTAGAAGGAGTAAATAATTATGCAGCAATGATTCTGAGAAAAGATAATCCAAATTTTGTAGATTATGTTTCTGAATTCAACAATACTGTTAATTTATTTATGTTGAAGCCAGAGCATTAGCAAGATGGCCCCAAAGCAGCAAGCCTCTATTCGTGTCCCTGCGTCCCCATAAGCAGCAATCTCAGCAAGTTGCGAGCAATCAGCATCGAGCATTCTTCATCGTATCCATGCGGTTCCATCAGCATCGAGCAAGCATCCTGCATCGTATGTCCTTGCGGTTTATCCCGCACAAAAATCCGCAGCTCCGCTGCTGGCGAAGACCTCTGATGGTCCGCCAACCTTATAGCGAAGCGGTTTGAGCACCGTTTCTGTCCCCTACAAGGGGAACCGAAGGGGTCGTAAAGACTATTGAAAGGGCGGTTGGCACATCCTTTCCCTTCTGAGAAGGGAGAGGCTTGGAGAGAGATGTGGAGCCTTCTTTAATGGTAAAGAAGGACGGGTTGATTTTAGAAAAAAACTTAAGGGTAAGGGAGGACTGGTGGGTTTTCGAAAAAAAGCTAATAATTTCTTTGTAATTACGTAAAACAATCGTACTTTTGTCGCTATATTAGCAATAAAAATGTATGAATATGGCAAACGATAATAATATACAGCCAGTGGCTGACGATTCACAGATAGTGCTTTATCAACCAGATGAAAGCATCTCTCTTCATGTA
This sequence comes from Segatella intestinalis, assembly GCF_029348455.1. Lineage (NCBI taxonomy): Bacteria > Pseudomonadati > Bacteroidota > Bacteroidia > Bacteroidales > Prevotellaceae > Segatella > Segatella intestinalis. Next base: position 14,277 of record NZ_JARJVV010000011.1, read on the forward strand.
AAAATAGATGGAGCTTTCAAAACAGTGTGGCTTTCTATAGACCAAATGGCAGAGCTATTTGGACGAGATAGGAGTGTTATAGGTAAGCATGTGCGAACTATATTTAAAGAAGGAGAATTGCAGAAAGATTCAGTTTGGGCAAAATTTGCCTACACTGCCTCAGACGGCAAAACATATCTGGTTGATTATTATAATTTAGATGTTATAATATCTGTTGGTAATGGCGTAACGAGTCTCATGATCGTTGGCTCATTATAGATGATAGTCTCTATCATTGTGGTCATTCATTAAATGCCAATGGTGGTCACAAGATTTCCACCATAGCCCTGATGGGAACCTCTCCAGAGTCGATCCTGTCCAAAGTCGAATAAAAAGTATTTTCATCACCTATCAAGGCTGTCCCTAAGCAGCAAGCAGCCCTTTAGCAAATCCTTGAGTGAAAGCGGGTTCATCCCCGCACAAAAAACTGCAGCTCCGCTGCTGGCGTAGACCTCTGATGGTCCGCCAACCATATAGCGTAGCGGTTTGAGCACCGAGTAGGGCGGTTGGTACATCCCCTGTACCCTGAGGGGAAAGGGGCTTGGGGAAAGCGGTGGACCCTCCCTTAAGGGTAAGGGAGGACTGGTGGGTTTTCGAAGATCTCTTAAGGTTCAAGAATTTACTTTTATTTTTTCGAATGTCAAGAAACTACTTTTAGGCTTTCGAAAAACCTCCTTAGCATTAAGAGAGGTTTTTCGAAAGCTTTTTTTAAGCCCTATTTCCTAAAAAAATAGCATATTTTTAATTTATAAGTAGAAAAAAGATAAAATCTTATACGTAATCCAACATAAATTAGTATTTTTGCAATAAAATCACACTTTTCATAAAAAAAGTGTGACGAAAGTAAAAGTCATGTGCATAGGCTGCGTGCCAAATAAAAACTCAATTATACAATTCAGATGATGCACATTATGAAAAAAGCGACAAAGCTACGACAACCATCATGTATGGTTGCAGCAAAAGACATAAAGTAGAAAGCGAATATGACGCAGGATTGCTTGAATTCTCCTTCTACAGCCGACGTAAGCTACCGCTTACCAAAGGGCATCCACGTTACTGGGGCTGATGACAAATCGGATCCAGCTATAGAAGGAATGTCCTGGAGCCATCTGCTCATTTTTGGTGATATACAGATTTACCTATGGAATAGATACGTTAAAATCCGATGAGTTGAAGGAGTGCGCTTAGTCAATCCTTCACCCTAAAAGATAATGCAAATGAACGCAATGAAAGTTGGCTTTCAAATTGCCGAGTGCAGCTTATCTTCTGCAAAACGATAATAAAATAACTTTTTTCAAAAAACAATACGCGTAACTGCTTGTAAAATAGTGGGGACGCTGTAATGGTGATATACACATGATTGCAGCTGGAAGAAGGGAGTATGCCTTGATGACAAAGGCACTTTTAGTTAAACCTGTTTAAAAATCAGAAAAGTCCAATTACTTAAAATACTCTGTATCCCCAGTAAACACTGGTGATGGAGTTGTATTGCCATAGGGGTTGGATGCTTACTTTATATTCTCTATTTGATATTTATTTAAAACGAAACTGATAGGCGTGGCTGCTTGTAAAATGGTGGGGATGCTATGTTGGTGATATACAAGTACAATTATGGTAGATATTTCTGTTCAGTTAAGTGAACAAAAGCGTAAAGTCGATTTTAAAACCTATGATATATCTGTTAAAGAGCTTATATCAATGGTTAATGATGGGATAGTTAATGTCTCACCAAATTATCAGCGTAAGTTTAGATGGGGTGATCAGCGTCAGTCAAAACTTATCGAATCTATTTTCTTAGGAATTCCTGTACCTTCATTATATATGGCAACTAATTCGGATGCAACGTGGGAGGTTATTGATGGATTACAGAGAATTAGTACAATCATTCGTTTTGCTGCAGATTTGGATTCTGAAGCAAGAAAAATAATAGGAAAACTTGATTATCTGAAACTGACAGAGTTAGATAAATTGAGTATGATGAATGGTATGACCATATCAGATATGGTACCGACATTAAGATTGGATTTTTTGTTGAAGCCATTGAAAATAGTAACGTTAAGCGATAAAAGTGATGCGCAAGTCCGTTTTGATTTGTTTGAACGTCTTAATACTGGTGGAATCAAACTATCTGATCAAGAAATTAGAAATTGTGTTTATCGTGGGAGATTTAATGATTTCATTTGTAGGCTTTCTGAAGATCCTCGATTAAGAAGTTTGACTTCTAAACCAAAATCTGCATTAGAGGATGGAACTTATGAAGAACTTGTCCTTCGTTTCTTTGCTTACCTTTATGGTAGAGATAAGTTTGTTCACGATGTTAAGGACTTTTTGAATGACTTCATGAATGGCCACTTAAATAAATTTGATGAGATTGAATACGAATCAATCTTTAATAAGGTTTTCGAACAACTGTCAAGATTGGAACATGGTATCGTTAAAGCTACAAATCGCAGACAGACTTCGACTGTTTTTTGGGAAGCCATAACGGTCGGAGCCGCTGAGGCAATTAAAAGTGGAAAAACGAATCTTAATCTTGATGATTTTTATATCTGGGTTGCTGATGATGAATTTAATAAATTAGTTACTGGTGCAACAAATTCTTCTCCGATGTTAGAGAAGCGTATAAAATATGCCAAAGATAAATTTTGTAGATAATTACTATGTTTACAGAAGTATCTTTAAGTTCGACGAAAAGGTTGTTGGAAGCAAAAAGATTGATGGAATTATGCTCTAATGATAAATTTGATGAGGAGCAAGCCACAACTGATTCTGTATTAAAAGGCGTTGTCTATGTTCTATTGTATGGAGCATTGGAGTTTACTATAACACATTGTGTTTCTAGAACTATAGAAATTTTAAATGATAAGACATTGAACTTATATGAAGTTTTACCTTCCTTGTGGGGACTTATATATGATTCCGCTTGTAAGAGGATAGAAACAGCTGGTACTAATAAAAAATGGGAAAATAGATATAAACTGTTTAAGGAACTTACTAAAGATAAGGTCATAGAACAGATTGAGTCTACTTTATTTCCTTCTTCAAATGGAAATATCAAAGAGCAACAACTTGATAGAGTTTGGAAAACATTTGGTCTTAAGGCGCCAATGTTTGAACCAGAGCATATGTCGGTTAAGCAATGTTTGTTAGAATTGGCTGAAGGAAGAATGGCTATTGCTCATGGAAGGGAATGTGCTTCACAAGTTGGTTCTTTGAAAACTGCAGGTGATTTAGAAGGATTGTATGATTCTATAAGTAGATATTGTTCTTATTTAATAGAATGTTTCACTCAATATATTAATCAAGAAGAGTATCTTCAAAAATAAGCTCTAGATGATAGAAAATATCAGGCGGTCCCATCCCGCAAAATATTTTAAATTGTCTTTAATAAAGGCGGTTCAGGGGATGTATGGAAATATAGATGGCTAAAACAATATTATTATGAGATTAACAAAATTATATCTACACAATATAGGTCCTTTTCAGAATAGTGAAATGGAACTGTTGGCAGAGGAACAGGTTGAAGCTTTGAAGAAAGATCCATCCTTGCCTTTACCTGTTGTTATAATCACAGGTGAAAATGGAACAGGTAAATCTGTATTCTTGGATGCAATAAGAACGGTCTTGAGTGGAACAACCAAGCTGGAACGTGATATTATAGCTGATCATGACGACTTCAAAATAAGCCTTGATTATCTAGAAAAAACTACCCAAAAGAATGTTTCGTCTGATTCTTTAACTCGATATAAAATTTTGGGCGTTGATACAAATGATAGTCGGTTGAATAAAATTGTTACAGATCAAGAAACTGCAGAGAAGGTTGACTGGATTGTTGATTATTGGAGTCCTGATCTAGATACAGGAAGCTTCAAAATCTCTAATCTCTCAACTATTAATCTGCAGGCCCAGATGAATAGTCCTTTTCAGAAAACTTTTGCAAACTCGAAAGTGAATCAATTTATCTGCAATCTGGATTATCTTCGTGGTAGCGATAAAGAAGAAGAAAGACAAGAGGGGCAATATCTTTATGATTTGCTTGCATCTATGCTTTCTGATTGCTTAGCCGACGGTCATTTTCTCTATGTGGCTAGAAAAACTATGATGCCAATGGTTGAGGTTAGAGGTAAGGAATTGCCATTAGATAAGTTGAGTATGGGTAATTTGTTACTCTTCAATCACTTTGTCAGCACTCTTTATCGTATGTATATTGTCAGTCAAAGATTGCATATACCTATCGAACAGGTGAATCGTCTTCATGGTGTTTTGCTTATAGATGAAATTGAGAACCATTTGCATCCTAAATGGCAACGTAAAATCATAGGTTTAATCCAAAAGTATTTTCCTAATCTTCAGTTAATAGTAACTACTCATTCACCATTTGTGGTTACCGCCGTTGATAATTCGAAGGTGTTTGTTTGTGTTTCAAGGACTGATCATTCTGAAATACTTGATGTGACTGAAAGCTATTCTAATCTTCCTGTAGATGAAGTCTTAAGTGGTGCGGTTTTTGGAGAAGTAGGACCATTTGGTACTCAAATAGCAGACTTGCTAAGAAAGAGAAAGAATGCAGCAGAAGAAGGGAATAAGGAAGAGCAGAATAAGATTGAAAAGAAGCTGTTAGAGTTAAATTCCTCTTATTTCGGCTTTTTGGATTTGTCTAGTATGTTAGCTTAAGCAGATATGAGACATATTGATAGATTGGCAGAGCCTGGAATACTAACTAAGAAGAAAGCCCAATGGTTAGCTGACTTTTTAGCTAGTGGTAAAAATAGACCGGATTCCAGTAAATATGGCCATAAAGATATTTTGGCAGCATTGAATAATATGTCCTACAACAAATGCTTTTACAGTGAGGAACGTTTGGTAGCCAAGTCAAAGAATGTCGATCATTTGATGGAGGTAGCATTAGACAAAACTAAAGCATTTGAATGGAGTAATCTCTATCTCTCATCTCCGGAATGTAATCAAGGTCGTCCTGATAACAATGATATTCCTATAGCTGATGTTTTGGATCCATGTAAGGATAGTGATGCTGAAATCCAGGCTCATATAACTTTTGATAATGAGTTAATCCAAGCCAATAATGGCTCTAAGAAGGGCTTGGATACGATCAGAAAATTTAAACTGGATAATGAGGCTTTGACATATAAAAGATGCAAATGCCTACAAAAAATTGCAGATTTGATTCTTTCTAAGAACAAAACTCGCGAGGCTGAAGGTCGGGTTTCATTTACTGATAGTGAAAAAAAAGAGATAAAAGCCTGGGCTAGCCCTGACCGTGAATTTAGTCTTATGGTAGAAGTGTATCTAAAAAAGTACAATTTTATATAAGAGTATATTCGGATGGACTATGATGGTAAGGTAGTAGTTCAAGGCTTGGATGGTTATGTCGTAGCCAATAAGCATGGTCAGCTTCTTCTCTGCTCATGAAAAAGAACAGAGAATTAAAGAATTTGGAAAATAAAAAATCAGAATTATGGCAAGTTATGATGTATTGCATGTTACGTGTCCTGTCTGTAATACAGACTTGTTGGTGAAAATTTCGTATGGAATTTATCCTGCAAGAAGTATAGAAACAGCGGATTGTCCTGTTTGTGGAAAGGAAGTACTTCGTAAGAATATCAATGGAGATATTGAAACCGAAGTTGAAAGTTTTGCTAATACTAAGAGTCAATATAAAGAATCATTTAAGAATGGAAAAAGACAATGAAAGGAATTGTATTAGCTGGTGGTAGTGGTACAAGACCGTAATACTCCATTCTATATCAATGTTGATTAGTATAAGAATAGGGAGTTGTAAACAGCCTACACCAGGCGGTCCCATCCCGCACAACCCCTCTGACGTAGACCTCTGATGGTCCGCCAACCTTATAGCGAAGCGGTTAAGAGCGACGGGAGGAGCGGTTTCCTCTTCTTCCCTGAGGTTTCTGTCCCCTACAAGGGGAACCGAAGGGGTCGTAAAGACTATTGAAGAAGACCGAGATGAGAGGTGGAGCCTTCCTTAACGGTAAGGAAGGACGGGTAGGTTTTCGAAAACAATACAAAAAATACAAATCAAATCAGAATATAACGACATAACCATAAATTTATGTGTGGAATAGTAGGATATATAGGACAAAACGAAGCATATCCAGTCCTGATAGCAGGACTGAAGAAGCTCGAATATAGAGGATATGACAGTGCCGGAGTAGCACTCGTCAATAGAGAGGACGAACTCAATGTCTATAAGACAAAGGGCAAGGTGGCAAACTTGGAAGAACTCGCAGCAGACAAAGACTGCGGAGGCCATATCGGTATAGCCCACACCCGATGGGCAACACATGGCGAACCTTCAGCCGAAAATGCACATCCCCATGTCAGTATGAGTGGTGACCTGGCTTTGGTACATAATGGCATCATCGAGAACTACCAGGTGCTGAAAGAACAACTCATAGTACGCGGTTATCAGTTCAAGAGCACAACAGATACCGAGGTGCTGGTACAGTTGATAGACTCATACTATCAGCAGAATGGTAAGGATTTGGTGTCAGCCGTTTGCCAGTCACTGAATGATGTCGTGGGCGCCTATGCCATAGCAGTCATCGAATGCAAGAACCCCACTCACATTGTGGCAGCCCGCCAGTCAAGTCCATTGGTGGTAGGCGTAGGAGCCGACAAGCAAGACTTCTATATCGCCAGTGATGCCACTCCTATCGTAGAATATACCGACCAGGTAGTCTATCTCGAAGACGGTCAGATAGCAGAAATCAGAATCGGCAAGGATATAGAGATGATCAATCTCAACCATAAGTTATGCGATTATGACATCAAGACTGTAGACCTCGACATCTCCAAACTCAGCAAGGGAGGCTTCGACCATTTCATGCTGAAAGAGATCTACGACCAGCCCCAGTGCCTGAAAGACTGTATGAGTGGTCGCCTGTTTGCGGATAAGGACAATCCATCCAACAATCACATCGTGTTGTCAGCCCTTACAGACTATAAAGACCGACTCATGTCAGCCAAGCATATCATCATCGTGGCATGCGGAACCAGTTGGCATGCCGGACTTATCGGCAAGCAGCTCATAGAGAAGATGTGTCGCAAGCGAGTAGAAGTAGAATATGCCAGCGAGTTCCGTTATGGCGAACCCGTCATCGAATCCGATGATGTAGTGATAGCCATAAGCCAGAGTGGCGAGACAGCCGACACCTTGGCAGCCATTCAACTTGCCAAGCAGCACGGAGCATTGATCTTCGGCATCGTCAATGGCGTAGGCTCATCCATCGCCCGAGAGACAGATACCGGCATCTATATTCATGTAGGACCCGAGATAGGCGTAGCGAGTACCAAGGCCTTCACCGGTCAGGTCACCGTCCTTACCCTTTTTGCCTTGGCGTTAGGTCATGAGCTTGGTACCCTTTCCGAAAAAGACTATGTAGAGACCATCGCCGAGTTGGCAGAGATACCCGGCAAGATGGAGAAAGTGTTGGAGCAGACGCCATCGATCTCCCGACTGGCTAAAGTATTCACCTATGCACATAATTTCCTCTATCTCGGTCGAGGATTCAACTATCCCGTAGCATTAGAGGGAGCCTTGAAGCTAAAGGAAATCAGCTATATCCATGCCGAGGGCTATCCTGCAGCCGAGATGAAACATGGCCCGATAGCCTTGGTAGATACCGATATGCCGATTGTATTCCTTGCCACACATCACCAGTTGTATGAGAAGATCATCAGCAATATGCAGGAAGTAAAATCCCGCAACGGACGCATCCTGGCTATTGTTACCGAAGGCGACAAACAAGTCAAGGCGATAGCCGATTCTGTGATAGAAGTACCGCAGACCGTCAATACTTTAGTCCCTCTTCTCAGCGTCGTTCCCCTGCAGATACTTGCGTATTATGTGGCCCTTTACAAAGGCTTGAATGTAGATATGCCAAGAAATCTGGCAAAGAGTGTGACGGTAGAATAAAACATTAGAAAAAAATGAATCAGCGTTTATCAAACATAGAATTGTTGAGATGTCTATCTATGTTCATGGTGCTACTATTGCACTCTTCTTTTATGATATATGGTATGCCTGGCAGTTTGGAGATTAATAATGCTCCAGGATTCTGGGGGGGGGCAAAATCTTACAGCAAGGTATAGGAATTGTAGCTGTTGATGTCTTTATTTTGATTTCTGGCTGGTTTTCAATAAAACCACGAATCTTAAGTATTTGCAGCTTTTTATTCCAAATATATTTTTTGAAGTGTTTAAGTCTGATCATCTTTGTTGTCTTAGGTAAAGTAAAATTTTGCAATGAAATATTTGCAGAGTTACTAATGCTAAAACCAGATCAGGGATGGTTTATTAAAGCATATTTGTTGTTGTATATAGTATCTCCAGTTTTAAATAAATTCTCAGAGAATACTCGACCCAAGATATTTTCAAATGTCTTGATAGCTTATTGGGTATTTCTTTTTTTATTTGGTTGGATAACGGAGTCAACAGCTTATATTAATAATGGTTACTCTATTGTTTCATTTATAGGATTGTATTTGTTGGGGAGGTATGCTAAAATATACCACCCAAAATGGTCTGATTATTCTGCAAAAAAATATCTGTCTGTTTATATAATTACAGTCGCATTCTTTTGTTGTATGATATTTATTGCAGGATTATTCAAGTTGAGACATACAGACTTGATAGCATGGAAGTTTTGTAGTTATATAAGTCCATTAACAGTTATTGGTGCAATGAGTTTATTGCTATGCTTTTCGAAGATTAACCTTCCTTACAATAAATGGATAAATATTTGTGGTAAAAGTTGTTTCTCTGTTTATTTGTTGCATGCTATGTGGGGATATTGGTTTGATGTATTAAAAAAAATCGATAGTCTATTTGAGGGATTTAATTATATGATTGTAGTATTTGCATTTTTGCTTGTTGTTTATTTGGGTTGTATATTGTTAGATCAGTTAAGATTACAAGTCTGGAAACCTATAGCAAAATGCTTTTTTGATGAAAATGGAAAATAATAATATTAAAGGTAAAACGATTACAGGTTTCTTTTGGCAATTATCTCAAAAAGTGCTGTGCCAAGTAGTAAGCTTTGGAATTTCTGTGGTTTTAGCTCGTATATTGCTGCCAAGTGATTATGGTGTGGTAGCTATATGTAGCATGTTCTTGATTTTGACTGGTATATTTATTAGCGGCGGTTTAGGAACCGCCTTAATTCAAAAGAAAGATGCCGATGATTTAGATTTCTGTACCGTTTTTTATTCAGGTATGGTCTTATCTTTGGTTGTTTATTTTGCAGTTTTTTTTGCAGCTCCTTTCATCGCAGATTTTTTTAAAAATGACCAAATAACACCTGTTATCAGAGTTTTAGCTTTAGCAATGCCAATTGGCACATTGAGCGGAGTTCAAAATGCATTTGTGTCAAGGCAGATGATATTTAAGAAGTTCTTTTATTCATCTCTGATTGGTACATTTGCTTCAGGAGCTATAGGTTTAGCTATGGCTTTAACTGGTTTTGGTGTTTGGGCTTTGGTAGGACAAAACTTAGTTTCTACTATTACGAATACGTTGGTTTTATTCTGTATCATAGACTGGCATCCCAAATTGAGATTTTCTTATGAGAGGTTTAAAGTACTGTTTTCTTTTGGTTGGAAAATGGCAGTAATTAATATTTTAACAACATTCTTCTACCAATTGAAGGGATATGTTATTGGATATAAATATTCGGCAACTCAACTTGCTTTTTACAATCGAGGAGAGGGGCTTCCCGGAATACTCTATAATAATATAAACGGAACGATTTCAGATGTTTTATTTCCTGCCTTATCGAAGTTACAAGATGACAAGGAAGCATTAAAAAGAGCCTTGAGTAGGGCTATGCGTATAAGCAGTTTCTTTCTAATGCCAGCATTATTTGGTTTGGCTGCTGTATCAAATAATCTTGTGATAATTATATTCTCAGAAAAATGGGCAGCTTCCATTCCTTTTATGCAGGTTATTTGTTTGATTTCATGTTCTGATATATTAGGGATGGCAAACTATCAAGCAATTAAAGCTGTGGGTAGAGCAGACACTTTATTGAAAATGGAATTTATAAAGCGTCCAGCAATGTTCGCTATATTGATTGCAACCATGTTTATTAGTCCTCTTGCTATAGCAGTAGGACAATTAATATATTCTATTCTGGCTTTTGTGGTGAATGCTTATCCAAATAGGAAATATATAGGTTATCCTATTAAGCAGCAGTTGAAAGATGTAGGAATGAACTTTGTTTTATCATTAATAATGGCTATAATAGTTTATTTGGTAGGATATGTTGTCAATAATATGTATATTTGTGTTGCACTTCAAATAATAGTAGGAATTTCCATATACTATTTCTTGTCTCGTGCATTCAACAAAACAGATTATGGCTATGTAATGGAGTTTGTAAAACATAAATTAAAAAGGCAATGATTTCTTCTTTACAAAAGAAACAATATATAGGACACGCTCGCCATGGTGGTCCTTATATGGAAAATAGTTTAGCATTATATCATTATTTAGTCGAAGAATTAAAGTATGATATCATAGAAGCGGATATAGTGTTCACTCTTGATGGAGTTCCTGTTTTGAATCATGGTGTGGATAAAAACTTTATCATTAAGGGGAAAGAAAATAAGATTAATATAGCAAATCATACATTTGAAACACTGAAGACTTTTGTTGGCTCTGCAACCTCCAACTATCTAACAACAGTAGAAGAATATATTAAATATGGTAAGGAGAAAGGGGTTATCATCATGTTTGATTTGACTTTCCAAAAATATACTTATTCACATTATAAGACATTATATGCATTGGTTTCAAAATACGATATGTTAGATAATGTGATATGGGGCGATGCTGATATTTTGAGATTAGCATTATTGAACCGAAACCTAATAGTTCAGGTTGGTGGCTCATGGGGAAGGAAATTATTATTCAAGTCTTTTGTCACTTCATTTTTTTGTAAGACAACTATTATGTCATTCAGTTATTATGGAGGGAACATTGAAAGTTTTCAAAATATTGTAAGATGGGGGCATCGTTTAGGATTTATAATGAAAGTTGCTACCATCAATGATTTGGATACAGCTAACCGTTTTTGGAAAATAGGAGCTGATTTAATTAATACAGATAAATTAATAAACACAAATAAAGCATATGAAAAAGGTTTTGACAGTAGGTGTATATGATCTTTTACATATAGGTCATGTTAATCTATTTAGAAGAGCTCGAGCAGTAGGTGACCAATTAGTCGTAGCCGTACAGGAGTCGGAAGTAGTTTTAAAATATAAGCCAGAAGCAAAACTTGTATATACAACCGAGGAGCGAATGTATATGGTAAAAGCTATCAGATATGTTGACGAGGTAATAACCTATAAGGCTGTAGATGATATTGTTCAGACCGCAGATTTTGACATTTTTGTAACAGGACCAGATCAGAATCATGAAGCATTCCAAAAAGCAATTAAATGGTGTAAGGCTCATGGTAAGGAACATATTGTTTTGCCCCGAACTGAAGGAATATCCTCTTCATGGCTTAAGGAACAAATTAAGACTATGTAAATGATGAAAGAAAATATGAGAATGGAAGATATCCAAAGAGTTTCGTTGGATATCTTAAAGCAGATAACAGCTATTTGCGAGAAAGAGAGGTTCCGTTATACGCTTGCATATGGCACATTAATAGGAGCTATTCGTCATAAGGGATTTATTCCATGGGATGATGATATTGACATTCAGATGCCTCGACCAGATTATGAGCGTTTCTTATCTTACCTGATTGAACATCCGTGCCCACACCTTAAGGTATTTAATCATAAATATGTAAAAGGTTATCCGCTTGGGATCTCTCGTATAGCTGATATGCGTTATAAAATAGAAGAGAAAATCTTAAAGGGGCACTGTGATATGGGTATTTTTGTTGATGTTTATCCTATTGATGGTCTTGCTGATAGCTATGAAGGAGCAAAGAATGCTTATGCCTTAACAGATAGACCACGAGCAAATTTACTTCGCATCATAGATAAGGAACAATATAAAATTAAGTTTAAACAATTGTTTTCAGATCCAAAATATTTTATTTCGAATATAATATTACGTCTGAAAGGATTAGCAAAAATTCAGAAGGAATTAGAGGAAACAGCAAGTTCTATTTCTTTTGAGAATAGTAAATATGTAGGAATTCCTAATTGGAACTGGATACAACTTGTATATAAAAAAGAATGGTATGAGAATTTTATCAAAGTACCATTTGAAGATTCAGAGTTTTTTATTTCAAAATTTTATGATGATATACTACGTGCAGAATATGGGGATTACATGCAACTACCTCCAGTAGAAAAGCGTGTTTATCATCATGGTTACTTAGCATATAAAAGATAATTATGAATAAAGCAAAAGTTAGAGCAATAGCATTTTACCTTCCTCAGTTTTATCCCACACCAGAGAATGATGAGTGGTGGGCTCCAGGATTTACAGAATGGACTAATGTAGGAAAAGCTAAACCATTGTTTCATGGACATTATCAGCCTCGAGTACCAGCTGATTTAGGCTATTATGATCTTCGCGTACCAGAGACTCGTGAAAAACAAGCTCAATTAGCCAAAGAAGCAGGACTTGAAGGATTCTGTTATTGGCATTATTGGTTTAATGGACGTAGACTTTTAGATCGAGTATTTCGAGAAGTTGTAGAATCTGGTAAGCCCGATTTTCCATTCTGTCTTTGTTGGGCTAACCACTCATGGTATGCTAAGACTTGGGATCCCAATTCGCCAGACCGTCTGCTCATCAAGCAGACCTATGGAGGTGTGGAAGATTTCACTGCACATTTTAACGCAATGTTGCCTGCTTTCAAAGACGAAAGATATATAAAGGTTGATGGTAAACCTGTTTTTGGAGTCTTTGATATTCATTTCTCAGATTTTAAACTTTTTAAGGAAACATGGAATCAACTTGCAAAGGCGAATGGATTGGGAGAGTTCTATTTCTTTGGCTTGTGTCAGCAGACGTATGAGATTCCTGCAGCTAAAGAAAATGGTTTTGATCATATTGTTGCTGGAACTTTAGTCGAGGCTCACTATTTTGCAGATTCTAAGATTCGTCGTCGTTGGGGATTCTTTAAACGTAAGCATTTTAAAGTTCCTTATGTTGTGGAATACCGTAAATATGTTGATTTTGCAATAGATTATTATAAAAATCATTACGAACAATCTCCATGGATGATACCTTGCATAGAGCCAGGATTTGATCATTCTCCGAGATCGTCTTATCGAGGTACTGTATTCAACCATTCCACTCCAGAAGAATGGGGGCGTTTATGTCACAACGTCATAAATATAGTCGATTCCAGCAAAAAACATGAAGAGAAGCTTCTGTTTGTCAAGGCATGGAACGAATGGGCTGAGGGCAATTACATGGAACCCGATATCGTTTATGGTAAGGGCTTCATAGAAGCAATGGCTAAAAGTATTTTCTAAAGATAGTTTATGATTTCTATAGTTATACCTTTATATAATAAAGAGGCCTCTATTAAACAATCTCTTAAAAGTGTTTTATCACAATCTTATGACGACTTTGAGGTTGTGATAGTGGACGATGGTTCTGCGGACGGGTCGGTTGCAGTTGTTGAGGCAATAAACGACCTGCGCATCCGACTGATTAAGCAGGAGAATGGCGGACCGAGCAAGGCTCGTAACACTGGTGTGAAGAATGCTAAGGGCGAGTGGATACTGTTCCTTGATGCAGACGACGAGATGTTGCCAGGGGCATTGGATTTCTTTAGCAAAAAGATACAGAAGCATACTAATGTAGATATGTTTTTGGGCGAGGTGATTGTCAACAATGGTAAGGCAGTGCACTTAGCAATTGAATACAAGGAAGGCGTTGTTAGCAATCCGTTCAAATCTCACGTTTTAGGACGTTTGTTTCAATGCTCAGGCACTACAGTATACAGAAAATCCATTGTAGAGGAAAATCCATTTGACGAGCGAGTGCGTCGATATGAGGATCTGCAGCGAATTTTCAAACTGTATCGCAAATACAGACTTTATCTCTGTCACAAACCAGTTGCAAAGATCAACTTGGAGTTCTCCGCTGCCTCTCGTGCCCGTAAAGACATAAAAGAAGATTTCTTGGGTCATCTTGATTTCACAGGCAAATCGTTTTGGGAGAAGATGGCGTTGTATGCGCTTTATCTCGGTGAGCGCAACTATTATCCAGAGCAATGCAGAAAGCTGTATCCTGGGCTGCATCGCAGATACGATTGGTTGTTGCTGTATAAGTTAATTCACTTCTTAAAATAGAATGACAAAATTATTAGCAATAATAAAGAAGTTGCCGGTTTTAAGTCATCTGCTCCTCTATTTATGGCAGAAACGGCATAATGGGGACAAGGTTAAGTTCTGGTACTCTACACATATATCCTATCGTTGTGGTTTTGAGGGAATGAACATGGTCGGTCCACATACCGACTTCTTTGGTTTCTTAGGTTACGGCTCTTACATCGGTGGAGACGGAATGGTTAGTGCTGAGGTAGGGCGCTTTACGTCCATCGGTCCCAACTGCCGATACATCAATGCTACCCATGCTTGTAAGGCGCCGTTCGCTACAACATGTCCTTTGTTCTTCTCTAAAAGCAACGGGAATAATCCACGAGGCAAGACTTTCGCCAATGAGCAGATGATAGAGGAGTTCAAGTTCTATGATAAAGCCAGTGAACTTGTAAACAAAATCGGTAACGACTGCTGGCTTGGTTCCAACGTCACTTTAATTGGTGGGGGAGAGATACACGATGGAGCGGTAGTCCTTGCCAATGCCGTGGTTACAAAAGATGTTCCGCCATACGCAATTGTAGGAGGTGTACCTGCAAAGATTGTTGGTTATCGGTATGATGAGGAAACAATAATATTCTTAAATAAGATAAAATGGTGGAACAATAATCCTGAATGGCTTGAGAAAAATTGGAAATTGCTTTGTGATATTGATAAGCTAAAAGGGTATTATGGTGGAGACAAATATAATAGTTAAGTAATGATTAGAAT
The DNA here is from genome assembly GCF_029348455.1 of Segatella intestinalis. Lineage (NCBI taxonomy): Bacteria > Pseudomonadati > Bacteroidota > Bacteroidia > Bacteroidales > Prevotellaceae > Segatella > Segatella intestinalis. Next base: position 29,366 of record NZ_JARJVV010000011.1, read on the forward strand.
TTAGATCTTATATTTGTTGATTTGTATATATCAAATTTAATTATCAAGTATCACTAGTGTCCGGATAAAAATCTCAGAAGAGGTTAACCTCTATATATTGAGACTCTGGACTATTAATACTTAATTCTTTAGTTACTTTGAATATGGAATGGATATCATCTTGCTTAAACAGAAGCGGACCAATAGACTTAGATATAGTGTGAAGTGACTGTGGAATATTGAAGTGCTTCTTTGCTATGATAAGTAGCAGATAATCGCAAACAGCAATCCACAACTGAAGATAAACGGCATTCTCTGTAGTGCCATAAAACTTCTTAATATGTAGATGTTGCTTAATCCAGCGAAAAAACAATTCGACACTCCATCTTTCTCTGTAAAGTTCTGCAACAGTCAGAGAATCAATGGTTAAGTTGTTTGTGAGAAATCTATATACATTGCCTGTAACGGTCAACACATTTCTGGAAGTCATAACGAGAAACCAGAGACATAATCTGAGAAAATATGGTCTTTTTGTACGCATCACTGCAAATCAGAGCCATTTGAGGCCCGTCTGCGAAAGTACAAAATTTAATCCAAAAATTCAAAGAACGATATACTTAATTAATTTTCAATAACTTAGGCTATATGTTCCGGATTTTTATCCGGACAGTAGTGATATAAATTATATAGATAACTTTTCATACATAGATTATGGCTATTTTTGTAATAACGAATCAGCCAAGAAAACTCTTGGAAGATTTAAAAAAAGAAATTAATGATAAGAAAATAGATACTTGGCTATATGATAATGATGGCGATTTTTATCATGTGCCAAATCAATGGAAATTTAAAGCTTGGTTGTCACCTTTCGTGGAAGGCAATAGATTAGTCTTTGGTATTATTGGGCAAAAAGAGATAAATTTATCAACATTAGCATACGCTGTTTATCATGGACGTTTTGTCGAGATGTTGTTAAATCATTTTGACCAACAGTTTTCAGAAGTAAATATTAGTTCTCAAAAAACGCAATATGATAGATTCTAAGAAAAATAAAAGACTTATAGCTGCTCTTTTATTATGGGGCATCTTAATCTTAGCTTCTGCAATTTCGTTGTGGAAACTCCAAAAATCAGTGGGAAATTTTGATGTCAGTGAGATGTTTCCTTATGTAGCTGTATTATCTTCAATCACTGGTTGTATTTCTTTTTTATATTTGAGCAGAAGCGATAGAGGAAAAGAAACTAAAATAAATGATGACTTTATGTATTCTGAATCTCTTAGAAAAAGTATGTATTCTCCTCAAAAACAAGACAAGAATCCTAAGGAGGAGGGACGAGTGAATACTTCTGGTAGCATACATGAAAAAGATGTTGATGACGAGAATACAGCAAACGAAATCAAACATTCCTTTTTAGCTTCCGAGGAACGTATAAATAATGAGATTAAAAATTTAAAGAGAAGAGCTACAGTAAATTTGTCTTGGGGGGTAGTGCTATCAAGTGCGGCTTTGCTTTTCTTTTTCTTTTTGATTTATAATGAAGAAATTGGCAAGAATTTAGAGCAGGTATTTCTACATTTTGTTCCAAGATTGGGGTTGGTTGTTTTTGTAGAGTTGTTGGCTTATTTCTTTTTGAGACTTTATAAAACGAGTCTTGTATCAATTCAGTACTATCATAATGAATTGACTAATATTGAAACCAAAAAAATAGCTGCGATAGTTGCGGTAAAACATTGTGATGAGGCTAAAATATGGCAAACAGTAGAGTGCTTGTTGAAAGTTGAGCGAAATGTCTTATTAAAAGGAAAGGAAACAACGATTCAAATGGAAATGCTTAAAATGCAAAATGAGTATGATAACAATATGATAAATTCGATGAAATCGATGTTAGAAAAACTTATAGATAAAGTGTCTGTTTAAGATAGATATGAAAAAATCAAAGTCACCTAACGAGTGGATTGTTGTTAATCAAAAGTGTAATAATCTTGTTAAAGAACTGCGAAGAGAAGTTCTTGAAAAGAAATCCACAATGGCGAGTAAAAAGGAACGCCTTCTTCTAGGCATTTTAATGAGGCAATGTTCAAATTTGTCTGCTATCGCAGTATTGACGAAAGTATCTGTGGGCATAGGTAATTCTATATTATTCAAGTTACCGATAGGACTTCTTTTACGCAATTGTTATATGGATTGCTTACTCGGTCTCTATCTTGCTAGTGTAACGGAGGCTGATGTGTTAGAAATTTCAGAAGTTTTGCATATTGATTATGCAAAGGCTCTTTTTGATGAGTTTGAGGTATATCGAGATAAGGTAGGTGGTATTTTGCCATTTAATGATGAAATGTTGGAAAGTATTTATACCATGAATTTGGAAGATAATTTTCTTTGGGCTTATGAACCGAATAAGGATTATGATCAGATAGAATCATGTGGAGAAAGGTATTTATGGAAGGCAAGAAACAAAAAAGAGGTGAGGAGTCTGATTCCCCAAAATGAAGTTAAAAATGAGTTGAATATTAAAGTGATATTTGAAACCTTAAAAAGAATACCCCAATATTCAGAATGTGCAAAATATATATATGCTTACTATAAATTCTTTTCTCAATATGAGCATTTTTCAGAAAGTGGTTTTGGAGATGCTATAGCTGATTTTTCTAATGACAATGTGAATTTCGAAATGGCACTTGTTAGATTGGAAGAATCTATTACTGTGATTCAAGAAAAACTTAAAAATGATGAATAATACAATAAAGATTTTAGCTTACGCCTCCCAATTTCAGGAGATGTTCCTCTCCAAGGATATCTTCTTGATACCTTATTATATATGTAAGGAGCTGGGAGGCAAGTGCAAATATTTATATACCCAAAACTTGGGTAATACGGAAATCCCGAAATTGCATCGAGGTGTGACTATTGAGCGGACGAAGAACAAGAATGTATGGAAGGTGTTCTTGACGGAAATCTTGACACATGCCAAAGACATCGACGTTCTCTTCCTTACAGGTAGCAGTGCAGTTCATATGTTGGCGACTTTCCTCTATCGGAAATTGAACCCGAAAGGAAAGGTGGTGGTCTTTGGTGATATGGAGGAGCCGCAGGCACTTGAACTTAATCAAAATGGCTTCCATTATTCTGGAGGTTTGGCAGGATGGCTGAAGGATAAATTGACGGACTATTTCTTTCGTCATGTTACATATCTTGTTGCCAACACCGCAGCTTATCATCTGATGGATGACTTGTGCCAGCGTAAGCATTGGACAGGGTTGCTTCACTTTTATCCTTGTTTGGATGATGAAAAATTCCTTTCATATGGTCTTAGTCGCAAGCCTTTTGTGGAAAAGGAGAACATCATGGTTTGTGTAGGGCGTATCGGTTGCTATCAGAAAAACACCGAAATGCTTTTGAATGCTCTGCGCAATGTGGATTTGAAAGACTGGAAGATATATATGCTTGGTCCTATCACAAGTAGTTTCAATCTAAATGAAGGCGATAATTTTCAGAAAACGATAGACACTTTTTTTGAAGAATATCCGCAACATAAGGGTAAGCTTGTTTTTACGGGTATGATTTATGATCAGAAGAAAGTGTTTGAATATTACAATCGGGCGAAGGTGTTGCTTGCAACTGCAAGACATGAAGGTTTTGCTAATGTTTACAGTCAGGCTGCAGCATTAGGATGCTATGTGATAAGTACGGATGTCGGTGGTGCTGATGTGTGTTCTAATGATTGGAAGTATGGAATCAAGTTGAGGCAAAATGATAGTGTCGGCTTGGCAAATGTACTTGCTGACTTGGTTTGCGGTAAGCTTGAAGTGCCTGAAGAGTATGCTATACCTTTTGCTGAAATGAGTTATAGCTACCGAGTAAAGCGTGTGTTGTTGCCGAAGATGGGTTTAAAACCTGATATGTATAAATTGTAAGTATGGTAGCAAAGAGAGATATAACATATGATTTAATGAAGGGTCTTGCTATTTTGGCGATGCTATGCGGGCATTGTATAATTCCTAATGTTTTGCACAGCTTTATTTATATTTGGCATATGCCTTTGTTTTTCGTAGTCTCGGGTTATTTTTATCATCCAAGATCAAGAACGAAATGTTTGAAATCTTCATTTTTCGGCTTACTTGTGCCTTACTTTATTACATGTGGAGTCGCATTGGGAGTTTCGTTGGTGTTGTCTATGGAAAATTCACAAAAGATATTCTTTGGAACATTGGGCGTGTCCTCTGAATGGTTTGGAAGTAATGCCATGGTCGGATATGGAGGTAATGGTCCTCTTTGGTTTTTGATGGCTCTATTCTGGTGTCGTATTATATATGATGCATTAAGGAGGATAATTACAAATAAATGGCTATTCGGGGGGGCGATTCTATTTCTATCGGTGCTGAGTGTAGTTGTTGGAAATAAATATTATGTACCTTTTTATATAGCTCATGGAATGGCTGCACTTGTTTTTTATTATGTCGGTAATTTGGTACATTTGATGAATGTTGACAAGCGTAAATGCAAATCTATGTTCTTAATACAGATGCTTTGTGTAATGGCTTTAGGAATGATGGTTGGAGAACCATATTTCTATGCATTATATTTTCCCAATTGGATAGTAAATGTTTTGGCAGCTCTGTCAGCTTGTGCTGTCATATATTATTTGTGTAGTCAAATTAAAAACAACAAGTTTGCTCATATGTTGGCCTATATAGGAAGATTGAGCTTATTGTTATTGTCAGTACATAGTTTAGATTATATGTTTTCTTTTTCGAAAGCTATAGTATATACTAGGCTTTCGCTTGAAGGAAAAGGGGCAAGCTTATTATTTGATTCCATGCTTTTTATAATTCCACTGTTTGGAATTGTATTTTTGCCTAAAATGAGTTTAATTAGAAAAATTTTCAAAATAGCATAAAATAGATGAATAATACATCTGATATTAAAAAATGTTATGGCTGTGGAGTGTGTGCAGTTGCCTGCCATCGCAATATCATCCGAGTCAGTTTGAACAAGAAGGGGTTTTATGAGCCTATAATTGTTGATACAGACAAATGTACTCAGTGTGGTTTGTGTCGTGAAGTATGTGCATATAGTCATAATGACTTGGCTTTGAAATCACAGAAAATTCATTCTTGGGCATCTTGGAGTAATGATGAACAGGTGAGGAAAAAATGTTCAAGTGGTGGTATTGGTTTTGAAATAGGTAAGCAACTTCTTCAAGAGGGTTATAAGGTAGTTGGATGTCGCTATGATGCTACACTCCAGCGTGCGGAGCATTATATTGCAACAACAGTAGAAGAACTGATTCCGTCTATAGGTAGTAAATATATACAAAGTTACACAGAAGAAGCTTTCAAGAAAATAGATAGAAAACAAAAATATCTTGTTACGGGAACTCCTTGTCAAATAGATTCTTTTAGGAGATTTATTCGTAAATTCAGATGTGAGGATAATTTCATCTTGATGGATTTCTATTGTCATTGTGTTCCTTCTATGCATGCTTGGAAAAATTATTTAAAAATATTAAAGCCTATAGTTGGTGAAGTAACTTATGCGAGTTGGCGAAATAAATTTGAATATGGGTGGCATGATAGTTGGCTTATGGGTATAGATGGAGATAAAACATCCAAGGCCATAAACTGGCATGATTCTTATAATTTGTTAATAAAGAAAAAAAAACCTTCGTACAAAATCGAATGTCCCAAGGAGATTGGTTTTATAAGATGTTTTTAGGACATTATTGTTTAGGCGAACAATGTGTAAAGGCATGTAAGTACAAATATGACAAATCTTCTGCCGATATAAGAATAGGTGATTTATGGGGAAACACCTATAAGGATGACGAAAAAGGGGTAAGTGCTTTGGTTACATTTACAGAGAAAGGCAAGTTGTTAGTTGAGAGTTTGAATAACGCAACTCTTATAACTCAACCCCTGGATGTTGTTGCAGAAGGGCAAATGAAAGGCAATGCTCTTCCTGTCCCAATCAGTTCCCTCGTCATGTTCTTATTTGAGCACAATATTTATTTGAGTCTTAAACAATGGAATATTTTATTGGCATTATTTAATAAGCCTTTTCGAGCATACGCAAAATTAAAAAAAATATTTAAAGTATAGGAATATGAAGATAGGAATTATAACAATGCATAGAGTTCCAAACTTTGGTTCTGCTCTGCAGGCTTATGCTTTACAGCATAAATTGTTTCAACATGGAATAGATAATAAAATCATAGATTATATTTATTCTTATGCAGGATATGAGCCAAGTTTTATTCGCTATATATATGATAAGTTAAAGTATTATGCAAAGGTGATATTAAGGAGACCTGCATCTATGACTCGTTTTTTCTTTTTTCATAAGAAATATCTGAGGACAACTTTCCGGGAATATACAAGAAATGACTTGATGTATAAAAAAGCCCCAAATTTTGATGTATATATGACTGGCAGTGATCAAGTGTGGAATTGTAAGTTTACAAAAGGGGACACCAATTTCTTGTTAAAGTTTGCTCCTGCTGGTTCGGTACGTTTATCTTATGGTTCTTCTTTTGCAAGTTCGTCCATACCGAAAGAATATCAACAGGTATTTAAGGAGGAATTGGAAAAGTATGAAACAATCTTGGTGAGAGAAAAATCGGGTGTAGATATTGTGTGTGATCTGATTGGTAAAAAGGCTGAGGTTGTCTGTGATCCAACTCTTTTGCTTTCAGACAAAGAATATCATGCTTTGGCATTAAAAGGTAAACTGCATCTAAAAGATTGATATATTTTAGTTTACGTCTTGGATTATATGTACAATCCTTATCCGCATATTTATGATATTGTGAGAAAAGTAAAGGACGAATTGGGTTATAAGGTGGTTTATATTGGAACAAATGCAGTCGATCCTTCTGATGTTGATGCCATCTATATGGGGAATCATATTGGGCCATTAGAATTCCTACAACTCATGGAAAATGCCTCTTTTGTAATAACAACATCTTTCCATGGAACTGCATTTGCGACTATATTTCACAAACCTTTGTTTTCTGTGGTCCAGGATACGGAGTCTGAAGATGGTAGAATGCAGACTTTGCTTAATGCATTGAGCCAAAAGGACTCGTTGGTATATTATAAATCTGAAGTTTCTGCATCTTTGATTCATTCTGATACTATTATATCAAAAGAAGAAAAATTGAATGCGATCAGGCAAAAATCAGAGCATCTGCTAATAGACTCTATAAATACTATTAATAAAAAATGTCATGGGAAAAATAATTAAGGCAGTAAAGCCATTCATATATCAAAACAACAGCAACTTCAAGTTGGCTGTATATCAAAAATGGGAAGAATGTGGAGGTATAGTTGTCTCTTTAAGATCATTGGAAAAATATTATGAGCGTTTGTCCTATCATTTGGACTTGCCATCATTGTGGCAAAGTTCCAAAGAGGCTCGTTTGAGATTTGTTGAGGGAGCAAGTCTTAGATTTGACACATTCCCTGATTACTTAGGTTATGAAGTGATACCTATGGTTTGGGATTGCTGGCCAAGATATGTAAATAATATGGCAAGATGGTTTGAAAAGCATCATGTGCGCACTGCTTTTTTCACATCTTCACAGACTGCGGATAAAATGAGTGAGCTATGTCCTAAGGTTCATATCTATCATTTGCCGGAAGCCATAGAGACGGAACTTTATCATGCAGGGAAAAACTTGGCAGAGCGTTCCATTGATTACTTGGAATTTGGTAGATGTAGCCGAATCTTGGATTCATCGAACTTTGATAAGTCGATAAAGGTGTTGAGTAGTCGAAATGAGGCTATGGGACTGCATACTCGTGCCCAGTTGGCAGATGCGCTTGCAGATTCAAAAATAACCTTGGTGCTTACTCGCTTGGACAATCAACCAGAGTTGGCAGAAGGTATTGACACTTTGACTCAGAGATACTGGGAATGTATGTTGTCAGGAGTAGTCATTCTTGGTAGAGCGCCAAAAGAGTTGATGGATATCATAGGTTATGATCCTGTCGTTCATTTGGACAAGGAACATGCTAATGAGCAAATATTGGATATCTTAGCTCATATTGAGGATTATCAAGAGTTGGTGGATAGAAACCGAAAATCAGCTTTGGAAAAGGGGGACTGGAAACTACGAATCCGACAGATGATGGAGGTGTTGGAAGGGTTAGGTTATGAATGTAAATAGACAATGAAGAACATAGAAGATATTAAATCATCATTGAAGCGTTCTAGCTCTATTGTTTCAGGTTTGGTATTATTGACAGGTTTGGATAGAGTTTACGAGAAAATTCATGATAGTGAACTTTTAGAATATGTACCGATTAAAATTGTATCCATCATGGAGGAACATTTTCGGCAAATATATAAGGATATAATCGATAATAAAGAATATCGAGGCAACTTAAAGAAGGTGAAGTTTCTAAAGGGATTAACTTTTGATTTTGACGTAATTGAGGCATTTCAAAGCAATGAAATTTCATTGGGAGAATACTTATCATATCATTTCCCATGTACTTCTGTCAATCAAATCTTTGAACATTTAGGACAATTGCTGGGTGTTGATTTTAGACATAAATTGATTGATAAGATAATGCAGTATGAAGGTAAAGTAGATTTGCCAGATGAAGAGGCTCGAAAGAATATCTCGTATTTTTTCAAATCTGTAGAGATAATTTTTGAAATTAGACATATACTCTGTCATGAAGGTGGATTAACTAAGCCTTTAGATAATAAATTTATTATGCAGATGATTTCTGATTCACAGTTGTTTGTCCAATATGCTGACTTTTTAATTGATGATATTATGTATCCTGACTTTGATTTTACACAAGCAGCTATGAATGAAGATGCAAGTCAATCGTTTGACCAAGCAGAGAAACAACTTGAGGACATAATAGAACATCTAAAAAGCAAAGATAAAAATGGCATTTGGGATTTCTCATATCTGGAAGAATGGAAAATATATCGAGAAGCGAAAGCGAAATGTGAATCAAAGTGTTGTGAGGGCGGTTCTATGTATCCCACAGTGTATATGACGAGTAAGGCCGGTACAACAGCGAATATGATTAGCCAATTGAAGAAAGATTTTCGCTTGTATGATTGGGATGATAGAGGCATAAGTGACATTTAATCTATAAAAATGGCAAATTTTATGAATCATAGAATAGATTTATCTGACTGGATAATACATTTTGTGCATGACAGAAAGTCTGCTGACGATATGTATGCAATGGCGAATCTTTTTAAAGAAGAAAGTGATGAGGATATATCTTTGGTTTCTTATTTTGACAAGAACAGACAGCCTGTTGATTTGTCTGATAAATATTTAAATGACGAATATCCAATAGCTGAAGATGAGCCAGCGTTTGGTGTTTTAGAAAAAATACTTCATGATGGATTCATTCGAAGTGGTTGGTCGTATAGGAATTTAACCCCAACTATTTATGGGCCATATTCTGCTGTCTGCTTTACGGAAATGCCACTTTATGCTTTGATAGAATATGCTAAGGATAGAGGGGCGTGGTCTGGTTATGTGGGTAACTATGGCATAGCGTTTAGAAAGTCTGAGCTGTTTCAAGCGGGTGCTCGTCAAGTTATATATGGATTATCCTCTTTACATAAGGAGACAGATGAAAATGACTCTTATTGCGGATATGGTTTAAGAACATTAGATTCATCATGTGGAATTGGATTGGAAGAGCAGTATCGTTACGTTTATACTCGTTTAGGTGGAAGCAAGCCTATAGACTGGACTCATGAGCGTGAATGGAGGTGGGTTTTAAAAGGAGGTAATGCTGGTATTGATGGTATGCCATTTTTGCTTAGTGAAGATTATGGTTTTCAATTTAGTGAAATTGTAGTGATTGTCACATCTGATGAGGAACAAAAAGATATACTGGAACAGTTGAAGATGATGTATGATTCTGGGACAAGAGAGTGTGGCATACCCTATAACAAATCATTATTGCAATCCATAAAAGTTCTGTCTTTAGAATCTTTATCAAAGGCTAACATAAATCGAAGTAGTGTCAGAATTGAAGATATTCCATATTTGCAGATACCTGTAAAAACTGATATTGAAGTTTCTGAAGAGGTTCGTTTGAAAGTTGTTAATGCTATAAATAAAGCATATCAAGTTTCAAATGAAGCTGTTGCCAATTACTTAAAAAATAATCCTGCCTACAGAACGCCAGAATTCAATTATGGCACTGCATATGTTTATACAACAGAAGTATCAGAGATTACTCAAGCTTTGTTAAATGAAAAACTTGCTACTATTTCTGGCAATGGAAAATATTGGCTGCATATAGGAAATTATATATATGATGACATTGATTTGGAAGAAATTGGAGCAAAAGCTGCTGCTGATTTTTTAAGTCAAGATTTAGGTCAGTCATTTTCTTATTATCGTCAGTGGGATTAATTCTGTTCATAAGTTGAATTCTTTACGAAAAATACATAAAATGATACCAAAGATTATTCATTATTGCTGGTTTGGGCGAAATCCATTGCCTGAACTAGCACAGAAGTGCATTGCTTCTTGGAAGAAGTATTTGCCTGATTATGAGATTAAGGAGTGGAATGAGGACAACTTCGATGTCAATAGCATTCCTTATACGGCAGAGGCGTATGCTGCAAAGAAATATGCCTTTGTGAGTGATTATGCAAGATTCTGGATTCTATATAAGTATGGTGGAATCTACTTTGATACCGATGTGGAAGTGATTCGACCGATAGATGACATCATTGCCAAAGGTAACTTCATGGGATGTGAGATGGACGCTAGCGGGAGCGACGCTGCAAGCGTCGCTCCCGGCCTAGGGCTGGGGGTGAACCCCGGCCTAGGGCTGGGGGTGAACCCCGGCCTAGGGCTGGTGAAAAAAATGCTAGATTATTATGAAGGACAGCATTTTGTACATGAGGCTGTAATGCGCAATCAAATTACCGTGGTTCATATTGCTACAAAGGTGCTGCTCGACAATGGTATGAGAAATGTGCCTGGTATTCAACAAGTGGATGAAGTCTGGATTTATCCTTCCGAATACTTCTGCCCAATCAACGTGAAGACTGGGCGAATCCATGTCGAGAAGAATACTAGAACGATTCATCATTATGCAGGAACATGGGTGGATAAGAAGTTCTCTTTTAAGGAGTTCGTCAAAAAGATATTGCCTGAGAAACTTATTGTTGCTATCATTGAGCGTAAGGCTCGTGGAAAGCAAGGATGATGTTCTAGATAGTATAATCGTCTAATATTTATTACAGATACTTTAAACGCAAAGAAAGTGAAAAATATATCTCGATTTTTTACCCTTTATTGGATTATTTATTTTCCTACATGTATTGCATACAATGATCTTCCGGGTTTCTCAAGTATTGATGAAATCATGATGGGAATCTTGTTTGTCTATACTTTTATGAAGTATAGTAATCGCAGTATCAACAGGCGCCCATGGAGGGAATTTATGGTGTGCTTGAGTGTTATCGCATTTTATACACTTTATTCATTAATGTTTGGAGTGAATGTAGCTGGCGGTGTATGGTTAGATCTGTTGCAAGAGATTCGACCCTATTTCATTATTTTCTGTACATGGATTTTGAATCCGAGGTTTACAAAGAGGCAGAAGAAATGGATGTTGGGAACGATGGTTTTAACATTGTTCTCTTGGATAGCTTATCATCCGCAGACTTTAGATACTCAGGTAGAAGCTGAATTTCCTGTTCTCGGTCAGTTGGCTATATGTACAGGTATGTCATGGTATCTCTTTACTAAAGAAACAAAATGCAACCGAAATATCGCTCTTTTGCTGGTATTGACAGGAATGATGGCACCTAAGTTTAAATTCATGGGCGAGGTGGTTTGTTTTATAGGTTTCGTCTATTTTGTTAAAAACAGATTGAATTTTAAGTCCCCAAAAACTATTATATACGTAGTTTTGTTGGTAACTGTCATCTTGATGGTAACGTGGACAAGATTTGATGCTTATTATGTATCTGGATTAAGCAACGATAATTTAGCACGACCTATGACTTATAAGACTTCGTTAGTGATTCTTGGAGATTATTTGCCTTTCGGTTCCGGTATGGGCAGCTTTGCATGTAATGGTGCTTGGAAGTTTTATTCTCCTTTATATTATAAATATAATTTAAATGGTATCTGGGGATTGGATGAAGGAGGTGGTTTTGTCTGTGATGCTTATTATCCAACTTTAGCACAGTTTGGTATTGTTGGTGTATTTTTCTTTTGCTGGTTCTGGAAGCGTAGGTTAGTAGCTTTCAATCAGATAGTAGATATGCGATATTATCGTGTAGCGATGCTTACTTTCTGTTGTCTTGCTATTGAGCAAACGGCAGACTCATCTTGGCTTTCTGGTAAGGGTATGGGATATTGTATGTTGATAGCCCTCTGTCTCAATGCCAATCGTAACCAGATGATGGAGATAAAAAAACAGCAAATATTGAAGCGAAAGAAGGAGTTGCTTTTGGAAGAGAAGAGAAAGCAGATGGAAAGTAACAGTTGAGACATAAAATCAAAAAACTGGAACTTCATGGAATCGCGATTTATGCATAGGTGACAACGCTTAAATTTTATGGGGTTTTAACTTTTTGATATAAAAAATGCTAAATTACAAGGAATAAAAATCGTTGTTTAAGATTATTTCTTAATTTTGTAGCATTAAAGATAGTTGTATGACGAGCAAACAAAAAAGAAAGCGTTTCGAAAATAAACGCAAGCGAAAAGAGCATAGAAAACGACAGAAACAATCTGCCATGAAGTTAGCTTATAGTGAATATTTGACCCCATTTGAAGAGGTTATTTATAAACAATATAAGCCAGATGATATTTCACTTTATCGTTGGGTACATAATCCTATGGTAGAGGATGACTTCAAACCGCAGATTTTTCAGTCTGTGTCCTCCAAATCTGTAGATGAGTTAGAGGTTCCAGATGTTTCTGTTCCAGATGGTGTGATTTTGGAGTATACATCTTGGTTCACTTTGTCGCATTTTAGCACATTGGAACAGGCCATAAATATGTGGCAAAGTAGCTTGAGAAAGATTTTAAAGAAATACAACAATCCAGATAAAAAACAAAAAGAACTTCAAAAATGGATAAATAAGAAAGGGCAATTTGTTGTGAAGATTGATTATACAAGCGAATCTGGTTTGATAGGTCCACAATCTGATGGAATTCATAAGGAATTGTTCCCATTTGAAGGAGTTGATGTTGAGGCATTAGTAGATAAAACGTTTGAACCTGTAAAGATTGAGATAATATGATGCAATTAAAACTTTTAGGAGTACTTCAGGATTATGATAGTCCTTATGCTTCCTTATATAGAGACGATAATAGCCAAAAATTATATTTGGCTGTGGAGCAAGACTCGGACAAACCAAAAGAGTTTTGCACATTGTTGCTTCATGTGTCTAAAATATTAGTCGAATATTATTTGCAGAATAAAATTGGCCTTCGAGAAATCTATAAGGATGTGAAAAATAAATATCTTTGGTTTCGCAAAAAAGGTCAGAATGGTACATTGGTAGATGTAGGTAATGAAGATGTGTCTAAATACATAGATATTGATGATGATATGTTTGATTCTGATTTTTGCAATCATGAAGCTAGCATAAAGTATTATTTAAACAAGTAAAATTATGGACAAGATAAAATTTTTAAATGCTCTAGAGAGTGACTTGAAATATGATCGAACACTTGATTTCAAGAAAGCCTTAAAAAATAAAGAGCTAGAACTTGGCGTTGGTGCAACTTTGTTACAACCTAAGGAGAAGGACATTGTGGGTATGCTTTTCACCATGGATATGAAATATAAAGGTGAGGATGCTCTTCGCTACTCTGTAATTGTTACATATTTTGTTGAAGGCTGGACTGCCGATATGCATAAAGCTAGTGAAGACTCTATTAAAGACAAGGAAGAAGTAAGAAAAATGTTAGACGTAACTGTTGGCTTTTTGCGTGGAAGTATGTTTGTGCATACGAAGGATTCACCATTAGACGGTTTAACAGTTCCTATTATTTCGATGGACGAATTGCAAAAGAAGTTGAAAATAGAGAATGTCAAACCGTAGATTATAGAACATTCTTGCCATTGGGCAGGTATTGAAAACCTGCCCTCCCAGTTACATTCTATACAATGAATTATACACACTAAAAAAATAAAAATATTTCTGTTTATTCTTCCTTTGTAAAGAATTCTGGCAATATTACTTTTTAAATTTATTAGTGAACAATTAAAGCAATAAAAGGTTTAAGCTTTGATTAAAATTAAATGCAAGACTCACGATTATACTCTTTGGATTTCTTGAAGTTTGTAGCAGCTCTGATGATTACAAACTCTCATTTCCAACCGCTTTATGAAGACGTTTCGCCTTCTCTTGCTACATATGGAGTGCATGGTAATGCCTTATTCTTCTTTGTCTCAGGCTTCTTGTTAATGATGGGATTTGAGAGGAAGAAGGCTCATGGATTCTTGAATTGGTACAAGGGGCGTATGAGAAGACTTTGGCCTGCCGTGTTCATTTGGGTGGTTGTCAGTGCTGTAGTTTGGAAACAGACTCTCACGATTGGTAATCTGCTTCTTTTTGATGGCTATTGATTCTTGCAAGCTATTGCCGTGGCATACATTGTTTTTTATGCCTTGACAAGACCTATTAAAGTTATTCTGGGGGGCAAGATTAGACAGATGTAATGTCTTTTCGTTTTGTCTTTAACCGTCTCTGTGTATATTTCTTTATGATGCCGATAGCTAGTGGCTCGCCTTTTCATACTAGTTTTCATTACGTTTGTCATTTTAGTGTGATGGTAATGGGCGTGTTGTGTTACTCGCTTAGGGATAAGATTAAATGCATGTCAATTACGAGAGATATGCTTTGGATGATTGTTTCTTTCATTGCTTATTTTGTCATTTTAAAGATAGGAAAGGGTACAATGGGTATTCGATATGATATTCAAATCACGGCTTTGATTCCGTTGCATATCTTTGTGTATTATCTCTATAAGGTCGCCTCTTACTCCTGGTGTAAGAAGGCTTTTTGTTCAATGATAGTAGGAAAAATCATGTCGTGGATTGCCGCCTTGACCTTGGAAATCTATATTGTGCAATTCTCATTCGTTACCAATCAATTTAATTCTCTTTTCCCTCTCAACGTTCTTCTCGTTTTTGCCATTATCGTCTTGGCTGCTTATTTATTGAAAGTTATGACTTCGCTGTTCTTGGCAGTGTTGTCTAAGGAAGACTTGGAATGGAAAGAGATAGTGAGATTATAAAGTTAATATGTCAACTAGAAAACAAAAAATACCTTTATGAAAATGATTAAACAAACCTTTGTAAGATGTTTCGCTGCTTTGCTTATCATGGTAGCGTTGTTCACTTTGTCAATCATCGCTGTGCATTGTATTCCAAAAAGTGTTGTGGCGGAGAATTTGTATTCTTCCACAAAAGTGATAGAACAAGAGGGACTTTACAGGGAGTTCTTCCATTTCAAGTTGTTCCAAATGGATAACTTCACCGATTGTTATATGTTCAACCTGATGGCATCCGCAGATGCTGATGAGCCTGTTCGCTCAGCCATGCTGAATGATGATTATAAGTCGAATGACTACATGAGTCTGGCTTATGATACGGAGAATGTTATCAAGGGCGATTTCAAGGGTCTCAGCAAGGAGAGCTATGGAAGATATTGGCATGGATACCAAGTGACATTGAAGCCATTGATGACTATCATGGATTATTCTGCCATCAGAATCCTCAACTATATTCTGTTCTCATTGTTGATTGTCGTATGCTCTTGGCTGATATATCGAAAGATAGGTAAAGCTGCATGCGGGTTGTTTGTCTTGTCTTTGGCATTGATCAACTTCCCGATTGTTCCTCTCTCTCTTCAATTCTCCACATGCTTCTATCTCTCCTTTTTGTCAATGATAGCAGTGATGGTCTTTCCACGTCTCGTAGAAAAAGATGATAACTTGTATTGCACGTTTTTTATAATAGGTGGAATTACCAGTTTTATGGACTTCTTGACAACACCGCAACTCACTTTGGGATTGCCAATGATAGTATGCTTGTTGATGAGCAATCGTAAGGACAAATGGAAGTATGTTATTTATATCTCCATCGCATGGGCTTTGGGTTATGGCTTGATCTGGGCTTCTAAATGGCTGGTTGGCTATTTGCTGACAGGAACGAATATTTTGGCGGATGCCATGGAGAGTGCCAAGCTCAGAACTTCTGATGTCTATAAAGGTATGCACATGACGATAGGTGGCATCTTGGCTTTTATCTGGCAGGCTGTGGAAAGGAAACATTTAGTCTTGCCTTTCTTTGGAGCCATTGTCGTTGTTGTGGCTTTGATTTTATTATATATCAAACTGATAAAGAGCAAAAAGGTTTTTAGTGAGAATGTTTTCTTGCTGTTGGTTGTCATGATTGTACCAATATGGTTTTTGGTCATGAGAAATCATTCCATTCAGCATGGATGGTTCACTTGGCGAGCTGGACTTCTCTCACTTTATTCTCTTCTCTTATTGGTCTATTATACCGTGGATTGGAATCGTTTCATTAAAAAATAATCAAAATCATGAATAAAATAGCTGTATTGATACCTTGCTATAATGAGAGCAAGACCATTGCAAAAGTGGTGAAGGACTACAAAGAGGCTCTGCCTGAGGCTGACATCTATGTCTATGACAATAATTCTGTGGATGGAACTGACAAGATAGCCAAGGAGGCAGGTGCTATTGTGAGATATGAGCGTCGTCAGGGAAAAGGCAATGTCATCAGAAGTATGTTCCATCAAATTGATGCGGATTGTTATCTGATGATAGATGGCGATGATACTTATCCTGCGGAAAACGCTCGACAGATGTGTGACGAGGTTTTAGATGGGGGGGCAGATATGGTTATAGGTGACCGCTTGTCTTCCACTTATTTTGAGGAGAATAAGCGTCCTTTCCATAATATAGGTAATGTGACTGTGAGATATTTGATCAACAAGTTATTCCATAGCAACGTGAGGGACATTATGACTGGTTATCGTGCCTTTAGCCGTGACTTTGTGAAGATGTTCCCTGTTTTGTCAAAGGGATTTGAGATTGAGACGGAAATGACTATTCATGCTTTGGACAAAAATATGTTGCTCAAGGAAATCCCTGTGACATATAGAGATCGACCTGCTGGAAGTGTTTCAAAACTGAATACTTACAGTGATGGCATGAAGGTGATTTTTACCATTTTCCGTCTGTTTCGTGACTACAAGCCGTTGCTGTTTTTCTCTTGCATCTCATTGGTGCTGTTGGCGGTGGCTGCCATCTTGTTTGTGCCAGTCTTTTATGAATACCTACAAACAGGGCTTGTGCCTCGTTATCCAACATTGATAGTTTCTGGCTTCATCGTTTTGTTGGCTATGCTGTTATGGGCTTGCGGCTTGATATTGGAAGTGCTTGTAAAAAAGCATCGACAGATGTTTGAGATATTGAGGAACAAGTAGAACTGAAGGATTGAAAATGAATAGTTTTTCTTTGGAGAAGAATGGCAAGGGCATCTTGCTTATGATATGCTCTTCCGTCTTGGCTTGTTTCGGGCAACTATTGTGGAAATTGGCAGTGGATGGAAATCTCTTGTTGCTGTTGATGGGATTCATCCTGTATGGCATAGGAGCCATTGTCATGATTGTTGCCTACAAATTTGGTAGCCTGTCTGTTTTGCAGCCCATTTTGAGTGTCAACTACATTTTGAGTGTATTGCTCGGCTATTTTGTGTTGGATGAACAACTCACGATGGTGAATATAGCAGGGGTGATAGCTGTTTTTATCGGTGTAGTCTTAATAGCTAGAGGAGAATAGAAATGGCTTATTTGCTTTTGTTGGTGATGACTTATCTTGGTGCGCAAGCATCCGTGTTTTTTAAGAGGTTGGCAGGTGAGAGCAATATTCTTGGCATATTGTCTTCACCTTATTTATATTTAGGTGGTGGCTTATACCTTATAGCCGCTCTCCTTAATATCTATGTCTTGTCTTTGATGGAGTATTCCAAAGTTCTTCCTTTGACTTCTTTGACGTATGGTTGGACTATGCTTTTGTCATATTTGGTTTTCAAGGAGAAGATAAACATTCAAAAAATAGTGGGATTGCTCTTTGTAATAGCTGGAGCAATCATGATTGTTTCTAAATAAATAATGACTAAAGTATTAATGGTCGGCTCTGCCGAACAGAGTGGTGGAGGTGTGGCGAGTGTGCTGCGCCTGATGAAGACGATGCCTTTCTGGGAGAAGTATCATTGCGGATGGCTTGGTACGCAAATCCAGAGAGGATATGGTGTGAAGTTGTGGTATGCGGCGAAGGCTTACTTCAAGGCGCTGTTTACGATATGGCAGTATGATATTGTACATTTCCATACGGTGCCTGACAAGATTTGCCTGATTATTCAAATGCCTGTGCTCCTGTTGGCATTGCTCGGCAGGAAGAAGATAGTCATGCATATCCACATGGGTAATCAGTTGGAGGATCATACGCATAATCGGTTGTTTATATGGTGTTTGAACCGAGCTGATTGTGTGGTGCTGTTAGCAAAGAAATGGCAGAAGTGTTTTGCTGAGTGGTTTCCTTCTGTGAAAGCCAAGGCTGCTGTTATCTATAATGCCTGTGCTCCGACTCCTGCCGTGGATTATTCTGTCAAGGAGAAGAGTATCATCATGGCTGCCTTTCTGAATGACAATAAGCATCCTGATTTGCTCCTGAAGGCATGGAAGAATTTGAAAGCGGATTTTCCAGACTGGCATGTTACCATCATGGGAAATGGTGAAGTGGAGCGCTTTCAGGCTATGGCTCAAACTATGGGATTGAATGACAGCGTCACCTTTACTGGTTATATCACTGGCAAGCAAAAGGAGGACGTTTGGAATAAAGCAAGTGTCTATTGTATGTGCTCCCGCCATGAGGGCTTCCCTATGGTAGTGTTGGAAGCCTGGGCAAGAGGTGTTGCTGTAGTGACTACTCCTGTGGGTGGTCTTCCTGATGTGATAGAAGAGGGGAAGAACTGCCTTACTTTCCCATTTGATGATGCTGATGCTCTTACCATGCAGCTTCGTAAGCTGATGGAATCTCCTGAACTTTGCAGGGATATGGCTGAATATTCCAAGAGTTTCGGAGAGAGGGTATTTGCTCCTGTTATGGTAAATGAGAGCATAGAGAAGTTGTATGAGGAGATATTAAATGATTAATATTGTTTTTTAAGTATCAGATTAGAGAAAAAGGTTATAGTTATGTCCGTTGCATCAACAGTATATGGTTATCATGTTCAATATCTCTATACGTTGTATAGAATGTTAGAGTCTGCTGATTCTAAAGAAGTATTCGTGCCTGAAGGAAGAGAAGATTTAGACATATATTTGAATGACCAAATTGTAGAAACCATACAGGTGAAGTGTTATTCTGGGACAATCGTGTATTCCGATATGTTTTCCAAGGGCAAATCTACTTCTTTGTTTTCTCGTGGTAAAGATAGTTTAGATGAAAATTCAAATGTAAAGATATCATTCGTGGCGGTTGGACATGGCAATGATAAAGGAGTGATTTCTGATAGATTGACAAAGGTGCCCTCTCTTGTAAAGTCGCTCAAAAAAGAGGAAACTCTTCATTTGGATTATGCTTCTTCCAAGGAACTTGCGGCAAAAATATTATGGCAGTCTAAATCGCAAGCAGAGTTGGAAAATTATGTAGAATCTGTTTTAAAGAATCGATTTCCGTCTATTGATCCTTTAATAGTAAAGGATTACTTGGTACAGTGGATTTGTTATCTTGTGATAAATGAAAAGTCTGCTACTTACGATGATTTATGTTGCCAGGTAGGGCTGATTATAGAGTTTTCTGTGCGCCAAAAGGCATTCTTTACTCAATTTGGACTAACAGTAATTCCACTTTTTCAGTCCGTTTGTCAGGAAGATGTTAATTCTGAAATATCTTATTATCAAGGTATATCTGCTAAGGAAATACATATTGCAAGAAATTTTGATGTAGTAAGAGAAGAAAAGTTGCATCAACTCTATGAGAAGCAGAAAGACAATAATCTCGTTTTCATAACGGGTGTCTCTGGTTCAGGGAAAAGTAGTTTGGCATATCGGTTTTTGAAGATTTGTGGTATTCCTTTACGATATGAGATTAAATATGTAAATCAGAATAATATATCGCAGATTATTGCAACCATCAAAGATATTTCGAAAGGCTTGAAGAGTGAAGCTTTTGTATATTTAGATGTGCTGCCATATGATACTTCATGGATTCAAGTGGTAAATGAAATAGAGGATACTCCTTTTGTTAAATGCTTAGTAACAATCCGGCAGGATGATTGGAATAGGTGTAAAAACAAAGTTAATGAAAAACTTCATTACTCTACTCTTGCTTTAGATTTAACCGAGTCTGAGGCAAAGGATATCTTCGATCATCTAAGCGAAAGAGGATTGTGCCATATTGATATCTTTGAAGAGGCTTGGAATAATTCTGGACATCCTCAAACATTGCTTGAATATGTGTATTTCCTGACACAAGGTGTTCCTCTAAGGGCAAGAATCTCAGAACAGATAGGAAGACTTGATCATGTAAATGCCTCCTTTCTTCAGTATATATCTGTCTCGAATGTCTTGCAGGGAAATATCTCTGTGAATGCCATTCGGAACTTGTGTCATCTTTCTCCAATGGACCTGTCTCGATGTATAGACCAAATGAAAGGTGAATTCTTTGAGTATAATGGTGAAGGATTTTCTGATGTTCACCCCATTAGAACTCATATCATAGTTGAAGAGATATTTAGGAATTATAGAAATGGATTAGGAGAAATCGGTATGGAATTATTCGAGCATATTAATGAAAACACAAGTCCTCTGTTTCTTATGGCCCTTATAGATGAAGGAAAATATACGCCTGATTCTCTTTTGCGTGAATTGGAGGGTAAGAAGATAAACTCTATGCAAGCGTATATTGTGGCAAGAACATTGGTATGGTGTGGTGTTAAGCATTATATAGATAATAATCAAGCAGCGTTTGACTGGTTAAGGCAAACTGCGCCTCTTTGTTGGCAAGCGTTAGTGCCAGTTAACTTTACGGAAATCGAACTAGATGAGTCTATTGATAAATTGTTTGGTAGCCAAATAGGTATTACGATGGATGATGTAAGAAAAAGATTTTCTTCGCAGACTGAGGTCTATTTCTATTTATGTAGATGGCTCGATTGTTCCATTTCTTTGGAAAAGCCTAAAGAGTGGCGTGACTATTTTTGGTTGGCAAAATTCTTAACGATATGTAATTTACAGCTTTCTTATAAGCCTGAGTTCTCTGAATTTAGGATAGAGGCTAATTTTCCTGATGATTTGGATGAGATGGCGGATGTGCTTCTTGGACTGAAACTGGCTGGTTATGATTCTGCCACATTTAATCAACTGGAAGAAAACTTCGTTAAACAATTTCGCATCCAGAATAACATCTTGGAGTTTGATATTTGTGAAAATGAGGTTAAATGTCTTACCTTCTTAGACTATTTTACTGCAGGGAAACAATTTGAAAATGGAGATGGGGATATAATGCATCGCATTAATATGCATCATATTGATTTGCTGAGAAAAGCATTTCCAAATGCAGATGTATATCATTCAGAGATAATAAAAGATGAGATTTTTGAAGATATAGATTTGACTTTTGAAAAGCATATTAGTAGAGAAAAGTTACCGCTTGATGATATGCAAGAACCGCGCACAATGATGGTGCATTTGTATGAAAAAAGCTATGTTCTTCCTTCCAGAAAGGCTTATTGTAATCAATTGATAACTTTGCGTAAGCTATTTGTTGATGTAATAAAAGAATATTGGCAAGGCATTGATGACATTCATCGAGTAGGAAAGGTGCACAATGCCAAAATGGACCAAGTTTCTAATGAGGTGTGTGATAAGATTATAAATACTCACATAGAGTTGCCTGCAACTGAAATAAATAGATTCGGATTAGGTTATGTAATTAACAAAGAGGAGAATGAAGGCCAAAGTGCAAAAGATAATTTGAAGGAATTAAACTCCTTTTATTCTCATTATTCTACTGATTTGACTATCTTCTTCAGACAGTGTTATCAGCCTTCAAGTGGCTTCATCAATGATGTTCAAAGAATGACGATGATATTGCTGGATGCACAGGATAAGTTGAAAAAAATGCAAAGCTTATTTCATCAGGTTTTTGATGGTTATGTTGATATCGTTGAGATTAAGCAACTTGATGAGAGAGAAAACCAGCAGATGATGTGCCTTATTGCAGTTTATAATTCGTTGGCTCAAAATCAGCCTTATATGTCTTGCAGGCAGTTGTTAAGGCAGATAAAACCTAAGAAACTGACGGTCACTCAAAGATTTGAAGTCAACGATGAGGTTGTTGATAATCCGTCTCAAGCTTTAGTTGACACTATTGAAGATTTGGAAAACCTTCGGAATATGCAATTGAAAGATATTTATAATAGATGCTCTCATCTTGATGACTTATCTAAACAAATCGTTGATAAGTATATAAAACGCTATGATGATACTATAGAGAATATGAGAAATTGTAGTTTATAGTTCACTGTATATCTTTCTTTGCTATTCCAAAAAGATTTTTTTTGGCGGTTTAATGAAAATACGGATGTATGAAGATATTAATCAATGTATATGCTTGCTTTCCCAGTATGGGGAGTGAGCCGGGAATGACATGGAACTGGGTGAGCAATCTCGCCAATAATTTTGAGTTGTATATATAATATTGACTTTTTTTAGAAATCATGAACATTTTTCAGATATTACAAAAGATAAGTCTTGTGCCTTCATATTTGTGGGACAAGATGTGGGCTCCTGTATGGAAGCGGTGCATGAAGCATTGTGGCAAGGGGGTATATATCCGTCCGATGTCTTCGGATTTCAAGGGTTTGTGGAACCTCTCGGTAGGGGATGGTACTTCGATTCCTAAGGGGAGTACTATCTATTGTACGGATGCACCATGTACTATTGGCAAGAAGGTGCTCTTCGGTCCAAAACCAACAATTATCTCTGGTGATCATCGTATTGACATTTTGGGTAAGTATATGGCGGATGTTACTGTAGAGGAGAAATTTGCGGATGGGGTGAATGTATATGACCAGCCTGTCGTCATCGAGGATGATGTGTGGTGTGGTGCGAATGTTACTATCCTCAAAGGAGTCACTATCGGGCATGGTTCGGTAGTGGCTGCCGGTGCTGTGGTCACTAAATCCTTTCCTCCTTATAGTATTATCGGCGGTATTCCTGCCAAACTAATCAAAATGAGATTTACGGAAGAGGAGATAATGGAGCATGAAAGAATGTTGGCAGACAAAATGCGATACTATGACTAAGGATCGTTTATATTCATTGGACATGATGAAGTTTGTGGCTGCTATCTTCATCACCAATTCTCATTTCCAACCGCTGTATGAGGGTGTGAATACTGCCTTTGCTACTTTTGGGTACAAATAGGCAGCGTATAAATGGACAGACAGGTGTGTAGGCAAAAAAGCCTTGGATAAGAGAATATCTTTTGTAGCCACTTTTACGTTGGAGATTTAATTTGTAGATACTTTAACTCAACTTTGAGTTATAAAATTGTTTCACTAGTGTCCCGTTTAAACGAGACACTAGTGATAATATATAGTCTTTTGAGAATATTTAAACAATAGTAATATGATGACTAAATTTATAGAACTTCATAGTGTCGAAAATGAACCTATGCTTGTGAATCCTTCCTCTGTGGCTTTTATAGAAAAAGCAGAAAATGAAGACGGGTGTTTGGTAAAATTTGCCGTTTCAAACATGGATGGTTATTTTGTGATTGTGCATGTAAGAGAAAGTTATGAGACTTTAAAGAGTTTGCTATGCTTATGAATAATGATGATATAATTCCAGTTGATGATGCTATAGAGCGGTTTCAAAATCACTTGTTATCGCATGATAGAGTTATACTGTCTGCCAAATTTGGTGATGGAAAGTCTTTCTTTTTAAATGAATTCAAAAAGAAATGCGAAGATAGTAAAGATTCTCCTTTTAAGTTTATCACTCTTTATCCTGTGAATTATCAGGTATTGGAGAATAAAGATATCTTTGAAATTATTAAGCATGATGTTCTGTTACAGATGTTAATGCTTAGAATGATTGACGTGAATTATGAGATTACGAATGAGATGGCTCTTGCCTTCTATCTTCAAACTCATTTTTCAACTGTTGCAGATTCCTTCTTTTCAATGCTACATCTGATTGGAAATGCAGACCCTCAAATAAAAGGACTCTTTGGTATTTTTAAGTCAATTAGTTGGGTTAAGTCTTTAAAAGATAAGGTAAATGCTGTTAAAAAGGAAATTGATCAATCAGATTATTTGGACTCATATTTAGCTACGTTTGACGAGAAATCTGTATATGAGAATGATGTTGTTACAAAAATTATTCGAGATAATATAGATACTTATCAAAAGTCTAATAATAAAAAAGTCGTCTTGATTATCGAGGATATGGATAGGCTTGATCCTGCTCATCTCTTCCGAATCATGAATGTGTTTTCGGCCCATATGGATTATGGATATCGTAGTCTGCAGCCTATTGACGACTCGCTTGTTGACAATAAGTTTGGGGTTAGTAATGTGGTCTTTGTTATGCATGAGCAGAATACTAAAGCCTTGTTCCATCATTTTTATGGAGATTATGCTGACTATGAGGGATATATGTCGAAGTTTTACAATAAGGACATCTTCAATTTCTCGTTGAATGAGGAAAAGGAAAAATATGCTTTATACTTGATTGTGAAAGAAACAGGGTTGTCAGAAGATAGGGTAACAGAAATATTTCCTAAAAGTTTCCTTGCAAATAAGACTATGCGCCAGATAGTATGTGCTATGGACAAAGTGAACGAACAATTTGAATCTATAGAGGTAAAGCCTGGTGTGAAGGCTAATCCTCTGTTATTGAAACTAATTGTTATTGCAAAAAGATTAGGTGTGTCTAACGAACATATTAGTTCCGTGATAATAAGACGTTTAAAACTTCTTGATCAATTATATATTAAATATCTACTTCCTGTAATAGCTTTAAACCCCAAAACACGTATTTTAGAAATTGTCAACGTTGATGTTGATAGGACAAAAACGTATATAATAGGCTGTCAGAAAATAAATGATGACGGAAGTTGTTCTTTTGGTATTGGACAAAATTTTGGGGATAATGAGGATAATAAAGTATTGCAAAGTAATATAGAGCGTATGTTGTCCTTATTGGGTTACTAAATGTTCTTCTAATTAGTTTTCCCAGTCATTTAAGGATGGGGAATTTGATTGGAAGAAAATGGTGAAGTTGTAATCGTTTAAAGAAATGTCTGTGCCTCTACTTTGGTATAACTTAATGAGTTGAAAATATTGTTATTAGTAAAAACGTATTTAAATAGTCGAAACAATGAAAATAGAAAAAGCTATTTTTGTAAATCGTGCTCCTTTTGAAAAAGTCGAATTTGATTTTCTGGAAAGTGGAGTAAATGTACTGTCTGGTATTAACGGTAGAGGAAAAACTATGGTTATCTCTCATATCGTAGATTCCTTTTATGAAATGGCAAGATCAAGTTTCTCGAATTCTTTCGAAGGAAAGGAAAATAAGTTCTACCGTTATTCTTCTGACTTGTTTAATAATGCTGGTTCTTCATATTCTTTATTTTATGCTCGTTTCAAAGATGAGGATAAATGTATCGATTATTTAGATTGTCGAGGAACAATGACTGAGGAGGAATATAATGAGAATGTCCTTCTTGAAAATAAAATTCCATATGAAAATTTTTCTAATTTGTTAGAACGTAATAACTATATTAAAAGTTTTCATACAGTAAAAGATGATGAAGTGGTTAAAATATTTGGCCATAATATCTTAACCTATTTCCCTTCTTATAGATATGAACAACCTGGTTATTTGAATGATCCGTATAAAGTTAATATTAGTTTTAATATAAATCCTCTTTTTTCTGGAGAATTGCCCAATTCTATAGAAGTTGTTTCCGACTTGAATGGTTTGGCGATGTGGTTTATGGATGTTATATTGGACAGTGAATTGTATAGTAATCGTCAAGCTTCACAGCTTCTAATCATTAATTTAAATAGGATAGTTTCTGCTTCTTTGAAAAGTAAAACTGGAATTGAAACTAGGTTAGGTATTGGACGGAGAGAAAATACAGCCTCTCGAATAGCTATTACAAAACAAAATGGAGATATATTATATCCTACAATCTTCAATATTTCTTCAGGCGAGAGCGCGCTTATCTGTATGTTTGGCGAAATCTTGAAGCAAGCTGATAAACTTGGAATGGTTATGGATGTTCCTGGTATTGTTCTTATTGACGAAGTTGATAAACATCTGCACATAAAACTGCAAAAAGAAATATTGCCTCAATTGTTTGAACTTTTCCCTAATATACAATTTATAGTAAGTAGTCATTCGCCATTCTTGAATATGGGGCTTGCTGATAATTCTATCAACAGAACCAGATGTTTTGATCTGGATAATAATGCTTTGGAGTGTATGCCTGTAAATAACCAATTGTATTCTGAGGTATATGACATGTTTGTTAATGAAAACAACCGCTATGCTGAAAAGCTTAAGTTGATGGAGGCTAAAGTTGCAGCTTTGTGTAAACCTCTTGTTATCACAGAGGGGAAAACTGATATCAAGCATATATTAAAGGCAAAGGAAGTATTAAACGTAAATCTGGATTTTGATATAATAGATTCAGCTTCTCAACCAGATGGTGATGATAACCTTAAAAAGTTATTGAACCATTTAGCAAAGATAAAACAACCACATAAAATTATTGGTATCTTTGATTGTGATATTTCTAAAACTGTGTTGGAAATGCATCCTAATGGAGATAAATATAAGGATTATGGCAATGGTGTTTATGGTTTCACTATTCCTGTTCCCGAGGATAGAGTGAAGGAAGGTCAGACAGGGATATCTATAGAGTTTTTATACTCTGATGATGAGATAAAGAGCCCTGTGAATGAATCGGGATGTCGTCTTTTCTTGGGAACTGAATTTACGAGAAATTCTATGCGGCATAATGAAGACAATAGATTAACTTTAAGTAAACCAAATGGTAAAGGTGAGGATAAGATATTGGAAAATAATGGAGGTCAAGCGGTTTATGATGATAATGATAATAATTGCTTGGCAAAGAAGGATGAATTTGCTGAGGCTATCAAAAATGGCTCCATTCACATAAGTGAAGAAAGCTGGAATCATTTTAAGCCAATTTTTGAGCTGATGAGTGAAATTATGCAGAAGTAGATTATAGGGGAAATAAAGACAGAAGCATTATAGTTATTAATGCTAGATATTAATGTTTTTTTCTGTGAGTATTGTGGATTTGAAAAAACTAATGTATGAAGATACTAATCAATGCATACGCTTGTTCTCCTGGTATGGGAAGTGAGCCGGGAATGGCATGGAACTGGGTGAGTAATCTCGCCAAGTTCTGTGAACTGTATATTATTACCGAAGGGGAGTTTCGGGAGAAGATAGAGGAGGTGGTGCCTACCTTGGAACAGGGGAAGAATATGCACTTTTATTATAATCCGGTATCGGAGGAGATTCGGAAGATGTGCTGGAACCAGGGGGACTGGCGCTTCTATAAGTATTATCGGGAGTGGCAGTGGAAGACGTATCTCTTGGCTAAGGAAATCTGTAAGGTGGAGAAAATTGATGTGCTGCATCAGCTCAACATGATTGGATTCCGTGAGCCGGGCTATCTCTGGAAACTGTCGCAAGAGAACGGTGTGCCGTTTGTATGGGGACCTGTGGATGCCAAGGATAAGTTTCCTGTGGCTTATCTGGATGGTGCTGGACTGAAGACCCAGTTGTTTATGCGTCTGAAGAACTTCCTGACGGGTATCCAGCTGAGGTGTTCTGGTCGTGTGAGAAAGGCTGCGCGACAGGCTTCGGTGGTTTTCTCTGCTTCATCTAACTCGCAACGCTCGTTCAAGAAGTATATGGGTATTGACTCTCCTCTGCTCAATGAGACGGGGTGCTATGTGCAGGAGCATCCTTTGCTGGATAAATCGGGTAAAGATACATTTGATGTGCTCTGGGTTGGCAAAATGGATTTCCGTAAACAGTTGGGCTTGGCTTTAAAATCCGTAGCTAAGAGTGGAAACGATAAGCTCCGTCTTCATATTGTTGGCGGCGGTGATGCTGAATCCTATCAGTCATTAGCAGAGAGTTATGGCATTGCTGATAAGTGTATCTGGCATGGTGCTGTTAGCCATGATGAGGTGCAGGACATCATGCAAAAGTCGAATGTTTTCCTCTTTACCAGTGTTGCTGAGGGTACTCCTCATGTAGTTCTGGAAGCTATTGCCAATAATCTTCCTGTCGTTTGTTTTGATACTTGCGGTCAGGGTGATGCTGTGAATGATAAGGTAGGTAGGAAGGTTCCTCTTTCTTCTCCTTCTCAGTCGGCTCATGACTTCGCTAAATTGCTCAATGAACTGGAAAAGGATAGGTCTTTACTGAGGCTCCTTTCGGAGAATTGTAAGGAAAGACAAATGGAGCTTTCCTGGGAGGAAAAGGCTAAGGTTATGGTAGAGTGGTATAAGAAGGCTTTCTAAAATCAACCCGTCCTTCTTTACCATTAAAGAAGGCTCCACCGCTTTCCCCAAGCCCCTTTTCTCATGGAGAAGGTTGGCTGCACTCGGCAATATGAAAGCGAACTTTCATTGCGCTCATTTGCACAACCTTTCCCCTCAGGGTACAGGGGATGTACCAACCGCCCTACTCGGTGCTCAAACCGCTTCGCTATAAGGTTGGCGGACCATCAGAGGTCTACGCCAGCAGCGGAGCAGCGTTTTTTGTGCGGGGATGAACCCGCTTCCACTCAAGGATTTGCTAAAGGGTTGCTTGCTCGTTGCTTTTTTCGAAAACCCACCAGTCCTTCCTTTATTTCCTACGTTCTATCATAGCGAGTGTTTCCCTCTTGTATTGTTGGAGGCTATGGAACATGGTTTGCCTTGCATCTCGACGACAGAAGGGGAATACCAGGAATTGTTGATGATGGTAAGACGGGCTTCCTCGTTCCTAAGCATGATGTTGCTGTGCTTGCTGATAAGATTCAGCTTCTCCTGAATGATTCTGTCTTGCGCAGCAACATGAGCAAGGTCGGCAGGGAGAAATTTGAAAAGGAGTTTACGTTGGAGGCTTTTGAGAAACGCATGACCTGGATTTTGGAACATATCGTTTATCCGATATTTAGTAGAATGGGGATTGAGAGGGACTGATATTGGTAAATACATTTAATATGACATCAGACCACCTATATATCATCGGAAACGGATTTGATTGCTATCATGGGGCTAAATGTTCTTATGCTGAGTTTAGAAAGTATCTGCTAAGACATAGGCCTTATGTGTTGGCAACTTTTGACCTCTATTTCGGACCGAGGTCGCTGATGAACAGCTTTGAAAGTTTCAAGGATTGCTTGAGGTGTCTCGAGATTTCATGGGGATGCTCATCTGGCGGTGTCTACCCAAAGACAACATGGGCCGAGAACAATCTGTGGTGGCGGTTTGAAGAGCATCTGGCTGACCTGAACAGGGAGAAGGTGCTCGATGTTCTTGATGTTGTCTTGCCTGATTGTGACGAAGATTCGGATGGGTTCAGATATTGCGACTATTATCTGGGGCTGGACGGCATATCGGACATGCTCAACTCTTGCACGTTTGAAATGAGGTATCAGCTGCATAAGTGGATTAACACGTTGGCGTATGAGAAGGGGTTTAAGAAGCGTCTGCTTGATATCGACAAGAATGCCCGGTTCCTGACGTTCAATTATACAGATTTTCTGGAGTCGGTCTATGGCATCGGGAGAGAGCAGATAAGGTATATTCATGGCAGTAGGCATGACAGATATGGAAGCTTGATAATAGGGCATAGCGCCGATGAAGAAGGGGGCTTTAAGGCTTGGGTGAAACGTAACGAGCACAGACGAAGGTATAGACCTAACCTTAAAGACAAGAAGGGACGTTATTTTGCCAATGACAAGCTTGCGTATCTTGCTTATTTCTTGAAGGACGAGGCTAAGGGCAACTGGAGGTCGTCTGTCAGGTATAATGCGGTACAGGAGGCCCTGGGACGGTTTGAGGATTATTATGCCATTAACATGAAGCCTACGGAGAGCATTATTGCGGCAAACGAGGATTTCTTTGAGGGCTTGGCGTCTATAAGAAAGATTTCTGTTCTTGGCCATTCTCTTTCTGCTGTCGACATGCCCTATTTTGACAAGATTAACGAGGCGATAGGCAAGGATGTTGAATGGGAGATTAGTTGGCATTCTGATGATGACATAAAACATATTGAGGCATTTTGCAGGAGGTTCGGAATTTCTTCTGACAGATGTCATAAATTCAAGTTAGAGGAGCTAGCTATGCTCCGAGGCATCCATTCGCCTCTGGCGATCTGATTGTTATCTGTGGTATGGATGCAAGTTGGCATCTTAACGATGCTTAAAACCAGTTCCTGTAGTGGCTCTTGCGAACAAGGGATGTTAATGGTTATGGTGGTGAGGGATTGCTCTCTCACCACCTTTTCTAAGTTACATAAGGTCATGGGATTGACAGAGGATAAGATGATTGCATCTATGGATGTAAAGAGGGGAAAATGCTTCTTGATGACATCTTGAATGGAGGCAATTTTGGACATTATGGCAAACAGCATGTTTTGGGGCATAACCTCCTGCGCCTGTATCGTGACGCTCGTCTTTTGAGATATTATCCTGCCGAGGCTTTGAGTGAACCGATGTTCAGAGTTCGGCTCTTTTTATGGAGATTGAAATGCCAAAAGAAATAAAAGGAACACATCTTCCTCTTTATAATATACTTTTCGAGGATAAAGTTTTGTAGTACGAATCTAAAAAATATTACCTTATGGGATTGCAAGAGTTGGGTGGATGGGAGGATAGCCATAAGGAATCCGTCGAAGGGACGGCTAATATAACTTTAAATATATTTATAAATTTAAACTTTATGAAGAAAATTGGTTTTTGTTAGGTCGGGCATAAAGTTGCCCGACTCATCGAGAAAATGAAAGGGCAGAGTTTTGAAGAGTCTGCCAAGTGTATAATCGCAATTTTGGATTTATCAAGTATTGCTATCAAGTTGTACTTCGGAGTTCCAATTGATTATGTTGACGTGTTCAACGCGAGTCAAGATGTTATGTCGATTGTGTAGTACATCAAACAGGTGATTCAAACTCATGTTTGACACCGGGGAGGCGGTTAGCCGCCTCCTTTATTATATGACTATAATTAGTATTCATTATGAATAATTCTATAGAACAATCTAAAATAACGGAAAGGACAGAACAGATAAACAAGTTTGCATCATTGGTTGATTTGTTTAATAAGAATGCCATTAATAGAGAGACTTTCATGGCAGAATTATCAAAGGTTGAACAAATCGAATGGTCAAAAGAAAACTTGTTCAATCAATTGATAGGATATTGTGTTCTTGGAGATGCTTATGGAATTTTGAAAACCCGAGAGTTGGATTTTAGAAAAGCGTATTATAACAACGAATATGTCTATAAGGAAGTAAGCTACTACCATAATGTACAATATTTGATTACTCGTGTAAAAAGAGAAGAATGGGCCGCATTGTATCTTACTGCTTTCAGAACGTCATGCCGTGCTTATTTGTGCTTGGCTAATGCTTATGATCATCTAGGAAGGTTCTGTGAAGCTCAACAATTCTATAGAATGGCCATGTTGGATACTTGCAATACACAGGAAGTGGAGAGAAATCAAGGTTTTGCTTATGCTAATATGCATGCATTTTGGACAGAGGAAGAACCTTTCATTGTAAGAAAAGCTCAGCAGATAATAAGAAAATACCAACAGTTTTATGATAGTCTTTTTCCTCATTTCAGACAGATTTGTTCATGGCCTTCTCCTTCTTTTGATGCACCATTAATTGATTATGATAATATCCAAGATGGTGAATACGAAAAATGGATATGTCAACATTATCTGAGAATCAATCGCTATAATGATGTTGAGCCTGATTCTATGCTGTCATTATATGATAATGTGAAACTTCCAGACATAGTTGACATTCCAGAGAAAAAAGCTCTTTATGAAAGCTGCTTTGAAGAAATTAAAGGTAGTTTCATCAGCACACGGAAAATGCTGTATACAATTATAGATGATGATGATGAGAATGGCATGAATATGGAGATGCTAAAAATGGCTTATAAGAATTTCTATTCTACATTCGATAAAATTGCCATGTTCTTATCAAACTACATTGATATTAGGCTAAAATCCTATGAGATAGACTTTGCCAAGATATGGAATTGCAAGAATGGAGACATACGGTCGGAAATTTTGGCGTATTCACAGAACATGCCGTTATTGGGATTATATAACATTAAGTTGGATGTTTATGGAATGAAAACGGATTGGTATGTTGTTGATGAACAAACAAAGGACTTGAAAATGCTACGTAATTATATGGAGCATAAGTCGATAATTATTAAGGACGGGCCTATGTCTCGTACAGAATATCAGCTGATTATATCGAAAAAAGAATTGGAACTCAATACGATTAGGTTGGCGCAACTTGTTAGATGTGCTATTATATACTTGTGTAATTTTGTCTTGCATGCAGAATTTGATAAACTTCACCTATAAAAGATAATGACATGATAAATATTGAACGCCCTTGGATGAATTCTATTTCTATGGTGGATGGTAATAAAGAAATGGCTTCTCGTGGATTTAAATTGATAGGTATAAAGTTGTATTGTATGATGAGTTAGTGGATTTTTATGACAACAAAGGACGCCTGTTGGCTTGTCTATAACTGGTTCATTGCTGCTTGGAACTGGGTGATTTCTTGCTGGAGGAATCGCTTGGGAATTGGTGGGAGGTATGAACGGCTATAAAATGTTACTGAAGGTTAAAATGTGGAGTTTTTATGCGCTAATATTTGGAGGAAAAGAAAGTTTTGCTTTTCTTTGCATAAAGAATTATTTATTATGGCACAGATTGCAATAATGAATCAAACTCAACTGCAAATCCTTGATTTATTGTCATTTTGCACATCTTGAAAAGATAAAGATTGCTAAAAAATGTGGAAATAAGTTGGACTATATTAGTTTTTATCGTATATTTGCAAGGGTAAAAATACGTAAGCTATGACAGCAAAAGAAGATAAGGAAAAAGAAAAGACCCGTAGAGAAAACCTGGGCAAGTTTATATATCAACTTGCAAACACCTGCTTTACTGCTATGGTAGTTGTGGCTGCGGTAGGTTTGGTACTTGGTGTAGATGATGCTAAGCCATATGCTTTTTTGCTTGGTGTGGGATTGTTTGCTACTGTTTTCTTAGCGCTGTTTGCTGATAACATATTAAAAAAGAAATGATTATGGAAGGAATGTACATTGTTTTAGGTGGGGTAGGTATCATTGCATGTTGCCTCTACTTGTGGTCTGCTTTTACGAAAAGTGGGAGAAAATGGGTTGAAAATCTATAGCTTTTCGATTCCCAGGACCCCCTCTTGCGAAGAAGCTTTTTTCGAAAGCCTACTTGTCGGTCATTACCCTTAAGTGAGGCTCCACCTCTCATCATGGTTTATGTTATCTGTTTTCCGCTATTTGCCAAAAAATTGAAATATAAAATGGTATAGATATATCTGGTTTCTCTTGTTGCTGCTTATATTAATATGGTGTGTTTTTCACTCAAGTTTCGCAAGTGGTTTATGTACGGGCTGAAGGCCCAAAAGCTTTTAGCCCAGGGCATCGCCCTGGGTATAATGGCAATCGGCAAGGCGCCCTGTATGGGCAAAAGCCTTAAAAATTGTTTGGAGTTTTAAAGCTTTTGCCCCTTCAGGGCGTGCTGTTTGCGAACATGATAACCCAGGGCGATGCCCTGGGCTAAGAGGTTCTGCCCCTTCAGGGCGTGCTGATTGTATCCATAATAGCAAAAGATGTAAAGGTATGACAGATTTATATTTTCGATTTATTCAATTTAGTTTGGGACTTTATGAGGGCACAGAGTTTCTTGATGGAACGGAACTGAAGGGGCTCTACTGGGATGCGTTCTATGAGTTTGCTAAGGAACAGACACTGATAGGGGTTGTGTTCGAGGGGGTTCAGAAACTGCCTAAGGAGACTGCGCCACATCTGCAATTGCTGATGAGCTGGTTTGCCTTCAGCCGAAAAATTCAGCAACGTAATGAGGTGCTGGACAGGGCTACTGTGGCGCTATACAATAAGGTGAGGGATACGGGGTATTCTTGCTGTATTTTGAAAGGGCAGGGGAATGCCGTGATGTATCCTAATCCTTCGGCAAGGACGCCTGGCGATGTGGATATATGGGTGAATGCTGGGCGTGAGGAGATTCGGGCTCTCGCTCACTCGCTTGTGAAAAATACGAATGGACAGGTGGAGGATGAGAGTTTCAACCATATTGGTCTTACCGTCAATGGCGTGACCGTGGAACTGCATTCTACGCCTGGATTCATGGCTAACTTTGTTTTTAACAGGAGGCTGCAGAAGTGGCTGAAGAGGAATGTCGATGCTCAGTGTGGCAACATGGTGGAACTGGTGCATGGCGATGGTGCTGTCGCTGTTCCTACGCCTTCCTTTAATTGTGTTTATCAGCTTTATCATCTCTACCATCATTATTTCTATGAGGGTGTGGGATTGAGACAGGTGGTGGATTACTTCTTCGTGGTCAGAAAATGGAATGTGGATTGTGAAAAGTTAAGTTCCTTGCAGAGGGAGTTGAAGCTTCTTGGATTGTGGCGGTTTGCTGGGGCTATGATGTTCGTTCTGCATCAGGTGCTGGGGCTGCCGGAGGAGATGATGATTGCTCCGATGGATGCAAAGAGGGGACGGATGCTTCTTGATGATATCTTGAATGGTGGCAACTTCGGGCATTATGACAAGCGGATGGATTTGGGACATAATCTTAATAGATTGTGCCGGGATTTCAGGTTGTTGAGGTTTTATCCTGCGGAGGCTCTGAGTGAACCGGTGTTTAGAGTGTGGCATTGGTGCTGGAGAAAAAATAATTTATAATGTTCGTTGTGAACATTATAAATTATTTTTTCTTTTTTTGATAAAGCTGGCTGCACTCGGTGCTTTTTTTCGAAAACCCACCAGTCCTCCCTTGAACCTTAAAAGATCTTCGAAAACCCACCAGTCCTCCCTTGAACCTTAAAAGATCTTCGAAAACCCACCAGTCCTCCCTTACCCTTAAGGGAGGGTCCACCTCTCATCTCGGTCTTCTCCCCTCAGGGAAGAAGAGGAAACCGCTCCTCCTCGTCGCTCTGAACCATTTCATTCTATGGTTGGCGGACCATCAGAGGTCTACGCCAGCAGCGGAGCTGCGGTTTGCGGGATGCGACCGCCTTGCTGAACTTATTGCTTGCTCGCTACAGAAAGGCTGCTTGCTCGTAGCTTACAGCTTGCTGAGTTTATTGCTTGCTCGCTACTGAAAGGCTGCTTGCTGAGTTTATTGCTTGCTCGTACAGAAAGGCTGCTGATACCCTGCAGAAAGGGGGGCTTTAGCCGCCCTATTCCTGTAAATCTCGTTTATTCAGAACAGCAGGAATGCTTCTCGAATTGCCTTTCCTTTTGGCCGGCGACCGTTGGTTCTTGATAAAAAATGCCTTTTCGTTCGGACGTTCGGACGGACTTGATGGATGGGAAGGGGATAAAAAAATCCGGGGCAGGGAAGCCTCGGATTTTTTTATGGTGATTCGGAAGGAGTTAGGGAAGGGATGAGGTTCGATAACTCCTTGAGAATTGCGCGGATTAAGCCTTGAAGTTGTCCAGAGATTCGGGAGTGAAGTTCTGGATGTATGCGGAATGACCGAGGACTTCTTCCTCTGCCATGCGGACATATACGTTGGCACTCTTAGCAAACAGCTCGGGAGCCTTGGTGGCGTCGTCGAGGATGAGGAGAGACATCACGATGTCGCCAGTCATGTTGTAGAGACGGCGAGCCAGGAAGTCGTGAACTGCCTGGTCGTTGGCTTCCTTCACCTTGTTGATGGCTGCCTCGTAGAGGTCTGCCAACTTGGCTACACGGGCCTTCAATGCCTTCAGATCGTCACTGACCTCGCTCTCCAACATCTCCTTGATGATGTTGAGGTAGGTGCCGTTGGTGATGTAACGGATGGCTGCTACTACCTGCAACTGGGTGGTACCCTCGTAGATAGAGAAGATGCGGGCGTCACGGAACAGGCGCTGGCACTTATACTCCATGATGAAACCGGAACCTCCGTGGATGCTGATGGCATCGTAGGCGTTCTGGTTGGCATACTCTGAGTTCATACCCTTGGCCAATGGTGTGAAGGCGTCGGCAAGACGGGTGTACTTCTTCATCTCCTGACGCTCCTCGGGAGTGAGCTTGCTGTCGCGGGCGATGTCTTCCAAAGCCTTGTAGATGTCGACATAGCGGGCGCAGCAGTAGAGGAGTGAACGGCCTGCATCCAACTTGGCCTTCATTCTTGACAGCATGTCGTAAACGGCCGGGAAGTTGATGATCTTCTCGCCAAACTGGGCACGCTCCTTGGCATAGGCCAAGCCCTCGTTGTAAGCTTCCTGCTCTACACCTACACTCTGTGCGGCGATACCTAAGCGGGCGCCGTTCATCAGTGCCATCACGTACTTGATCAGACCGAGACGGGTGTTGCCGCAAAGTTCTGCCTTGGCATTCTTGTAAACCAACTCGCAGGTTGGTGAACCATGGATACCGAGCTTGTGCTCGATGTGGCGAACGGTGACGCCACCATCACGCTTGTCGTAGATGAACATTGAAAGACCACGACCGTCCTTGGTGCCTTCCTCTGAACGAGCCAGTACCAAGTGGATGTCGGAGTCGCCATTGGTGATGAAACGCTTCACACCGTTGAGACGCCATGTGCCGTTCTCATCCTGGGTGGCCTTCAGCATCACGCGCTGCAAGTCGGAACCTGCATCTGGCTCAGTCAAGTCCATACTCATGGTCTCGCCTGCGCAAATGCGAGGGATGTACTTCTGACGCTGTTCCTCAGAACCGAACTCATAGAGGGTGTCGATACAGCTCTGGAGTGACCAGATGTTCTGGAAACCTGCATCGGCTGCTGCGATGATTTCTGAAGCCATAGAGAAGATGGCGTTAGGCAGGTTCAAGCCGCCGTAACGACGTGGCATGGACAAGCCCCAGAGGCCAGCCTTGCGGGTGGCATCGAGGTTCTCGAATGTCTTGCTGGCATAAATCATGCGGCCATTCTCCAGGTGTGGACCTTCGAGGTCGA
Organism: Segatella intestinalis; assembly: GCF_029348455.1. Lineage (NCBI taxonomy): Bacteria > Pseudomonadati > Bacteroidota > Bacteroidia > Bacteroidales > Prevotellaceae > Segatella > Segatella intestinalis. The sequence goes on from NZ_JARJVV010000011.1 coordinate 66,686, forward strand.
CATCTTCAGAGTTGGGTTCGATGATGTTGGCTGCTACATCGCCGGTAATATCCAGCAGTCGCTTGTAGTTCTCAATGGCATCCTCGTAGTTGACAGGTGCATCTTCGAACTGGTCTTTCTCTACGTAGTTGCGCTCCTTTAAGTCCACAACACGCTTCATGAGGGGGTGATTGAGATGAAATTCAATCTCAGGGTGATCACTATAGTAATTAGCCATATTTTTTTTGTTTTTGGAAGGAGTTAAAGGAGTTAAGGAGTTAAAGGAGTTAAGACAACACCTTTATCTCCTAAAATGCTAGCTGATAGCACTATTGTTTATAACACCTTTGCAATATGCATTTAGAAGTTTACTAGCTTCTTCAATACTCATGCATAATGCCTCAAATTCACCTTTCTGCAAGAAATCTAAATCTCTTGATAAGATGATGTAATCTCTACATTCTTCAAGACTTCCTTGCGAAATGTTGAAGAAGCGGAGTTTGTCAGCTTTGCTAAGCTTCTTATAGCCTTCTGCGATGTTTGCTTCGATAGATACTGCTGCCCTTCTGAATTGGGAAATCAATCCGAATCGCTCCACTTCAGGAAAATGTCCTGTTACCCGATAAACGAGTAATACAAAAGCGTGAGCCTTCTGCCAGGCATAAATATCTTCGAATCTAAACATACAAATGCTATTGTCTTAACTACTTTAACTCCTTAACTCCTTAACTCCTTGTATATTATTTACTTTGAATTCTGCTTGTAGTACTTGATGAGCTTGGGGACGACGTCTTCGACATTACCGTTGATGACGTAGTCGGCAATCTTGTTGATGGGGGCATCAGGATCGTTGTTTACGGAGATGATGATGCCTGAATCCTGCATACCGGCGATGTGCTGGATCTGACCAGAGATGCCGCAGGCGATATAAACCTTGGGATGAACGGTGACACCGGTCTGACCAATCTGACGGTCGTGGTCTACCCAACCTGCATCAACAGCTGCACGGGAAGCACCTACCTCGCCATGGAGGAGATGAGCCAACTCGAAGAGCTGATCGAAGCCTTCCTTGCTTCCTACACCATAACCGCCGGCTACAACGATGGCAGAACCCTTCAGGTTGTGCTTGGCAGCCTCTACATGGTGGTCGAGTACCTTTACGACGAAGTCCTCGGCAGGTACATACTTGCTTACCTCTGGGTAAACAACTTCCTTCTTGCACTCACCCTCGTAGATGCTCTTCTGCATCACACCTGAGCGTACTGTCGCCATCTGTGGACGATGCTCTGGGTTGACGATGGTTGCCACGATGTTGCCACCGAAGGCTGGACGAATCTGATAGAGCAAACCGTCGTAGTGCTTGCCGCTCTTCTTGTCGTCATATTCGCCAATCTCGAGCTCGGTACAGTCGGCTGTCAAACCGCTGGTCAGAGAAGAAGATACACGAGGACCGAGGTCGCGACCGATAACGGTGGCACCCATCAGGGCAATCTGTGGATTCTCCTCCTTGAAGAGGTTGACGAGGATGTCGGTATGAGGAGCTGAGGTGTATGGGAACAATCCCTCGGCATCGAAAACAAATAACTTATCTACACCATAGGGCAGGATCTGGTCTTCCACCTTTCCCTTGATGCCTGTGCCAGCCACAATGGCATGGAGCTCCACGCCCTGCTGGTTGGCGAGCTTACGACCCTTGGTAAGCAATTCTTGAGATACTTCGGCTACGGTTGTGCCTTCTACCTCGCAATATACAAATACGTTGTTCATAAATTTTTGCAAAATTATCCGATAATACTTTCGTTCAACAATTCCTTCATCAAGTTGTCGATGTCCTCATCGCTGCTTGTCAAGGTCTTGCTCTCCTTAGCCTGGAACACGATGTTCTTTACTGCCTTCACCTTGGTAGGTGAACCGCTCAGACCACACTGTGAAGGATCGCCGTCAACATCGGCTACGCTCCACTGGTTGAGAGTGAGGTAAGGACGCTCCTCATAGAGGTTGGTCCAAGGCTCATCTCCCTTGCGCTCCATAGGGCAAGATGCGTATTTGTATTTCATTACGAGCTTCACGTTGCATGGGCGACATGGAGCTGCACTGCCGTTTACGGTTATCACGAGTGGCAATGGGGCCTCTACGGTCTCAACACCTCCATCGATGAGGCGACGGACTGTTGCCTTGCCGTCTTCCACCTTCAGAATCTCCTCGGCATAGGTGACCTGGTTCAAGCCCAACTTCTGAGCTACCTGTGGACCTACCTGTGCGGTATCACCATCGATAGCCTGGCGACCACCGATCACGATGTCGACATCGCCTATCTTCTTGATGGCGGTGGCAAGGGCATAGGATGTGGCCAATGTGTCGGCACCGGCGAAGAGGCGGTCGGTAAGCAGCCAACCTGTATCTGCACCACGGTAAAGACCCTGGCGAATTACCTCACCGGCACGTGGAGGACCCATTGTAAGAATACCAACTGTGGAACCTGGATTCTGCTCTTTCAATCGAAGAGCCTGCTCCAATGCGTTCAAATCTTCAGGATTGAAGATGGCGGGAAGGGCTGCGCGGTTGACTGTGCCTTCGGCTGTCATCGCATCCTTACCCACATTTCTTGTGTCTGGTACTTGCTTGGCAAGTACTACAATTTTTAAACTCATATTAATAAAATGGTTATTGTTATTATTTCTAAGTTTGTTAGTGTTTCGTAAGGAACACAGCCGCAAAAGTAGCATTTTTTTGTGTATTACACAAATAAATCGGCAATTTTTTGGAAAAGAAGGGGGTTAGAGGGAAGTTAAGAGGAGTTAGCACGCCTTGAACCAACGGTCACCGGCCGAAGGGAATTGAAAATCGCTGGTCGAAGGGTAAAGCAAAGGTAAAGGGCAAAAGCTTTAAGTTTTGTTGCAACGATATTACAGTCTGTGGGTTGTGAGCCTATTTCATGATTGTCATTGTTTTGTAACGTCAGTGTCGTATGAAAGTAACTTTTTTTATTTAACTTTGCAGCCGAGAAAAATCAGCAAATAAAATAATATAATGAATAAGAAAACAACCACCATGCTGTTGCTGCTCTCGCTACTTGCGATGACAGCCCAAGCACAGAAGTATGACAATGGCGAAGAAGAGAAAGTAGACAGAATGCCTAAAATTCACGGTACCATTCGCTCGAAGTATGAATACCAAACCGAAGAGGGCGAGGGACGCTTTGAGGTTCGTACAGCCCGTGTCAGTGTGTCAGGAAATGTCACACGCGAAGTGAGCTACAAGGCAGAGATTGACCTCTGCGATGAGGGAAAGATCAAGATGCTTGATGCCTACACACGCATCAAGCCCTGGAGCACCCTGCAGTTTACCATCGGTCAGGAGCGTGTGCCCTTCACCATTGATGCTCACCGTTCGCCCCATCAGCAGTATTTTGCCAACCGCTCGTTTATCGCCAAGCAGGTGGGCAATGTGCGTGACGTGGGTGCCGAGGTGGGTTACACCTGGAATGTCGGTTTCCCCATCGTGGTGAATGCCGGTGTGTTCAACGGCTCAGGTCTTACCAATCAGAAGGACTACTGGACCAAGGGTGTCAACTATTCTGCCAAGGCACAGCTCCTCTTTCCTAATGTCAACCTGGTGCTGAGTACTCAGAAGATCAAGCCCTCTGACGTGACTGTGAATATGTATGATGCAGGTGTTACCTTCCACTATGGTGGTTTCATCGCCGAGGTGGAGTATCTCTACAAGCATTATTCTCATAACGCCTTCCACGATGTGCATGCCTTCGATGTTTTTGCCTGCTATGACATCCCTGTTCGCACACGTCTGATCAAGAAGGTTTCGCCCTTGGTGCGTTATGATTTCATGAGCGATCACAGCGACGGCTCCCGTTACAATGCGACAGACGATGATCTGGGTGAGTTGATCATCAACGACTATAAGCGCCATCGTGTCACCGGTGGTGTTACGTTGAGTCTGTCGAAGCCATTTATCTCCGATATCCGCATCAACTATGAGAAGTATTTCTATCGTGAGGGCGGTATTGCCAAACCTTCGGAGAAAGACAAGATAGTAGTTGAGTTTATGACTCGTTTTTAGTAAATATGTGTTTTTCGGGTTAATACAAAAATGTGCGTGTGCTTGTCCGTTGATGGTTGAGCACACGTTTTTTATTCGGTTAAGTGATGCTTTTTGAAAGGAAAAATTTGGGAGATAGAAAAGAATGTAGTACTTTTGTTGAGGGAAAGGATAGGGAGTTATTTTGTGGGAGGTAATGGAGTTAAGGAGTTAATGGAGTTAATGGAGTTAAGACAATAGTCTTTGTGGGTGTATTCACTAAGCAGCACGCCCTGAAAGGCGTGCTAACTTCTTGAAAAAACTTCTTGAGTAAAAAATTACGAAAATGAAAGAAAACAACAAAATAACGGGTTCTGTCAAGGCCATAGCCTTTGATGCCGACGATACGTTGTGGGCATTGCAGAACTATTTTGAAGACGTAGAGGACGAATACTGTGACTTGCTTTCAGACTATGGAAGCAAGGAGGAGATATCTGCTTCGCTCTTCGAGACAGAGAGCGGTAATATGGAAGACCTGGGATACGGTGTGAAAGCCTTTACCATCTCGCTGGTGGAGAATGCCGTGAAGGTGAGTCAGGGCGAGGTGTCTGCCAAACTGATAGGGCGAATCGTGGAGTTGGGTAAGACCTTGCTGAGGCTCGATGCCCGTCCTTTGGAGGGCGTGGAGGAGACGCTGGCAAGGCTCAGACAGACGCGTCATTACAAGCTTGCGGTATTCACCAAGGGTGAGTTACAAGACCAGGAGAACAAACTGTGGCGTTCGGGATTGCAACGTTACTTTGACGTGGTGAGCATCGTGAGCGCCAAGACGCCCGAGGCTTATCGAAGACTCTGCCGTGAGTTGGAGGTAAAGCCCGAAGAGTTGGTCATGGTGGGCAACAGTTTCAAGAGCGACATTGTGCCTGCGTTGAAGATAGGTGCCTCGGCTGTTCATATACCTTTCCATACCACATGGGCGCATGAAAAAACGGAGGAGTTCGCTCACGAACGCCTCCGTCGTATTTCCCGTTTCGAGGAAATCATGGATATCTTGTAAGAAGTTCTTAGTCTCGGTGAATCACGGTGCCACTGGCCTGATGGGTGGCGAGAACCAGCACCTCGGCTATTTGAACATGCTCGGGAGCGCAGGCGGCATAGAATGCCACGTCGGCAATGTCATCGCCAGTCAATGGCTCTATGCCACGGTAAACATTGTCGGCACGCTGGGTGTCGCCATGGAAACGGATGTTGGAGAAATTGGTCTCCACCAGTCCCGGCTTGATGTTGGTAACGCGAACGCGGGTATGAGCCACGTCGATGCGCAGACCATCGGTGATGGCTTTTACTGCACTCTTGGTGGCACAGTACACATTTCCGCCCGCATAGGCAGCATCGCCAGCCACACTTCCGATGTTGATGACATGACCACGATTGCGTTCCACCATGCCGGGAACGATGAGTCGGGTCATGGTGAGCAGACCTTTAATGTTGGTATCTATCATCTGGTCCCAGTCGTCGAAGTCGCCTTCGTACTCTGGTTCCAGACCACGTGCCAGTCCTGCATTATTGATCAGGACATCGATGTTGCGCCATGCCTCAGGGATATAGTCAACAGCCTTGCGAGCCGCTTCTCTGTTGCGCACGTCGAAAGCCAGTGCCAGCACTTGGACACCTTCCTCTTCGAGTTCCTGTTTCAGAATTTCCAACTTGCCTGTGTTGCGGCCTGTGATGATGAGGTTGTAGCCTCCTTGTGCGAATCTTCGGGCGCATCCTTCGCCAATACCGCTTGTGGCGCCTGTGATAAGAGCTATTTTTCTTGCCATGATTATTATGTTTTTGGTTTAATGTTTTTAACTACAATATCAGGATTCTCACTTCGGCATTGCCCATTTTCTCAATCTCGTTCATCGGCCGGCGGAAGTAAACACTCTGCAGGGCTTTGTTGATGATGCCATGACCAACGGCAAGAATGGTCTTGCCGGGATAGGTGACGCGAAGCCAGGTGATGAAGTTTTGAGCCCTCGACTTCATGCTTTCTATCGACTCGATATCGTCGGGCCAGTCTTTGGGGTCTTGGGGCAGGGAAGGGATAAACTTGCCAGTGAAACTTCCCCAGTCGCGTTCGCGCAGCAGAGGAGTGGTAATCACCTCGGCATGATGGGGACGGGCTATGATCTCGCAAGTCTGAATGCTGCGCTTCAGGTCGCTCGATACGAATACGTCGATGGGATGGTCGGCCATGCGGGCTGCCACTTCTTCAGCCTGGGCAATACCTTTGTCATTGAGTTCGCCTGGTGTCTGTCCCTGCATGATGTGGGCTGCATTGTCGACAGTCTCGCCGTGACGAACCAAGTATAATGTTGTTGTCATGTAGATATCTATAGTTTTTGCTTACAAAAGTACTAAAAAAAATAGATTTACCTATCTATTAAACTGTTTTTTCCTTCGTTTTTCCGAAAAAAGTAGTAACTTTGCATCATTATATAGATAAAAGGTAGTGATTGTAGTCGATAAGTCGAAAGCATTACCAAAAATAACAGTCAGAATGATGCATAGATACAAAACTCTCATACTCCTCGTCTTTGCCGTTGTCCTGCTTGCCGCTTGCAAGAAAGGACCACGCCCACCACGTCCTAATATCAACCTGCCCATCAGTACGTCGAAGCCTGCCAAGGGCGACCATGCCATTTACGGACTTGCCTGCATGGGATGTACCGACAGTGTGGTGGTGCTCTTGCCCAACAGCGGCGGAGACCCTGTGCGCTACAATATATTGGAGGCTACCCGACAGCATCAGGTGTTTGGCGATATAGAGATAGGCGACTGGATATGTGTGTTGCCGGTAGAGGGAGAGAAGAACCGTGCCAGAATGGTGGTGGATCTCGACAAGCTGAAGGCTACATGGACCTATCAGGTGATGCCCCATCTGCGTGACCTGAGTCATCTGTCACGCCGTCAGCAGGCACGCATCCTTGCCAATATGCCCGACAGCATCGTGGAAAACTATATGGTGCCACGCGAATATGGTTTCACACTCAAGCGGATGGGCGAGGCCCGATCGGTGGGCTTTGTCATGCAGAACAGTTCGGTGGAGGATGACAGTCCGGTGGAATATCCCGAAGTGCCACAGTATACAGAGTGGCATGCCTACAATGGCAAGTTGCTGCTTGTGAGGGGACGTTTCGAGATGCAGGGAGTCGTCTTCAACGAGAAGACTTCCATAGACACCCTCTCTTTCGTCTATATGAAGAAAGACTCGCTGGTGCTCAGCGACTCGCAAGGCAAAACATACACTTATCACCGCAAGGCCAATGCCCATGATGTGAATGCCGCAGCACGTGCCGCAGCACAGAAGCAGGCCAACAGAATGAAACAGGAACTGAAATAAAATGATAGACAAACCGACCATAGCCCGAATCATGGACGCCACCAACATCGTTGACGTGGTGTCGGAGTTCGTGTCGCTCAAAAAACGCGGCGTGAACTATATCGGTTTGTGTCCTTTCCATAATGATTCGCATCCTTCCTTCTCTGTCTCGCCCGCACGCGGCATCTGTCATTGTTTCACCTGTGGAAAGGGAGGCAACGCCATCAACTTCCTGATGGAGCTGGAACAGATGACCTATCCCGATGCGCTGCGCTGGTTGGCCAACAAATATCACATCGAGATCAAGGAGCGGGAACTGACAAGCGAGGAGAAGGAGAAGGAGAGCGAGCGGGAGTCGATGTTCATTGTCAACGAATGGGCATCGCAATACTTCGAGGACATCCTGCAGAACGATGTGGACGGACGAGCCATCGGTATGCAGTACTTCCGCAGCCGTGGATTCCGTGATGACATCATCCGCAAGTTCAGGCTGGGGTTTGATCCCAACAGCAGGACGGCCTTGTATGACGAGGCTATCAAGAAAGGCTATAACCCCAAGTATCTGGTGGCAACGGGCCTCTGCTTCAAGGTGGACAAGGACGAGGCCTCCAACAAGAGCGGAGAAGACAAGTATCTCGACCGATTCTCGGGACGAGCCATCTTCCCCTGGTTCAGCGTGAGCGGCAAGGTGGTGGCTTTCGGAGGTCGTGTGCTCGACAGCCGTACGAAAGGAGTCAACCAGAAGTATGTCAACTCGCCCGACAGCGATATCTATCATAAAGAACGGGAGCTCTATGGACTCTATCAGGCCAAGAAAGCCATTGCCAAGGAAAACTGTGTGTACATGGTGGAGGGCTACACCGACGTCATCTCCATGCACCAATGCGGTATAGAGAATGTGGTGGCCAACTCGGGAACGGCACTCAGTGTGCACCAGATAAGGCTCCTGCACCGTTTCACCAACAATATCGTGTTGCTCTATGATGGCGATGCGGCAGGTGTGCATGCTGCCCTGAGAGGTACCGACATGCTCCTGGAGGAAGAGATGAACGTGAAGGTGCTCCTGCTGCCCGACGGCAATGACCCCGACAGTTTTGCACGCAGTCATACGGCGAGCGACTTCAGAAAGTATATCGAGGAAAACCAGACAGACTTCATACAATTCAAGACCCATCTGATGCTCAAGGGCGTTACCGACCCAGTGAAGCGAAGCGAGGCCATCAACTCGATCGTGGAGAGCATCTCGAAGATAAAGAACCAGATAACGCGTGCCTCCTACATCACCGACTGCTCGCACCGATTGGGCGTGAGCGAGGCCATCATCGTGAATGCCCTCAACAACTTTGTGCGCAACGGTCTCAGCGAACAGGTGAAGGAAGAAAGACGGGCGGCAGGTCTGCGCGACCAGGTGGTGCAGCAGGCGGCGCAGACGGGACAGCAGATGGGAGGAATGACTCCCGAGGCTAAACTGCGCGAGGTGGAAGACCTCATCATACAGATCGTGATTCATCATGGCGAGGAACTCATCACCGTGAAAGACTCTGAACAGCAGGATGTGGAGTTGCCCGTGGCACAATACATCATGCTCGATATGCAGGGCGATGGTTTCGAGTTTCACAATGCTATATATAATAAGGTGTTGCACGAGGCTGTGGAACATATAGGTGACGAGGACTTCAAGGCAGAGACCTACTTTGCCAATCATCCCGACCCTGCCGTGAGTCGGCTGGCGGGCATGATGACGGGCGAACAGGAGGTGTCGACAGCCAGCCTGCAACTCAAGTTGAACCCCGAAAAGCTCAGGCAGATGGTGTTTAAGGACATGCTGAGTTTCCGTACTCATTACATCGCCCAGCGCCTGGTAGAGGTGAGACAGCAGTTCGTGCAGAACCCCAACAACATGGAACTGATAGCAGAGTTCACCAAGTTGAAGCAGATGAACAGTCTGCTGGCGGCACAAGCCAACTTCATCTTTAACTAACGATGATGTGAAGTGCAGAAAGGGAAGTTAACTTCTATAACTTCCGTACATGTGAAACTTCAATGATATGATATATTTCCACTGGATATATTTATTAGTATATGCGCTGCTTACCATCCCCACCGTCGTGGCGGTACTGATGGACAATAAACAGCCGGCGAAGACCATAGCCTGGATTATGGTGCTGCTCTTTATGCCCTTTCTCGGCATCGTGCTCTATGTGTTCTTCGGGCAGGACATCCGTAAGCAGCGACTCATCAGCAACCGTTCCATGGACCAGCTCACCAAGCGCTCGATGCTGGAGTTTGCTGAGCAGGAGAACCTGCATCTGCCTGCCGACAGCCAGCCCCTGATGCGCCTCTTTGCCAACCAGAACTGGGCGCTCCCTTTCAAAGACAATCAGGTGGAGATTTATACCGATGGCTATGGTTTCGTGTTCAGTCTGCTGCAAGCCATCGGCAGGGCGGAGAAGCACATCCATATAGATACCTATATCATAGAGGACGACCCCTTGGGAAATCTGATAGCCGATGCTTTGGCAGACAAGGCCAGGCAGGGTGTGGAGGTACGTCTGATATATGATGATGTGGGCTGTTGGCGCGTCAGCGATTCCTTCTTTGAGCGTATGCGCGATGCCGGAATAGATGTTCATGCCTTTATGCCGGTACGGTTTCCTGCCTTTACCAGCAAGGTGAACTATCGCAACCACCGCAAGTTGTGTGTGGTAGACGGCAAGGTGGGATTCATAGGAGGTATGAACTTGGCCCTTCGCTATGTGAAGGGAAGAGGTGGAAGAGTCTGGCGCGACACGCATCTGCGCATAGAGGGAGGTGGCGTTTATGCCATACAGAGAGCATTCTTAGTGGATTGGTATTTCGTAGACCGCACGCTCATCACCGACCGGCGTTATTATCCACCTGTCGATGCGGCTATCCGCAACAACTGTTTGGTGCAGGTGGTGACCAGCAGTCCTATCAGTCCCTGGCCCGACATCATGCAGGGCTATGTGCGCATCCTGTTGCAGGCGCAGCACTATGTGTATCTCGAAACCCCTTATTTTCTTCCTACCGAACCCGTGCTCTTTGCCATGCGTACAGCAGCTTTGGCGGGTGTGGATGTGAGGCTGATGGTGCCACGTCACAGCGATGCACGGCTGGTGGAGTGGGCTTCGCGGTCATACATGATGGAAGCCATAGAGGCAGGAGTGAAAGTGTACTTGTATGAGGCGGGATTCAACCACAGCAAGCTGTTGGTGAGCGACGACAAGATATGCTCGTGTGGAAGTACGAATGTCGACTTCCGCAGTTTTGAGAACAACTTTGAGGCCAATGCCTTCTTCTTTGACACAGACATGGCCTTGCGAATCAAGAACATTTTTTTGGAAGATGAGGCGCACTGTCAGTTGACCGATGATGTGACTTATTACATCAAGCGTCCCTTCCTGAAGCGCCTCTTCGAGTCGACAGTAAGGCTCTTGTCACCACTGCTTTAGATGATTATCTGAAGATAGAGAAGTTGACACTGCCATAGCTTCTGTGTTCCAGGAAGCGGGGATGGTCGGAGAAGTCGTAGTTCTTTCCATGTTCGAAGACGAAGATGCCTCCCTCGTTGAGCAGGTCGCCTTCGAGGATGAGCCGGGGTATCTCGGGCAGCTCCTTGAGTGCATAAGGCGGGTCGGCAAAGATGAAGTCGAACTTCTGATGACAGCTCTTCAGGAAGCGGAACACGTCGCCACGGATGAGCAGGTCGCTCTCATCGCCCAACTTCTTGAAGCACTGGCGTATGAAGTTGGCATGGTCTCTGTCGGCCTCGACGCTTACCACCCGGCTACAGCCTCGTGAAACCAGTTCGAGCGAAATGCTGCCTGTGCCTGCGAAGAGGTCGAGGGCGACAGCATCCTCGAAGTCGATGTATCCTTGCAGTACGTTGAAGATATTCTCTTTGGCAAAATCGGTGGTAGGACGTGCCTTGAAGGTACGTGGAATATCAAAATGTCTTCCTTTATATTGTCCTGTTATGATGCGCATTCTTTTGTTGAGTGTGATGTTGGTTGATGTATGGTTTGAGTGAGGCCATCCCTCAGGGAGGGCTTTCCTACTTGCTGAGATAGAGCGCCTGCAGATCGAAAGGTATGTTCTTGATTTCGGTAAGCGGTGCCCGGTTGAATTCGGCAGCAGGGTTGAGAAGGTAAGTCTTCTGAATGTAGAGCTTGGTGTTGTGGATGAACCAGTCCTTGTCCGGCACATCGCCCACAACGTGCAGCTCGTCTTTCTTCTGGTCCATGCCGAGCAGTTTCCATACATATAGGATGAAGTAGATGGCGTCCTTGGCATGTGTGGTGGCATAGGAGTTGAAGAACTTGAAGCGGTTCTTGTCGAAGCAGAAGATGTCGAGTTTGCCGTCGTGGAAATAGGCGAACAGCTTCTTCTGTATTCCCACGAAGCTGCGCTGGTGCAGATGGTTCCATACGGGTTGCAGCACAGGAGTGAAGCGCACGTCGGCAAAGTTGTCCTCCATCACCGTTCTCAAGTCTTTGTTGAGAGGGAAGAGCGCCACGGCGTTGAGCTGAGGCTGTACTCTGTGCATGATGATGTCGCTCTCGTGCTCCTCGAAGCTGTACTGATAGAAAGTATCTTTCTGTTTCTCGTCGAACTCGTCGACAGGGACGAGCAAGACAGGGGTGTCGATGAAGAGGCGTGCCTTTCTGTAACCACGCAACAGCAGTTCGCTTTCCTTGAAAGCCTGTCTTAGGTTGGCTGCCATAGATACGCCACTCTTCATGGCATAGGGCTCGTATGTCACTTGGCGTTCGCCTTCTGCTACCGAGAAGCTGAGGCTGTTCTTGCCGGCACGGATGGTGAGCCGTGTCTGCAGAAGTTTCGTTGTGTTGTTGTTACCAGTTGCCTGCATTGTCGTTGTTTGTTGTGATGTCTCCAATTTTTAGTCCTGGGAACCTTCCTTCCATGTTGGCATTGTCGGTTTCCTGCTGTATGGCATCTTCGTTGAGGCCATCCAAGTATTCCTCGTAGGTGGCTCCACATTCCATGAGCGGTATCTGTTTGCCGTTCTTGGTCACGATGGTGGTTGCCGAGAGCGAGAATCTCTTGTTGTCAGAGAAGGGAATGTACTGCATTTCCCTGTCGAGCCATTTCCCCTTGATAAGCGTGGCGAAGTCGCCGGTGTAGGTTCCGTGCCGCCTCTTGTAGTTCTCCTCGGCAGTTCTTATCTTCATGAGCCTTTGCTTGACGGCCGTCTCCCTTTGTTCCTTTTCCTTCTGGAAGTGGATGGGTTGCCATACACTCAGCAGGCAGAGCGTCAAAACCACGAGCACACAGGCTGCCAGGATAGAATTGTTGCTTATTTTCTTTCTCATTTCAAAAAGTATTGTTACTTTTGCATGGTGCAAAGGTACAATTTTTTTTTGAGTTATGGTCATCGAATCCCTAAAATATAAGATATTGCAACAGTTTGGCTTTGCTCCTACGCAGGAGCAGGGGCAGGCACTCGATACTTTTGTCAGTTTTCTGACCGACCGCGACCCTCAGGCAGTGATGATATTGCGAGGCAGTGCCGGTACGGGAAAGACCTCGCTTTCGGGAGCCATCGTGCGTACCCTGTTGCAGATACGCCAGAAGGTGATGCTCCTTGCCCCTACGGGCAGGGCTGCCAAGGTGTTCTCGCTGGGCAGTGGGGCTCCTGCCTATACCATCCATCGCCGCATCTACAGAGAGAAGGCTTTTGCCGGTGTTGACGGTCAGTTCAGTCTGAACGACAATCTTTACACCGACACGCTCTTCATGGTGGACGAGGCTTCGATGATAGCCAATATGGGGCTGGGGGGAACAACTTTCGGCAGTGGATGTCTGCTCGACGACCTGGTGAAGTTTGTGTATCAGGGACATAACGACCGCCTGTTGCTCATAGGCGACAAGGCACAGTTGCCCCCTGTGGGCGAGGAGGAGTCGCCTGCCCTCAGCGCATCGGTGATGGAGGGATACGGTCTGAAGGTTTACGAGTGCGACCTCAATGAGGTGTTGCGACAGAGTCAGTCGTCGGGCATCCTCTATAATGCCACCCTCATCAGACAGATGATAACCCATGATGCTGTGACAGGACTTCCGCTGATACGCTTCAAGGGCTTTGCCGATATCGTGATGATGCCGGGAGCAGAGCTGGTGGAGAGTCTTGGCGACAGTTATCATCATGTGGGGATGGACGAGACGATGGTCATCACCCGAAGCAACAAGCGCGCCAATATATATAATAATGGTATCAGGAACATGGTGCTCGACCGTGAGGAGGAACTCTCGTCGGGCGATATGCTCATGATTGTGAAGAACAACTACTTCTGGACGGAGAAGGAGAAGAAGGAGAGCGGGGAGGGAAGTGCCGGCGCTGTTCCTGCCTTTCTTGCCAATGGCGACAGGGCTAAGGTGTTGAGGGTGAGCAACTATATCGAGCTGTATGGGTTCCGCTTTGCCACATTGCTGTTGCAGTTGCCCGACTATGATGATTACGAGATGCAGGTGACGGGTATGCTCGACACCTTGCAGAGCGAGGCGCCGGCCCTTACCCACGAGCAGCAGGAGGAGCTCTTCAGGCAAGTGGAGGAAGACTATCAGCACTTTGTGCCATTGAAGGCCGACCGCATGAAGTCTATTCGCCAGGATGCTTATTTCAATGCCCTGCAAATCAAGTACGCCTATGCCGTGACCTGCCATAAGGCACAGGGCGGACAATGGGCGCATGTATATGTGGACCAGGGATATATGACCGACGATATGCTTACTCCCGACTATATTCACTGGCTCTATACAGCCTTCACGCGTGCCACTGACAAGCTGTTTCTGGTCAACTGGCCCAAGGAGCAAACCTGCGAACCAACAGACCTGTAGGCGAATAAAGTAGATTTTCGGGCTCAAAAACTTGATTATTTGCATAAAAAGTCGTACTTTTGCAGCATTATAGATATGTACTGTGTTTTTTAAAAAACCGAAATTTAAATAAAAGAAATAAATGGAACAGAAGAAAGTAGCCCTTATCACGGGTATCACAGGCCAGGACGGTTCTTACCTGGCAGAGTTGTTGTTGGAGAAAGGTTATGATGTTCATGGCACGATCCGCCGTTCGTCAGTCGACTATCGTGAGCGTATCGCCCACTTGGAAGGCAAGCCCAACTTCCATCTTCACTATGCCGATCTCGGCGACTCTATGAGTATCATCCAGGTGATGAACAAGGTGAAACCTACCGAGGTTTACAACCTGGCTGCTCAGAGCCACGTACAGGTAAGCTTCGACTCTCCTGAGTTTACTGCCGATGTAGACGCCACAGGTGTGCTCCGCATCCTTGAGGCCATCCGCCAGTGCGGACTGACAGATACCTGCCGTATGTATCAGGCTTCCACTTCCGAGCTCTATGGCAAGGTGGAGGAGGTTCCTCAGAACGAGAATACTCCTTTCCATCCTTATTCGCCATATGCTGTTGCCAAACAGTATGGTTTCTGGATTGTGAAGGAGTATCGTGAGGCTTACAATATGTTCTGCTGTTCGGGTATCCTCTTCAATCATGAGAGTGAGCGCCGTGGCGAGACTTTCGTGACACGTAAGATCACTCTTGCCGCAGCCCGCATCAAGCAGGGTAAGCAGGAGAAACTCTATCTGGGCAACCTGGATTCATTGCGCGACTGGGGTTATGCCAAGGACTATGTGGAGTGTATGTGGCTCATCCTCCAGGCAGAGAAGCCTGAGGACTTCGTCATTGCCACCGGCAAGCAGCACTCTGTTCGTGAGTTCGCCCAGCTGGCTTTCCATTATGTAGGTATCGAGCTGAAGTGGGAAGGCAAGGAAGAGAACGAGAAGGGTATCTGCGTGGAAGGTCCTGAGGAGTTGATTGGCAAGACCCTCGTCGAGGTGTCTCCCGATTTCTACCGTCCTACCGATGTTGTCAATCTCTGGGGCGATCCTACCAAGGCTAAGGCCAAGCTCAACTGGAATCCCAACACCACTTCTTTCGAAGACCTTGTCAAGATCATGGTAGAGAGCGATATGGCCAAGGTTGCCGCCGAGGATGCCGGCCAGAAGGTTCGTTGCAACCTGGCTGAGTACTTGGAGAAGGGTATCGTGAAATAATCAAGAGTTTTATTTTTCAAGAATTAGAGAATTACAGAGTTCTATTTGGTGTCTCTTTTTGAAGATAAATAACTGAACTTTCGCAAGTGGTTTAAGTACGGGCTGAAGGCCCAAAAGCTCCTAGCCCAGGGCATCGCCCTGGGTATAATAGCAATCAGCAAGGCGCCCTGTAAGGGCAAAAGCTTTATGTATTGCCTGGAGTTTTAAAGCTTTTGCCCTTACAGGGCGACAGGTTTGCGCCCAAAATAACCCAGGGCGCTGCCCTGGGCTAAGAGCTTCTGCCCCTTCAGGGCGTGTTTCCCTGGGCTAAGAGCTTCTGCCCCTTCAGGGCGTGTTTCCCTGGGCTAAGAGCTTCTGCCCCTTCAGGGCGTGTTTCCCTGGGCTAAGAGCTTCTGCCCCTTCAGGGCGTGTGGGGCACAAAACTTGCGAAACTTCAATTAATAAGAATTTTCTTTGTTAATGCAGGTTTAAATATGGATATTTGTATATCTCTAATTCCTGTAATTCTTGACTAAATAAAAAATAGAGATAAGAAAATTCTTGATAAAAATAGAAATATGTCATTAAGCAAAGATTCTAAGATTTATATTGCAGGACACCACGGACTGGTGGGTTCTGCAATCTGGAACAACCTCGAGAAGAGAGGTTATCACAATCTTGTAGGCCGTTCGCACAAGGAACTCGACCTGACAGACCAGTATGCCGTACAGAAGTTCTTCGATGAGGAGAAGCCCGATGCAGTGGTCTTGGCAGCAGCCTTCGTGGGAGGTATCATGGCCAACTCGCTCTATCGTGCCGACTTCATCATGCAGAACATGAAGATGCAGTGCAATGTGATCAGCAATGCCTATTCGCACGGTGTGAAGAAGCTGCTCTTCCTGGGTTCTACCTGCATCTATCCTAAGGATGCACCACAGCCCATGAAGGAAGACGTGCTCCTCACCTCGCCACTCGAGTATACCAACGAGGAATATGCCATTGCCAAGATAGCAGGTCTGAAGATGTGCGAGAGCTACAACCTGCAGTATGGCACCAACTATATCGCCGTGATGCCTACCAACCTCTATGGTCCCAATGACAACTTCCACTTGGAGAACAGTCATGTGATGCCAGCCATGATGCGCAAGATATATCTTGCCAAGCTCATCCACGACGGCGACTGGCACAGTATCGAGGTGGATATGAACAAGCGACCCATTAACCCTACCGACAAGCTCCGTGCCCTCATAGGCGAGGGAAACGTGGACGGCAACAACTCGCATGAGCGAATACTCAAGGCTCTGGAGTTCTATGGCATCTACGACAACAAGGTGGTGCTCTGGGGAACAGGAACACCTCTGCGTGAGTTCTTGTGGAGCGAGGATATGGCTGATGCCAGCGTGCACGTGCTGCTCAATGTTGACTTCAGCGATATTATCGGAATAGAGAAGTATTCTTCGGTATTCTATGGTGCCAAGGTGGATGGAGCAGTAGACCGCAACAACTCTGAGGGACGTGGTGGAGCCATTCCTTCTTTGGGTGAGATACGTAATTGCCACATCAATGTGGGCACAGGCAAGGAACTTACCATCCGCGAGTTGTCCGAGCTGGTGGTCAAGGCCGTAGGATTCGAGGGAACCGTAGAGTTTGATGCCAGCAAGCCTGATGGAACTCCCCGTAAGCTCATTGATGTAGAGAAGCTGCACTCCCTGGGTTGGACCCACAAGGTGGAGATCGAAGACGGTGTGGAGAAACTCTACAAATGGTATCGTGACAGTTTGAAGTAAACCGATAGCCCCCGTATCTTTTATGAACGGGGGCTGTTTGTTTAATGTTGGTTTGGTATAAGTGACGTATAAACAAAAAAATCCAGATTTCGTAGGAAATCCGGACTCTTTTATCACGAGTTATGTTGGGAAAAAGTGGGTGGTGATGGATTCGAACCACCGAAGGCATAGCCAGCAGATTTACAGTCTGCCCCATTTGGCCACTCTGGTAACCACCCTTGCTTTTCAAAAGCGATTGCAAAGGTACTGCTTTTATTTCGTTCCACCAAACATTTTGGCATTTATTTTTATATTTCCCCTTGTTTTTCTTCTGTTTTGTAGTTTTTTCTTGTCTATAGGTGGGTTTTGTAGGCTTTTTCTCTCAAAAAGCGTTTTTTTGATGAGCAACCATTCGGGTGTACTTTTGTATTCTTTTGCAGAAACGATTCTTTTAGGCTTCGGTTCGTATAAATGCAGAAAAAGTAGTATCTTTGTGCCGACATTTCGGACATAGCAACAAGGAATAAAGTAATAAAGAATCATGATAGTAACCGTGGAATGGATGGAGAGATGGTTTGAAACATTCAACATCTCCTATTTCGATGCCCAACTGCCATTGCCAGTTATGGCTTTGAGTCGTGCCAGAACCCGTTTGGGACAAATGGCGTTTAAGCGTGTGTCGAGGTGGGGCAAGGTGCGTCTTTACGATTTCAAGATATCGATGACAACCTATTACGACATGACCGATCGTCAGGCCAAGAGTGTGTTGCTTCATGAGATGATACATTACGCCATAGCCTATACGGGGCTTCGCGATACCTCTTCGCATGGTGTCGTGTTTCGTGGGATGATGGACAACCTGAACCGGAAGTATGGCTGGGATATCAGGGTCATGACCTCTACCAAGGGGTGGAAGGTGAGTGAGCAGGTAAAGGCTAAACAGACTTTGCGAGGTCCGCAGACTTACTTGATGTTGGCCATCGAAATGCACGATGGTAAATATTACCTGTCGCGTGTCAATCCGAATTTTGCCACGGGGATAGAGCGAAAGATCCGGGCACTTCGAGAGGTGAGACATCATCAGTGGTATACCACCCAGGAGTCTTATTTCGAAGATTATCCTCAGGTGAGAAGCCTCAGAGGGCGACGCATCTCAAAAGCCGATTATTCTAAGTTGCTCCACGTTCTGCAAGAAACCGAAATAGATGTTTAGAGACCGCTTGTTCTTGGTTTGACGGATAGAAAAAATCCTATAGCGAAGGGGGCTTTGTCGCTATAGGATTGAAATCAGTGATTCGAAGTCATTGCAGAACTCGGTCATCTTGTGATAGAGTAGGTTGCAACCTTGATGGGCGAGCTCTTCGTCGGGAAGAGGTCCCGAGTTGATGGCCACGGTGAAGATATTGGCAGCAACACCTGCACGAACGCCTAAGGGCGCATTCTCCACCACGATGCCCTGCCAGGGCTTAAGGTTTCCTGCCTTCTGAAGTCCCATGAGATAAGGGTCGGGATTGGGTTTGCCCCGTTTCACATCGTATGCTGTAACGATGTGCGACTCGTCGAGGAAGTCGCCGAAGTCGTCGAGCAATCTCAGGATGAGCGGTCGTTGTCCGCTTCCCGTCACCACGCCCACCTGCATACCGGCATTCTTGATTTTCTGCATGATGTCCTTTACCCCGGGGAAGATCTGTGCAGTAGGCATGGTGTGGAAGATTTCGGTCTTCACGTCGTACATCTTCTGTGCCTCGTCGAGCGAGATGTCGATGCCTTTCTGCTTCTTCACCATCATCTGAATGGTGTCTATGCCTCGAGCGCCCTCTGTGGCATAGGCGTCGGATGCCGTCATGTGGATGTCGAACTGCTTCATGGATTCCTGCCATGCCACGGCATGATTGGGCATGCTGTCGTACAGCACACCGTCCATATCAAAAAGAACGGCTTTAGGGTTGAACTCCCCAAAGCCGTGGTCTTTTATGTATTTTGAAATAGCTTCTTTCATCTATTATTTTTCGTTAGCCAGACGCTCCTGGATGGCTTTGCTCTCTGCCTCATAGCCAGGCTTGTTGAGCAATGCGAACATATTCTTCTTGTATGCCTCAACGCCAGGCTGGTTGAATGGGTTCACCTCTTCCAGGAGACCGCTGATGCCGCAAGCCTTCTCGAAGAAATAGATGAGCTGGCCGAGGTAGTAGGCGTTCAACTCAGGTACGTTAACCAAGATGTTAGGCACACCACCGTCTACGTGAGCCAGACGGGTACCGAGCTCAGCCATCTTGTTCACCTCGTCCACACGCTTGCCCTCGAGGAAGTTCAAGCCGTCGAGGTTCTCATCGTCGTGAGGGAAGAGCAGCTTCTCGTTAGGAGTCTCAACGCTGATGACGGTCTCGAAGATAGAGCGCTCGCCCTGCTGAATCCACTGACCCATAGAGTGGAGGTCGGTAGTGAAGTCGCAGGCAGCAGGGAAGATACCCTTCTGGTCCTTGCCCTCGCTCTCGCCATAGAGCTGCTTCCACCACTCAGCGAAGTAGTGCAGCTTAGGCTGGAAGTTGCATACGATCTCGATCTTCTTGCCAGCCTGTGTGTAGAGTGCCTGACGTGTGGCAGCATAGATGGCAGCAGGGTTCTCGTCGAAAGCCACGTCCTTGCCGCAAGCCTTCTCCATGTCGACAGCACCTGCAACGAGCTGTTTTACGTCGAAACCAGCCACTGCGATAGGCAACAAACCTACTGGAGTCAGTACAGAGAAGCGACCACCCACATTGTCAGGGATGATGAAGCTCTTGTAGCCCTCCTTGTCAGCGCAAGTGCGTGCAGCACCCTTCTTGGCGTCGGTAACGGCCACGATGACATCCTTGGCATCGTCCTTGCCACGCTGGTCCTCGCACTGCTTCTTCAAGAGGCGGAAAGCCAGGGCTGTCTCGGTAGTGGTACCCGACTTAGAGATGTTGATGACACCAAATTTCTTGTCCTTCAAGTATGTAGTCAACTCGTAGAGGTAGTCCTCACCGATGTTGTTTCCTGCGAAGAGGATGGTAGGGTTCTTCTTGTCTGCTACGAGCCATGCGAAAGAGTTTCCGAGGCCTTCGATGACGGCGCGTGCACCGAGGTAGCTACCACCGATACCTGCTACCACAACCACCTCGCACTTTTCGCGCAGGGTGTTGGCCACAGCCTGAATCTCGTCGAGGAACTCAGGAGTGATAGAAGATGGCAGATGCAACCATCCCAAGAAGTCGTTACCTTCACAAGTGCCGTTCTCAAGAGCTTCCTGAGCGGCCTTTACCTTAGGCTCGTAAGCCTTTACTGCACCTTCTGCGAGGAAGGAAGCAGCCTTTGTAATGTTTAAGCTGATACTTTTCATTTCTACTTTTATCTAAATGATTTAAATATCTAAATGAATGTGTTAAAAAGTTTCTACTTGAAGACAAGCTCTTGTTCCGAAACCGGTTGACGGGGCTGTGCGTGTCCTTATCTGAAGGAGTCGGTCAGGAGTTTGATTTCGATTTGCGGGCTGATGCGCTCGTACAATATATTATATACGGCATCGAGAATCGGCATGTTGACGTGCATGTGGCGATTGATTTCCTTCATGCACTTGGTGCCGAAATATCCCTCTGCAATCATCTCCATCTCTACCTGTGCACTCTTCACGCTGTAACCCTTGCCTATCATGGTTCCGAAGGTGCGGTTGCGCGAGAAGTTGCTGTATCCCGTCACAAGCAGGTCGCCGAGGTAGACCGAGTCGTACATGCTTCGCTCGATGGGGTGCACGGAAGTGAGGAAGCGGTGCATCTCCTGCACGGCGTTCGACATGAGCACCGCCTGGAAGTTGTCGCCATACTTCAGTCCTCCACAGATACCGGCAGCAATGGCGTAAACGTTTTTGAGCACGGAAGAGTACTCGATGCCGATCACGTCGCTCGAGGTCTTGGTCTTGATAAACTCGCTTGCCAGACAGTCGTTGGCAAAGGCCTTGGCTTTCTCGGTGTCACTGCATCCCACGGTGAGGTAGCTGAGTCTTTCGAGCGCCACTTCCTCGGCATGTGACGGTCCGCCGATGCAGGCGAGGTTCTCATAGGGCACGTCGTACACCTGATGGAAATATTCCGAGCATACGAGGTTTTCGTCGGGCACGATACCCTTAATGGCCGTGATGATGAACTTGTCGTCAATCCGGGTTTTGAGTTTCTTGAGATGATTCTTCAGGTAGGGCGATGGTGTTACGAACACGAGTGTGTCGTAGTTCTGCACTATCTTGTTGATGTCTGAGGAGAAGAATATCTCTTCGACATTGAACCGTGCTGCTATGAGATAGGCAGGGTTGTGTCCCAGTCGCTTGAAGTCCTCGATGCGGTCGTCGCGACGCATATACCAACCTATGTGATGAGTATGTCCCACCACAATCTTGGCTATAGCTGTTGCCCAGCTTCCTCCGCCAATTATCGCAATTTTACCGCAATTATACACCTTTTTATTTAATGTTTAATGTTCTCAAGTTTTTTCAAGAATTAGAGAATTTCAGAATTATCTCCAATTCCCTAATTCTTGAAACCCAAAAACTTGAATTTTATTTGTTTGCTGCATCAATCCAGCCCTGGATATCATCAACAGAAGGCTTCTCGTATCCGAGTTTGTACTTCTTGTTGATTTCGCCGATCTTCTGCTGTAATCCCTGAGCCTTCTCGTCGCGGATGTCGGAGATGAGGTTGAAGCCAGCCTTGCGGAGCACGTATGCCCAGTCTTCTGGCACGCCGATCTCTTCCCATTCCTTGATAGAGCTCTGAGGCATCTTCTTCTCGGGTTTCATCTGTGGGAAGAAGAGCACCTCCTGGATGAATGTCTTGCCCGTCATGAGCATGACGAGACGGTCGATACCGATGCCGATGCCCGATGTAGGAGGCATACCATACTGGAGTGCGCGCAGGAAGTCCTGGTCGATGATCATCGCCTCGTCGTCGCCCTTGTCGGCCAGTTTCATCTGGTCGATGAAGCGCTCTTCCTGGTCGATAGGGTCGTTGAGCTCAGAGTATGCGTTGGCCAGCTCCTTGCCGTTGACCATGAGTTCGAAGCGCTCGGTGAGTCCTGGCTTAGAGCGGTGCATCTTGGTGAGTGGCGACATCTCCACAGGGTAGTCGGTGATAAAGGTAGGCTGGATGAAGGTTCCCTCGCAGAACTCTCCGAAGAGCTCGTCGATGAGCTTGCCCTTGCCCATGGTCTCGTCTACGTCCATGCCCTTCTCCTTGCAGAAGTTGCGTATTTCCTCCTCGGTCTTTCCGTTGCAGTCGAAGCCTGTCTTCTCCTTGATGGCGTCGAGGATAGGCAGACGGCGGTAAGGTGCCTTGAAACTTACGATGTTGCCGTCGATCTCGCGCTCTGGCTTGCCGTTGACAGCGATACAGATGGTCTCGAGCAACTTCTCAGTGAATGACATCATCCAGTTGTAGTCCTTGTACTGTACGTAGAGCTCCATGCAGGTGAACTCAGGGTTATGGTTGCGGTCCATACCCTCGTTGCGGAAGTTCTTTCCGATCTCATAGACGCCCTCGAAGCCGCCTACGATGAGTCGCTTCAGATAGAGCTCGGTGGCGATACGCATGTACATATCCTGGTCGAGCGCATTGAAGTGAGTGATGAATGGGCGGGCCGAAGCACCACCTGCGATGCTCTGCAGGGTAGGAGTCTCCACCTCTGTATAACCAGCGTTGTCAAGCACACTGCGCAGGGTGCGCAATACTGTGGCACGCTGCAGGAAGGTGTCCTTCACGCCGTCGTTGACGATGAGGTCGACATAGCGCTGGCGATAGCGCAGCTCAGGGTCGTCGAACTTGTCGTATGCCACGCCGTCCTTGTACTTCACGATAGGGAGTGGCTTGAGGCTCTTGGAGAGTAGGCACAGCTCCTTGGCGTGAACGGAGATCTCGCCTGTCTGTGTGCGGAAGACGAAACCCTTGACACCGATGAAGTCACCGATGTCGAGCAATTTTTTGAATACCGTATTGTAAAGGTCCTTGTTCTCGTCGGGACAGATTTCGTCGCGGGCGATATAGACCTGTATTCTTCCCTTAGAATCCTGCAACTCGGCGAAGCTTGCCTTGCCCATCACGCGTCGGCCCATCATACGGCCTGCGATCACTACCTGGCGTGGCTCGTCCTCGTCTTTGAACTCAGCCTTGATGTCTGTGCTGAATGCATTGGTTGGAAACTCTGCTGCTGGGTATGGGTCGATGCCCATCTCTCGCAATGTCTGAAGACACTGTCTGCGAACTATTTCCTGTTCGCTCAACTCTAAAATGTTCATATTCTATTGAGATATATCTTATTATTCGTGGTGCAAAAATACGAATAAAATTTTAACTGACGTAGTATTTTATGCTTTTTAATATATTAATAATGTGCAAACGATGCAAAATAGATGAGTTTTCCCTTCGATAAGTCAGAAAAAGACAGGAACTTCCTCATGTGCGGAAGTTGAGTAAATGTGAGATAAAAGTATAAAATTACCTTATTTATTTTGTTTTATCTCTTATTTCTATTAATTTTGCATTATACTTAAAAAAAACAGCACAATGAACATAGATGAAATAGTAAAGAGGATAAGTAAGACCGACGGACTGTCGAAGACGCTGGGTATGAAATTCATCTCTACCCCCGAGCCCGATACCATCATGGCGACGATGAAGGTCGACGAGCGCAATCGCCAGCCCTTTGGATTCCTGAGTGGTGGCGCCTCGCTGGCGCTGGCCGAGAATGTGGCGGGCATAGGCTCGCTGGCACTCTGTCCGGGACGCATTGCCGTGGGCATCAACGTGAGCGGCACCCATGTCATCGCCGTATCCGAGGGCGACACCGTTACCGCTTACGCCAAGTTGGTGCACAAGGGAAGAGTGCTGCACACATGGCAGGTGGACATACGCAACTCGCAGGGCGAGACCGTGTGCACCGTGCAGGTGACCAACTATGTGATCACTCCGAAGAAAGACCAACCCAAGAAACAGGCAGAATAAGAAGATGACGGCTTTTGCGTATTATCGTTTGCCCTGCGAGCAGCATGCCACCTATGTGGCGCAGCACGTGGAAGAGCCCGAAATCCTCTCCTCTGTGGCTCAGCTCAATGGCAAGGAAGGCTTCGTGATAGCGCCCTTCCAGCCTTCGGCCGAATGCCCCGTGGTGCTGATTCGTCCCGACGAAGTGCGTGACTTTGTGTCAGAAGCTCAGTGCGTTGATGATGCCAATGGAGGACGACGAGTGCAGAAATCGCCCTGCACAGAGGCTTATGCCCGCGACTATGAATGTTTTCACGGGCAGTTGGAGCGTGGCGTGTTTCGCAAGATAGTCTTGGCACGCAAGTCCACCCTGCACACCCGTTTATCGGCAGAGGCACTCTTCCAGAAGGCCTGTCGCCTGTATCCCCGTCTCTTTGTGGCTTTGGTGTATACAGAGCCTTCGGGAATGTGGCTGATGGCAACGCCCGAAATCCTACTCCAGGGCAACGGCAATGCCTTTCATACCATGTCGTTGGCGGGCACGCAGAAGGCGCCTGCTACTACCATCCCGCCCTTATCCACGAAGGCTGTAGAGGGCCTGGAGTGGCCGCAGAAGGACCAGGAGGAGCAGCAGTACGTCACCGACTATATCGAGGCGTGCATCAGGACCTTCTCCGACGACTATCGTCTGCAGGGTCCCTACACGATGACGGCGGCCCATCTGTGTCATCTGCGTACTGACATCCATTTCCGTCTGCCCTGTGCCGACGTGCTGGGCGATGTGCTCGAAGCGCTCTATCCCACGCCAGCCGTGTGTGGCATTCCCAAGGAGCCAGCCCGCAGGTTTATCCTGCGTCATGAGCACGAGCCCCGTCGGTACTACAGTGGTTTCGTGGGCATGCTGTCGCCCCGTGCCGATACCCATCTCTTCGTGTCGCTCCGCTGTATGCGTCTTCTGCCTGGCGGCATCTGCGAGCTCTATGCCGGTGGCGGCCTCCTGAAGGAGAGCGAGATGGAGAAGGAGTGGAGGGAGACCGAGGCCAAGATGCAGACCATGATGGAGCTGGTTTGAGTTTAGGGAGAATACTCAGGAGTTAAAGGAGTTAAGGAGAATACTCAGGAGTTAAAGGAGTTAAGGAGTTAAAGGAGTTAAGACAACAGTCTTATTGCTTGAAATCAAACATTAAAACATTGCCCTCTAAAAGCATTTGTCTTAACTCCTCAGCGACCGCAGGGAGCGATAACTCCTTAACTCCTTTAACTCCTGAAATTAAACATTCAACATTCATAAAAAAAATGTATAGCAATATCGAGAATGTCAATATCCTGACCAGTGTGCTCAAGAGCCATGGTGTAAGGCGAGTGGTGGTGTGTCCCGGAAGCAGGAACGCCCCCTTGGTTCACAATTTCAACGAGGCGGAGGGCATCACGTGCTATCCCGTCACCGACGAGCGCAGTGCCGGTTTCATGGCCTTGGGCATGTCGATGGCAGGCTCGCTGGGCTATAGTCCCGACCCCGTGGCGGTGTGCGTCACCTCGGGCTCAGCCCTGCTCAATGTCTATCCCGCCGTTGCCGAAGCCTACTATCAAAAGTTGCCCATCATCGTCATCTCTGCCGACCGCCCCGAGGCGTGGATAGGTCAGCAGGATGGGCAGACCCTTCCGCAAGCCCACGTCTTCGGACAGATGGTGAACAGGAGTGTCGACCTGCCGATGATTACACCTTATTTATTAGACCACCCTGCCTCTGCCCAGATGCACGACGAGCAGGCTTGGTATTGCGAGCGACAGGCCCACGAGGCCGTCATCGACTGCGTGCACCGCAAGTCGGGCCCCGTGCACATCAACATACACATCGCCGAACCCCTCTACGAGTTCACCCAGAAGGAGCTCCCCCATACCCACTGGGTAGACTATGTGAGGACCGGTCTCTACGGAGGCGGATTCCACTATGGCGACCTGCTCGACTTCCTGAACGCCCGCAGGCCGATGATCGTCGTGGGACAGGACTATCCCTCGACCTCGCTCCATGGCATCAAGAACATCAGCTCGTGGGCAGTGACGCTCATCGAGCCCACCGCTCTCGGCACGTCGAGCAAGGACCCCGCCTCGCACGACTACTCCAGCAACCTCTTGGCAAGCAGTTTCGAGGAGGTGCTCGCCCGGTTGGAGAAAGGAGATATAGAGGTGCCCGTGATGCGGCGACGCATGGCGACCTACGATGTTGAGGACCTCATGCCCGACTTCATCCTCTATGTGGGCGGCACGCTGGTGAGCAAGCGCCTCAAGCAGTTCCTGCGACGGGCAGCCCGCAGCAGGGAGCAGGGAGGAGGTGGAGCCAAGGTGTGGCGGGTGAGCAAGGACGGCGAGATGGTGGACACCTTCATGCACATAGACCGCATCTTCCAGTGCGACCCCGACCAGCTGGCCTCTGCCATGACCGATTACGACCAGGCCTACAGTGCCGATGTCGACGACTTCAAGGACCGGTGGTTCTGGGCTCTGCGTGCGGCCAAGAGGCACGCCTACGACTATGAGCCGCCCTACAGCAGCATGGCGGCAGTGAAATACTTCCAGCAGGAGTATCTTGCCCACTCCGTGCTGGGCGACACGAGCGAGTGCCGTCTCTTCTATGGCAACAGCATGCCCATCCGCCTGGCGGGCATCTACGCCTGCCAGTATGTGCATTGCTGTCGTGGCGTCAACGGCATCGAGGGCACGCTCTCTGCAGCAGCAGGCCTGTCGGTGGTGCTCTCCGAACAGCATCATCCCGACGCCAAGAGCCAGCAGAAGGTGTTCTGCGTGCTGGGCGACCTGAGCTTCTTCTACGACCAGAACGCCCTCTGGAACCGCAATATCAACGGCAGTCTGCGCATCCTCCTGCTCAACAATGGCGGAGGTGCCATCTTCGGCAAGTTCGAGGGTCTGAAGCAGAGTGCCGCCCGCGAGCGCTTGGTGATGGCAGAGCACGTCACCTCGGCCTGTCACCTCTGTCAGGCTCACGGAGTGGCTTATCAGAATGCCGACGACATGGCCTCCCTACGACAGGGCATCGACTGGCTCATCCATGCCGAGTCCGACCGCCCCATGCTCATGGAGGTGTTCACCGACATCGATGCCGACAACGAGGCCGTGGAGGGATTTTTCGGGGAGAATACTCAGGAGTTAAGGAGTTAAGGAGTTAAAGGAGTTAAGGAGTTAAGGAGATAAAGGAGTTAAGGAGTTAAAGGAGTTAAAGGAGTTAAGACAATAGTCTTTGTGGGTGTATTCATTAAGCAGCACGCCCTGAAAGGGCAGAAGCTCCTAGCCCAGGGCAACGCCCTGGGTATAAAGGCAATCAGCAATACGCCCTGTAAGGGCAAAAGCTTTACAAATTGCCCCTGGAGTTTTAAAGCTTTTGCCCTTACAGGGTGACAAGTTTTGCGAACATGATAACCCCAGGGCGTTGCCCTGGGCTAAGAGCTTCTGCCCTTTCAGGGCGTGCTGCTTATATGAGTTTCTGCCCTTTACCTTTGCTTTACCCTTCGGCCAGCGATTTCCAATTCCCTTCGGCCGGTGACCGTTGGTTCAGGGCGTGCTGCTTATATGAGCGATAACTCCCTTAACTTCTGAACAAGCGAAATTTGAATAAACCACAAAATACAACGATATGAGAGAATGGAAAAAAATAGAAGGATTTGATTTCAAGGAAATCATCTTCGAAGAGTATCATCACATAGCCAAGATAACCATCAACCGAGAGCGTTATCGCAATGCCTTCACACCCCTCACCACATGGGAGATGTCGCAGGCCTTCAGCTATTGCCGTGAGAGTCAGGACATACGAGTAGTCATCCTCACCGGTGCCGGCGACAAGGCCTTCTGTGCCGGAGGCGACATGCACGTCAAGGGACGCGGAGGATACGTGGGAACCGACGGAGTGCCACGCCTCAATGTGCTCGACGTGCAGATGCAGATACGCCGTCTGCCCAAGCCCGTCATCGCCATGGTGAACGGCTATGCCATCGGTGGCGGCCATGTGCTCCACGTGATGTGCGACCTCACCATCGCCTCCGAGAATGCCATCTTCGGACAGACGGGGCCCAAGGTGGGAAGCTTCGACGCAGGCTTCGGTGCCTCTTACCTGGCACGCATGGTGGGACAGAAGAAGGCCCGCGAGATATGGTTCCTGTGCCGCCAGTACAGCGCCCGTGAGGCCGAGGAAATGGGCATGGTCAACAAGGTGGTGCCCCTCGCCGAGCTGGAGGATACCTGCGTGGAGTGGGCCGAGATCATGATGGAGCGCTCGCCCTTGGCACTGCGCATGATCAAGGCCGGACTCAATGCCGAGCTCGACGGACAGGCAGGCATCCAGGAGCTGGCAGGCGATGCCACCATGCTCTATTACACCATGGACGAGGCGCAGGAGGGCGGCAAGGCCTTCCTCGAGAAGCGCAAGCCCCGCTTCGACGACTATCCACAGTTCCCATGATGCTCTGAGGAGTGACGGAGTGAGAGAGTTAAGACAACAGCTTTGTGGACTTGATTACAAGCAATAAGGCTATTGTCTTAACTCCTTTGACTCAAAGGTTCAAATAAGTTTATCGAAAGCATCTTTGAAGAATTTCTCAAACCATATTTGAGGATGGTCGGTTATCATGTGTTTGCCCGATTTCGGGATATGAATGGCAATGATGTCACCGAAATCAGATGTGCCGTCTACAAAAAGAATGTTCTCGAAGAGAGCAAGCGAGGCACGTACACGCTTGATACCTTCGGTAAAGTTGTATTCTATCACCTCCTGACTTACGTTGTGCCCGCCCATGACTTGGCGCTGCTCTACACGAGTGGAAGAGTCTGATATGTAGGATAATCCAAAATAGATGAGGCAAATTTTATAGCCGGCTTTTTTGAAATCATTAATGAGTTTGATGGGTAAATCAGATGAAAAGTTGGTTTCGAACGCATAGTCCCTGTTTAAAAGAATAGCTTCGTCTTTTTCTTTCATTAATGTTGAAATTACCACCCCCTCTACCCAAGAATCTTTCCAGTCGGGATGCTCTTTGCGAAGTTTCATGGCAAGATTGTCCCCATCAAATGCTTTTGTACTTGAATAAAAGGGGCCTAATCTGCTTTTTCCTGCTCCGTTGGGTCCAGCAATGATTGTAAATTCCGGTCTTCTAATCATGGTAATACTATTTATTATCTGTATAAATGCAAACGGAACTAAGCTTGCAGCAAGTAGGACATTTTTCCTTTTCCTGGTGCAGCAACTTGTCGGATGATGGTGTATTGTCTTGTTCTGATATCAAAATTTACTTCATCGTCGCTTCCGTCGGGATTGGCAAGAAAGGTCTTGCCGCCCTCGAAATATGGCACGGAGATGCCTTTCGACCACGCCTCTAAGTAGATGCGTTCCACCTCATCGTGCACGGCATTGTTGATCTCCCTGATGGTCTTTCCGTTCGACAGACGCCAGCCTTCTATTTCTTCATATTTGCACATAAGCCTTATTTCTTTTTTGATAAACCATTGCAAAAATACAAGGAATCCCTCAAACCGCCAAATGTTTTCCTCTTTTTTTCAGTATGCCAAAGCGAAAAGCCCGCGGCTCCCTGCTGTGAGGGGCTCGCGGGCTTTGGGCGAAGAGAGGATGAGAGAGGGGCGTTCTGAGATGCTATCCAGGCGTGGCGGAAGGCCTATGCCAGGGTGCAGCTGGTGATGCCGAGCGTGGTGGCAATAGCAGTCAAGATGCTGATGGCGATCTGAATGAGGGTTTTCCAAGTGTCCTTTTTCATAGTGATAGATGTTTAAGGGTTCTGTGTTTCGGTGAATGATTCTCGATAGGGGAGTTTTTCGGGCAACTCCCCTTGGCGTTGCTCAGGAGTCAGGATGCCTATTCGCCGTCGCCGCCTCCGGTGCTTTCAGAGCCTCCTGGATTGCCTGTGCCTCCTGGGTTGGTGGTGCCGCCAGTGGTGCCGGAGCCGCCTGCGCCTCCGTTGTCGCCAGAGCCGGGCGAGTTGGTCTGAGTGCCGTCAGTGCCGAAGGCGTCGTACTCCTTGAGCTTGCACTTCTTGCTGAGTTCCGAGTTGCTCCAGGTGCGGGTGTTGCGCACGATGAGGTGCACCTTCTTGATGCTCTGGGCGCTCACGTCCTTGGCAGTCTCTTCGGCCTTCGAAGCCATGCCGATGGAGAAGAGTCCCAGGTCGCCGAGTCGTACGCTCTTGCCGTCGAGGATGAGCTCCTGCAGGCAGTCGAGTGCATCGGTGAGCACACCGTTGATACAGCCTCGTGAGTAGGGCGAGCCGTGGTCGGAGATGTGGTTGACGAAGTCTTCGAACGACAACTCTCGGTCGGTTACCACCGTGGCGTACCACTTTTCCTTACCAGCGTTTTCACCCAGGGGTGGAATGCGCTTTACCTTACGATACTTCAATGTTCCTTTTGTGTTGTTTGCCATAGTTGTAATGTGTTTTTAATGGTTAATGTTTTTCGATGTTTCTATATCTGTTGCAAAGTTACGACTATTTTTTGAAGCCGCCAAATTTCGGTATGCGTAAACTGGCGATTTTCAGCAAAAATGCGTTCAGTAAGTTCACCCTACGGAAATCCATAGTTTTCGACGCGCGCAAATTTAGTTTTCTTCTCCCGAAGTCATAGTTTCTCACGACCTCGCTTTTATGTGACGCTTCGCTGACACTGACACTGACAGTCCGATTTTCCGCACCCCTCTTCTTTCCTCCTGTGAAGGAATAGAAAAGTAAAGAAATGTTAATAATATATTTTTATATTTATATATATATAAATATAAACTTTCTCTTTCACCCTTTTTCCCTCAATAGTAGGGTTGCGGAATTTTGGACTGTCAGTGTCAGTGTCAGCGGATTTGCTCCACGACCCCGAAAAAAATCCTCCAAAAGAAGTGGTTTCTCAGATTTTATTTGTAACTTAGCCATGTCGTTGGATTTTTTGTTTCTTTTTGCAACACGAAGATACGTTGATTTTTTCGACATGGCAAGACCCTGGGCCGCTTTTGTTGCTCAGGATATCAAAAGTATAATAAACTATAGTGCTGCGGAATAAAATAACTAAAATGAATATGAGAACATTTACTTTCAAAGGTCTGTTTTTAACAGTGTTATTTATGTTGCTTGGGAGCACGGCAATTCTGGCTGCAGATGATGGCTTGTTAACCACACAAGTAACAATCAAGTTGGATGAGGCTGGTACTTTACCTACTAAGATTGCTGTAAGCAGGAAGAATCTGATTACCAATCTGAAGATTGTTGGTAAAATTAATGGCACGGATTTGAAATTTATCCGTGAGATGGCTGGTTGTGATTTTAATGGGAAAGAAACCGACGGAAAACTATCTATATTAGACTTGTCT
This sequence comes from Segatella intestinalis, assembly GCF_029348455.1. NCBI lineage: Bacteria > Pseudomonadati > Bacteroidota > Bacteroidia > Bacteroidales > Prevotellaceae > Segatella > Segatella intestinalis. The sequence goes on from NZ_JARJVV010000011.1 coordinate 98,274, forward strand.
GATGCTAAAATTGTAGAAGGTGGATCTGCTTATTATTCGGACCGCGATGATGGCTTCATTAATACCTCTAATGATAAGTTGGGCGATTATGTTTTTAAAGATTGCTATGGTTTGACAAGCTTGACCCTCCCTTCCAGTGTTACTAAGATAGGCTGTTATGCTTTGTCAAGTTGCATTGGATTGACAAGCTTGACCCTCCCTTCCAGTGTTACTGAGATAGGCGAGCATGCTTTTCTGAATTGCAGAGGGTTGACTAACTTTACCATCCCTTCCGGTGTTACTAAGATAGGCGCTGGTGCTTTTTTCTGCTGCTATGGATTGATTAGCTTGACCCTCCCTTCCAGTGTTACTGCGATAGGTTCTGAAGCTTTTAAGCATTGCAGTGGATTGACCTCCATTTATGTATATATGGAAAAATTACCAGAGACGGGGTCAAATCTATTTCTTGGATGTGACGAAAAGAATTGTACGGTTTATGTACCAAAAGGAACTGGTGATGCTTATTTTAGGTCAGCAGAATTTGGCTATTTCTATAATATAGTAGAGTTCGATGCGACGGGCATTGATAAGGTTGCAACCTCTGCCAATGCCAAGGAAGTCTCTCGCTATTCAGCAAATGGCCAGCGATTATCTGCTCCAGCCAAGGGCTTGAACATCGTGAAGTATAGTGATGGAAGTGTGAAGAAAGTTGTTGTTCAATAGTTTCGGTTAACGAACGCAATATAATGATAGATCAAGTAATTTGGGCACGAGCAATCGTGCCCTTTTTGGTTTATGATTGGTCTTATATCTTAACTTTTTGTCTTTTATTTCCTCCGATTACAGAAAGACCATGTGGAGCATATTTTTATTGCCGTTTGTTTTTTTCTCCCTTTTCTTTCCGAAAACCCAAATAATTGTGTAACTTTGTAGGCAGTAAGCGTGGGCTGATGCCCAGAGTGGGAAAAGTAGAACTAAAAAACAATTATCAAACCTGAATAACCTTATGGCAAGATTTGCGCATTTTTTTATCAAGTACAAGCATGAGTTCGCCCCGCATCACTGGGAAGATCGCCAGCGACACTTGGGCAGCCTCTTCGAAGAGGACTCGAGTATCGACTTCCGGCTGGGCGAGGGTGAAACGCAGAAAGTGTTCAACCACCGAGTGTATCACCTGTTGTCGGCACCCGAAATCATCGTGATGCAGTTCGCCAACAGCATCGACATCCCCATCGAGAAGCATTACGAGCCCAGCGTGGCGAGAGACGAGCCTTCGTGCTTCGTAGTCATCGACAACCGAAGTGGCCTTCGCACCGTCGCCATACACCGCCGCAAGAAGGCATTCGGCAATCCGCAGCAAGTGGCGCGCATCCTCTCCTGAACCATCAACGCCAGGCTCTTCGCCGATTATTGCTACACGATCGACATCCTGCCCAGCTACTACGCAGAAGACCTCTTCAAGACGTGGACACGGCTGCAACATCACTCGCAAAACCTAATCTTCAGTGCGCCTGAGGGGCTGACGGAGAGCGAGATCTTGCAGCGAGTGGACCGGTTGAGGGGCGAGGGAAAGGAGTATTTCGACGACTCGCTTATGTCGCTCGTGCTGCCACTGGCGTTGGCTGCCAAGAGGGACAATTACAAGTCACTCTACACGGTGATGCCCGAGGAGTCGAAGACCGCACTTTATGTTGACAAGACATCTGTCTTCATGAAGAACCTGCTCACGCTGAGCCGCGCCACCGATACCCCTGTGGAGCTGATTACCAGTGACGGTGCCCACTACTCTTGTCTCATCGACTCCGAAGAGACTCTCTCCGACAAGATTGTAACCCAGGAATTCGATGCCGTCCTGCTGGAGTGCCTCTTTCATGGCACCGACAAGGAGGGTGCACCGCTGGAGCAGGTGAAACGCATAGAGCTGGAAGCCAAGGTGATAACGATGATGAACAGCATCAAGCACGAGTCTGAGGACGAGGAGTCTCGCTCTCTTCTGGGAGATTCGTTGGTAAATCGAGTAAACTAAAAAATAAATGATAGAACGACTTACACCTCATCAGGCTCGTCCCTTGCGCCGCCGGATGCTTTCCGATACGGTCTATGTAACCTTCCACGATGCCTTGAAGGCGTGGTACAAGGAAGGTAAGACCCACCTCACGCCTCAGGAGATTTGCCTCTCGGCAAAAAACCTTTGTGATGTGATACTCGGGCTTCCCGATGCGCAAGAGGGCATCGATGACGAACTGGAAGACTTGGAGGAGGAGGCTTCCTGTATCACTGAGACCTCTGGCGACGTCGGCGCTGCTGCCGATGCAATGCTTATCGAGATGGTGGCAGCCTCGATGTTAGTCGCCTTGTCAGCGAAGCAGGGCCAGGCATCAGGGAAGATACTTGAGAAGTCAAACTTGCAGTCTGTCATCCTCTGCATCATGAAAAGGTGGTGCCACCATGAACTGTTCGATGCCCTGCTCGACGAGGGATGCAAGAAAGAAGAGGCCCGGTTTGCGGAAGGAAAGCGGGCCGACTTGTTGCGTTATGAGCTGATGGAGTGGAAGCGGGAAGAAGGTGAGAACCCTGATGCAATGCGACAGTTCATAAATCAGCTGCTCACCCCGGTATACGGCAGGAGCGTGGAGACCATCAAGGAGATGCTGCTCTTGCTGAACAGATACAACATCGAGCACCATCACCTGCTCGACGTTCCGTTGCTCGAACTCTACAAGCGGCTCGACGGAGAGTCCAAGGGCGTAAGTGCAGGAGGCGACAACTGTGGCATCATGACCGGGGGTGACCTGAACGCAGGATTCCATCTCACCAACTCTCAGGTGGAGATGCTGGCAAAGGCTATCGCCGCCAAAGAAACCCAACCTCTTTTACAAAAACGATAATTATGGCAATCAATATCAATGGCAACAACTATGGCATAGCTGTCGATGGCAACCTCACCATCGAGCATGTGAACTTCGGATTTGGAGGCGGCGTCCAGTCGGCCTCGGGCATCCACCGGGAGGAACTTACCGACTCCCTGCGCAACTGCATCTTCGACACCAGGCTCTTCGACTCTGACGATAAGCTGAATGCCTTGCTCGGTGAGATTGCCAGGAGCATCGACCTTGGCGAGTACAACGCCATCTACGGTCCTAACGAGCATGGCAGAATCAACCCTTCAGTCAAGAACGAATGGTATTATATCTTTGAGGCCTTGCTGGAAGCTGGCGTGTGCCGACAATCTGTGGGCGACAAAGAGTTTGTGGAGCAGATGATGGAATGGTTCCCTATGGTGTTTTCCTATGATACTCCCGAGGAAATGAAGTCGATGACCGACAAATTGCGCAAGTCTGTCTCTCATGAACGCACCTTGTGGAAATACGGCGAATCCAAGGAGGTAACCAGGCTGAAGGACATGTGGGCAAGGCGCAATCAGCTCGGTATCGCCTACGAGAAGGTGAGCCGATTCTACGAGATAGCCTACAGGGGACTGTACGTGCGGCTCGTGGAGATGAAAGAGGAGTTGAATTGCATAAAATAGCTTAATTTATAATGATTATCGCAAAAAATAATGTATATTTGCTGCAAAATTCGGTGAATTTATGAAGAAAACAAGATAAAAGATGTCTTAGACAGGTATGTTGTAGAACTTCTGATAATAAAATATTATTTGAATATGGGCATAAGCAAAAAACTTACAGAAGAGGACATCAAGTTCCGCTATATCAACGAAGCCATCACAAGCAAGGGATGGTCAAAGGATAGTATATTCATGGAACAGAAGGTTAAATTTACAGATGGTAAAATTAGCCTTCATGGTAATCTTGTGCATAGAGAGAAACCGAAGTTTGCCGACTATGTACTTTATGCAAATAAGGCAACACCCATTGCTATTGTAGAAGCAAAGGATGCTAATCATTCTGTTTCTCATGGATTGCAACAAGCCATGACCTATGCCCAAATGCTTGATGTGAAGTTTGCATACAGTTCAAATGGTGAAGGTTTTGCCGAACATGATTTCTTGACAGGCAAGGAACGCACTTTTGCTATGGACGAATTTCCAACAAAAGAAGAACTTATCGAAAGATATAAAAATGAGGCTAACGATGGAAACGGACTTAATGAGCAAGAGTTGTCTGTCATTGAGCAGCCTTTCTGCACAGGTCAGAACATTTTTCCGCCACGATATTATCAGCGCAATGCAGTAAACCGCACAGCTTGTGCCATTGCCAAAGGACAAAACCGTGTGCTCCTTGTCATGGCAACTGGCACTGGCAAGACATATACTGCATTTCAGATTGTATGGCGTTTACTTAAAAGTGGTTTAAAGAAGAAAGTGTTGTATCTTGCAGACCGCAACATATTGGTTGACCAATCCATACAGCAGGACTTCAAACCCTTGGAAAAGGTAACGCACAAGATAGACTACTCAAAAGACAAGAACCACTTGGAAGAATTGGGGTCTTATCAAGTGTTCTTTGCACTCTATCAACAGTTGATTGGACAGAATGATGCCAAAAACTATAAGGAGTTGTTTCCTAATCCAGACTATTTTGACCTTGTTATCGTTGATGAGTGTCATAGAGGTAGCGCAAAGGATGATAGCAACTGGCGAAACATCTTGGAATACTTTTCTTCGGCTACTCATATAGGTATGACAGCCACACCTAAAGAAACAAAATATCAGTCAAGTATTGGCTACTTTGGTGAACCAGTCTATACTTACAGTCTTAAAAACGGAATTGAGGACGGTTTCCTTGCTCCTTTCAAGGTAATCAACATCACAACCAACATTGGCGATGAGTGGAGACCGACAAAGGGACAAATGGATATATACGGCAACGAGATAGAAGACCGCATTTATAACAACAGCGACTATGACTATAACATTGTCATAGAAGACCGCATAAGGGAAGTCGCGCAAGAGATAACCAACTATCTGAAAAGCACTGACCGCATGGCTAAGACAATTGTGTTCTGTGCCGACGAAACACATGCGGAGCGTATGCGTCTGGCATTGACCAATGCCAATGCTGACATGTGTAAGAAAAATCCTGACTATGTGGTTCGTATAACTGGTAGTGATGAGTATGGTAAAGGCAAACTGGATTACTTTATTTCAGTATCTTCGGAATATCCTGTCATTGCAACAACCAGCAAACTGCTTTCTACCGGTGTGGATTGCAAAATGGTAAAGCTGATAGTGCTTGACCAACAAATCGGCTCTATGACAGAGTTCAAACAGATAATTGGTCGTGGCACTCGCCTTCGTGAGAAAGAAGGAAAGACATACTTCACTGTAATGGACTTCCGCAACGTGACAAGATTGTTTGCAGACCCAGATTGGGACGGACCGATTGAAATTGATCCCAACTATCCACCCAAGCATAAAGAGCCAAAACAGTATGTATTTCCAGATGAAGACGACGAACCTAAAGGCCCGAAAGAGCCTGACCCCAAACCACGACCAAAACCGATTGTTGCCAAGGATGGTTGTCAAGTGATGGTCATTAACAAGGTAGTTTCTGTCTATGACACAAATGGTAAGTTGCTTCGCACGGAAAGCATTACCGACTATACAAAGAAAAGTATCATAGACACATACGCTACGATTGATACATTCACTTCCAAGTGGCAAGAAACCAAGAAAAAGTCAGATATTGCTAAAATGCTTGAAGACAGTGGTATTGATCTTGCAGCATTGAAGCACGACCAAGATATGGACGATGTGGATGATTTCGATTTCATCTGCCATATAGCCTACGGCAAGAAAACACTTACACGACATGAACGTGCCGAACAAGTGAAGAAACGAGACATATTCAGCAAGTATGGTGAACAGGCACGACTTGTGCTTGAAGCCTTGTTGGATAAGTACACCAAGGAAGGCGTGTCAGAATTGGAAAGTCTTACTGTGCTTGAAAATGACCCGTTCCGCAAATTGGGTTCAAAGGCAAACATCGTGAAGTTCTTTGGTGGCAAGCAAGGCTATCTTGATGCCGTAAAGGAACTGGAACAAAACATATATAGTATAGCATAAAGTAAAAACAAAATATGAGTTTATCAAATTTCGTAAAACGAGTACGCAATATCATGCGCAATGATGCCGGTATCAATGGCGATGCGCAACGCATAGAACAAATGGCATGGATGCTTTTTCTGAAAGTTTATGACGAGAAAGAGAATGACTGGGAGCTAGACGATGATGATTACAAGTCTATTATTCCAGAAGAATGCCGTTGGCGCAACTGGGCGCATGATGACGGAAGCGGTAATGCCTTGACAGGTGATGAGCTGCTTTCGTTTGTCAACAACACATTGTTTGTGGAGCTCAAGAAGATAGAGGTAACACCTGATACGCCAATTCGTCAAGCTATTGTAAAGACCACCTTTGAGGATGCCAACCAATATATGAAAGACGGAGTTCAACTTCGTCAAGTGCTGAATGTGATTGACGGTTTGAACCTTGGTGACTATGAGGAAAGTCATGCTTTCGGTGAGATATACGAGACTATTCTCAAAGAAATGCAGTCGGCAGGTTCCTCTGGTGAATTCTACACCCCAAGAGCCTTGACCGAATTTATGGCAGAGATAGTCAATCCGCAGATTGGTGAAAAAATGGCTGACTTCGCCTGTGGTACGGGAGGTTTCATCACCAGCTGGTTGGCCGAATTGGATAAGAAGGTCAAGACAGCTGACGACCGCAAAGAATACAACCAGTCTGTGTTTGGCATCGAAAAGAAACAGTTCCCATATATGTTATGTGTAACAAACCTATTGCTGCATGGTATTGACACGCCATTGGTATATCACGACAACTCGCTTACAAAAGATGTACTCAACTATACAGACGGAGACAAGTTTGATGTTGTGTTGATGAACCCACCATACGGTGGTAACGAGAAATCGGATGTCAAGTCACACTTCCCTTCAGATATGCGCAGTAGCGAGACTGCTGACTTGTTTATGGTTCTCATCATGTACCGACTGAAGAAGAATGGCCGTGCAGCAGTCATTGTTCCAGACGGTTTCCTGTTTGGAGCGGACAACACAAAGATAGCCATTAAGACAAAGTTGCTCAGGGATTTCAACTTGCACACCATTATCCGTTTGCCAGGCAGCATCTTTGCGCCCTACACTTCCATTGCCACGAACATTCTGTTCTTCGATAATACCAGTGCGGAGGGTGCTCCAGAGGGCTATTCTACAAAGGAAACGTGGTTCTATCGTTTGGATATGCCAGAGGGTTACAAGCATTTCTCCAAGACAAAGTCCATGAAGTCGGAACATTGCGACCCAATCCGTGAGTGGTGGAACGACCGTAAGGAGATTATTATTGCTGATGGAGACGAGAAATCACGCTGCTATCCTGTACAGGAATTGATAGATTCTGATTGCAACTTCGACTTGTGTAAGTTCCCGAAAGAGGATGAGGAAATCTTGCCTCCTGCCGAACTGCTTGCCGACTATTTCAAGAAGCGTAAGGCTCTTGATCATGAGATAGACAAGACATTGGCAGAGATACAGCGTATATTGGGGATTGAGGTGAAGGTAGATGAATTGTAATATGTGGGACGGTGTTCCACAAATCTAAAAGATTGGCATGGAGAATAAAGGCATGACAAACATAAATGATGCTGCCTATCAGAAGTTGATAGACAACATAACCACGCTATGGGGTGAGGCGAAGTTAAAAGCGGTCAATGCTGTCAATACAGAATTGCTTGAAGCAAACTGGCAGACAGGTAAATACATTGTGGAGTTTGAGCTTAAAGGTAAAGATAGAGCAGAGTATGGAAAACATTTGCTCATGAATCTTTCAAAAGATTTGACTATTAGAAATGGCAAGGGGTTCAACCGTACTAATCTCACTTATATGCGTAAGTTCTATTTGGCTTTTCCAATTTTGGGGACAGCGTCCCCAAAATTGACATGGAGCCATTACTATGAACTACTAAAGTGTGATAATTCTCTCGAAATGAAGTTCTATTTTAATGAATGTATTAAGGAAGGCTGGAAAGTTCGAGAACTGAAAAGACAGATGAAAAGTTGTCTATTTCAGCGACTTGCACTAAGCACAGACAAGGCAGGAGTTCTTGCTTTGGCTAACGAGGGGCACCAAGTGCAAACTCCGCAAGACATCATCCGTGACCCTTTCGTGCTTGAATTTGCAGGACTTCCCAAACAGAAACGCTATAAGGAGAGTGACTTAGAAAAGGCTCTTAAAGACCACATGGAGCAGTTTCTTTTGGAAATGGGACGTGGTTTTGCATTTGTGGGTAGACAATACTCCATGCAGATAGGAAGCCGACAGTTCAAGGTGGATTTGGTATTCTACCATTGTATCTTGAAATGCTATGTGCTGATTGACCTGAAGCGAGCAGAGATAAAGCATGGTGACATCGGGCAGATGAACCTCTACCTTAACTATTTCAAAACAGAAGTATGTCAATCTGACGATAATCCACCAATTGGCATAGTTTTGGGAGCAAGAAAAGACGAACTTCTGATGGAGTATGCCTTGGAGGGTATAACCAATCAATTGTTTGTGGCACGTTACCAACTTTATCTGCCAAAGCGTGAAGAACTGCAAGCGCAACTTGACAAGTTGTTGGACGAAGCAGAGTAACAACAATAAAATAAGGACATTTCGATTTTATAGCATGATTATGAAAAGTAATATTGGAATACAAATCATTTTGTCTATTGTACTGACTATGTGCAGTGTCAATATAAATGCACAAACGGTTGGATATACATATCGACCTTTGGCTGCCGAGGGATGCAACATGAAATATAGCGTTGCAAAGCAGGATACGGCATATTACATTATCGCAACCGTAAAGTCAGACAGACTGAATTTCCTAAAAGAATCAACCATGTTGTTGAAAACATTCGATGGTGAAGTTATTAAACTTTATGGTTCTCAGATTGGTAGCGGTTCTGAAACGGCAGGCATTGTTTCTGGCAATATAGTCCTTCCTGTGACAGAAATCAGTTCTACAGCTCAATTCAAGATAAGTCCACAACAATTTGAGTTGTTGAAAAAAGGCGTGGCTAAGATAAGGTTATCTACCATACCTATTGAGCATGAGCGGACATTTGCCAAAGATAAAATAGGCAAGAAACTTTATCAGTTTTTCTTGAAGCAGAAGAATAAGGACAATGATTTCTAACGATAGAAAATTATAATGAACGGAAAGCAATTAAAGAATAGCATATTACAATGGGCGATACAGGGAAAACTTGTACCGCAAGACCCTAATGACGAACCTGCAAGCGTTTTGCTTGAAAAGATTCGTCAGGAGAAAGAACGCTTGATCAAGGAGAAGAAAATCAAGCGTGACAAGAACGCATCCATTATCTACCGTGGTGAGGACAATTCCTATTATGAGAAGATGCTTGCTACGGGAGAGGTGAAGTGCATTGATGAGGAAGTGCAGTTTGAGATACCCAAGGGGTGGGAATGGTGCAGATTGGGAGAAATATCAACTTATGCACAAACAAAAAGAAAAATCAACGCATCAAATGCCGATTCTCAATTGTGGGGATTGGATTTGGAGGATATAGAAAAAGGAGGAAGACTACTGAATATCAAGACTGTTGGTGAGCGAAAAGCCATCGGTGACAAGACAATATTCAACCGTGGTGATATTTTATATAGCAAACTCCGTCCATATTTATTAAAGATACTCGTTGCACCCGAAGGAGGTATTTGCACTCCCGAAATCATACCCTTCACTTGCTATGGCAATATATGCAAAGATTATATTGTTAGCTTTTTGAAATCACCTTACATAGATGATTACATTAATTCTGCAACGTTTGGTGTAAAAATGCCTCGTGTAAGCACAGGAACAATGACGTCTCTGTTAGTTCCACTTCCACCTCTTTCGGAGCAGTTTCGTATTGATACAAAAGCAAAGGAGTTGATGCCATATATAGATGAGTATGGAAAAGCGCAGGATAAACTTAATAAGTTAAATGAAGAACTTTCCAATACTATTCGTAAGAGCATCCTTCAAGAGGCTATTCAAGGAAAACTTGTTCCACAACTTGCAGAGGAGGGTACAGCTCAAGAACTGCTTGAACAAATAAAGGCAGAGAAGCAAAAACTCGTCAAAGAGGGCAAGCTAAAGAAGTCTGCCCTCAACGATTCTGTTATCTTTCGTGGTGACGATAACAAGTATTGGGAGAAGAAAGGCGCAACGTGTGAGTGTATTAATGAGGATATACCTTTTTATATACCGATAAGTTGGGCTTGGGTACGTTTGGAAACAATCCTTAGTATTGGCTCTGCTCGTAGAGTTCATGCAAAGGACTGGAGACAAGCGGGAATACCATTCTATCGAGCGAGAGAAATTGGCAAATTGGCTGATGATGGTTTTGTTGATAACGAACTATACATAGATCTCTCTTTGTATGAAGACTTTTCTTCAAGTGGAGTTCCTTTGCCAAATGACCTAATGATTACAGCTGTGGGGACTTTGGGAAAAGTGTATATCGTCAAAAAAAATGATAGATTTTATTACAAAGATGGAAGTGTACTTTGCTTGACTAACAAGTATGGACTCTGCGCAGAATATCTAAAAATGGTAATAGAATCACCTTTCTTTAAGGGACAATACAGACAAGAATCACAAGGAACAACAGTTGCAACATTGACAATGGTTCGCTTACAGAAGTATTTTATTCCCTTACCACCATTGCAAGAACAATATAGAATTGTAGAAACGTATAGGAATATAGCAAGTATTATGAGCAGGTAGGGAGCGAAGTAACTGAGATTGAACTTCCTTTTGATTTTCCAAGTACTTGGTCTATTGCTCGATTAAATGCTGTTTGCCAACTTACAGACGGCTTGAAAACCATTGGCAAGCAATGCTTGTTAGATGCAAAATACTTACGTGGTAAAAGTTCTGAAACTATAGTGGAACAAGGTAAACTTGTATATAAAGGCGACAATATAATGCTTGTGGACGGTGAAAACTCTGGTGAAGTTTTCATCGTTCCACAAGACGGTTATATGGGTAGCACGTTCAAGCAATTATGGATAAGTTCCTCTATGTACAAACCTTTTGTCTTGGCTTTTATACAATTTTATAAGGATACTTTGCGCAATTCAAAGAAAGGTGCTGCTATTCCACACCTCAACAGGGAGCTTTTCTATGGTCTTATAATTGGCATTCCGCCATTTCAAGAGCAGAAAAGAATAGTCCAAAAGATAGAGTTGTCAGCACAACTCTTGAAATAACTGGCTTATTTTGAAAGCAATACGCTCTTGTTCCTTTACAGGTGGTATCGGAATTAGAAAATCATTGAATTTGTTTTGGGTTAGTTGATTGATTGTGGTTGTATTACTCACATCTCTCAACTGCCCAAAGAACAAATCAGACTGCAAATAAGCAAACATATATTCGTAAATAGGAGTTTTACATATTGCCATAAATGCGCCAAATGTCATTGGCTCTGGCAAATTCCTTATAAGAGCCGATTTTCCAACTAACCGTTTGCTCCCATTTCTTGCACAAATTATAATGTCATTCTCTTCTATTAGCAATTTTTCTGATATGGAAGAACTTACTCTTACAATATCATCTAATGCTAACTTGCCATTTCGTATATTACAGGAACGTAATACGATAGTTCCTTTCTTGTCAATATCAGTCGGTTTATACGTTAGACCAATATAAGAGTTTGATACATTACGAACTCTACACCATTCCCAACTACTTGGGATTTCAAAGGGAATTTGCTCAGTTATATCCAAGCATTTTTTGCCTATCTGCTCATAATACTTGTTATCATCACCACGGAAGATAACAGAATCGTTGAGGGCAGTCTTCTTTAGCTTGCCTTCTTTCACGAGTTTCTGCTTCTCTGTCTTTATTTGTTCAAGCAGTTCTTCCGCTGTACCTTCTTCAGCTATTTGTGGAACGAGTTTCCCTTGAATAGCCTCCTGTAGAATGGATTTGCGTAATTTGTCTTTAATTTCCGAATTAAGTTTGTCTTGTAAAATTTGACCATCGCTATATTTTTCCACCAAGGGTAACAGATATTGTATTTTCTCGACAATTCGATACTGTTCTGCCAATGGTGGTATAGGCATCAAATGAGAAACTAATTTTTCTCTTGAAATGTTTGGCTGCGCACCACCTTCTCCTTTTTTTATAAAGTCAATTTGACTACCCATCAGAAAGAAAAACAGAAAATAGTTGTAAATGCCAAATGGAGTGCAAGCGCAACAAGCTTGATTGGTTGTAAGTTCCTTGCCAACAATAGCTACTTTACCTATAGTTGCACCATACATAGCAATAAGAACATCACCGATTCGATTCATTCTTAATGAACATTTTTGTAATGCTTTTTTTGTAACCTTTATTTCTGAATCATAGACAATACCATTATTCAATTCTCCAGTTCTTAACCATAATATAGACCCACCATAATAATCGGGATTACCCTTTGCTGGTGTGGCACCTGCCCCCCAATCGCCAATACTTCCCATTCTGCACCATTCCCACCTCTGTGGTATCTCAAATGGTATCTCCTCATCAATGCACTTCACCTCCCCAGTAGCGGTTATCTTCTCATAATAGGAACTCATAGAACAAATCCATGCCTATTTATATGGACAACTTTATGTTTCACTAATAAACGAATAGAAATGGAATTAGACAAATTTGAAGAGTTCCTAAGCCAAGGTAATATGGCTAAGAACACGATTTCGGCATATATGTATGCCGTGAAGGAGTTTGGCTCTCGACACAAAGAGTTGAACAAGAAAAACTTGTTGGTTTACAAGACCTACTTGATTGAGACTTACAAGCCAAAGACGGTGAACCTCCGTATTCAGGCGTTGAACAAGTATCTTGTATTTGTAGGCAAGGTGAAGCTCCGTTTGAAGTCGGTCAAGGTGCAGCAGCGTTCGTACTTGGAGAATGTCATCAGCAATGCCGACTACACTTTCTTGAAGAACAAGTTGAAGAAGGAAGACAACTTGGAGTGGTACTTTGTGGTGCGTTTCTTAGCTGCGACTGGTGCCAGAGTGAGCGAACTTGTGCAAATCAAGGTTGAGCACGTGCAAGTAGGCTATTACGACATCTACACCAAGGGTGGTAAGATACGGCGTATTTATATCCCCAAGACATTGCGCACAGAAACAGAAAAGTGGTTGCAGACACTCAACCGTACAAGTGGCTATCTCTTTCTCAATCGCTTTGGCGAGCGCATCACGACAAGAGGCATATCACAGCAGTTGAAGAACTATGCGGTGAAGTATGGCTTGAATGAAAAAGTGGTGTACCCTCACTCGTTCCGCCATCGTTATGCCAAGAATTTCTTGGAGAAGTTCAACGACATTGCCCTGCTTGCCGACCTCATGGGACATGAAAGCATAGAGACAACACGTATCTATCTACGAAGAAGTAGCTTGGAGCAACAGGAAATAGTTGACAAGGTTATCACTTGGTAAAATGCCAATAATGGTTCATAGAAATAAGAGTAGAAAGAAATGCAGGTCTCTTTCTGCTCTATTCATGTAAAACGTATGACATCAATACATATAGGCTTACATAAGTCTTTGTATTGATACTTCTTTGTTAAATAAACATAACATTCGTTAGACTCTTTGTTGGACGAATGAGACGAAAAGATATGCAATGATTAGACTGATTAGACCAGCTGATCATTGCATATTTTTTTCTTTTGACATCCTTTTTTTTCGCTTTACCTTTGCTCATGGATTTCAGAACCATCGCCGAGTTCTGAAGTTCGTGGACATTCCTGTGTATGCCATGTTGTAAGTGGGACATAAGAATGATATTGCCATCCACTCGCTCTTTGACAAGGTTGAAACAACAAGAATGATGGTCTTTTGCCATGAAAATCACATTTCGTATTAGAAATATAGTATTAACCATTTCAATATTTATAGCTTATGAAAAAAACTAATGTACAGGATGTCGGTAGCAAGGCTGCTGCCAACATGGTGGCATCTAAAGCTGCCAATCATGAGAATGCCGTCCCGGTGATGGTATTTGAGTGCTCTGAGTTCGGATGCATCCGCATCTTGACCGACGAAAAAGGCGAGCCTCAGTTTTGCGGAAATGACGTGTGCAAAGCTCTTGGATATGACCAGGCCCGCAAAGCTATCTTGCGCCATGTGAAGCCTACTGACGGTACGAAACGTACCGCGAGTGTGACTATACGAAGAAACGGATCTGTGTATGAACAAAAACGCAGTTTGCATTTCGTCAACGAGAGCGGATTCTATGCGCTGGTGCTTGGCTCGAAGCTCCCCACAGCGCAGCGGTTCAAGCATTGGGTCACCTCGGTGGTGCTGCCGCAAATTCGCAAGACGGGCGGGTTCATTCCGCTCCACGAAGGCGAGAGCGATGAGGCGGTCGTCCGCAAGACTGAGGAGATCCTTCGCAAGACGCTTCGGGAAAAAGATTCCTTCATAGCCCAGCAGAACAAGCTCATCAGCGAGCAGAAAGTGCTCTTGGAACAAAAGAACAGACGAATCGCTGAGCAGGATGTGGAAATCGACCGACTGCTGCCCAAGGCTCTCTACACCGACAGCGTGCTCGAAAGCATCTCGTGCTACACCACCACGCAGATAGCCAAGGAATTGGGGATGACGGCGCAGGAACTGAACCGCTGGCTCTGTGCTGAACGGATTCAGTACTACCAGAGCGGACAGTATATGCTCTATGCCGACTATGCCCACCGCGGACTGGCGAAGAGCCGAACCCACTATGACCTCTTTGTGGGAAGAGACACCGTGCTAACCCGCATGTACCTCGTGTGGACGGAGAAGGGACGGGAGTTTATTCATCTGAGGGCTAAAGGAGTTAGGGAGTTAAGGAGTTAAGGAGTTAAGACAACAGTCCTTGTGGGTGTTTCATTACACAAACTTCCCTTAACTTCCGAAAATACGAAACTTCAATTACAAACTAAACATTAAAAAAACATGGAAACAATGATCATGAAAGTAGTGATGCAGGGAGAGACTTCCCTCGTCGATTCGCAGAAGAGTGAGAACGGGAAACTCGCCAAGTGCAACATCGTGTTGCAGGAGTTTGGCGGAAAGTTTGAAAACCAGTTTGCCGCGGTGATGCTTGGTAAGGACGCACAACTTAGGTTCTATGCCGGAGAGGTGGTCGTGGTGAAACTGCGCTTTCAGACCCATGAGTATCAGGGACAGGTGTATCAGGACATCCTGGTGCAGGACATCGAAAAAATGATTAAACATTAAATACGAAACAACCATGGCTTTTGGAATATCACAAAGCGTAAGGAGCAGGGAGGTGCAAGTATGCACCCCCGAGCTCTTCCACCAGGCTACTAAGAGCAGCAGGGTGAAGGACGTATGCGCACAGATAGAGGATGCACTGGAGCGCAAACGCCGGGGAGAGATAGGGCAGGAAGACTACGACACGATGAAGACACGGCTCAAGAGCCAGTTGCCCATACTCACGCCCCACGCCACCTTTCGCAATGGCCGACGACTCAATGCTGACGCCATACCCAGCGGACTCAGCATCTACGACAAAGACCACATCGCCGACCCTACGGGATGGTGGAAAGCGAAAAGTGAAGAACTGAGAGTGAAGAATCCTCAGGTGCTGGCGAGAATACTGCTCGTGCACGTCACACCGTCGTTGGAGGGCCTCAGGCTCGTTTTCGTCATGCCAGAGGGCATGAACCTGGCAGAGGCTCAGAAGTGGATGTCGCAACAGCTCGGCGACGAGGAGTACGACGTGTGTGTGAAAGACCTGGCACGCCCGTCGTTCATCGTGCCCGAAGACTACATCCTCTTCATCGACGAGGCACGGCTCTTCGCCCCCTTGCGAAGCTCTTCCGGCATGGACGAGAGAGGCTCCAACGGTGATGCTGCTTCTCAGGCGAATACCAGCGTAAATATCAACCCTAATCCTAAACTTAACAAAAATGAATCCGAACATGACCTTAACCCCCAAGTTGCAACGAATCAAGAACATCGACCTGAGAGCGATAATAGCTCTGCTGCTCTTCCTGCTGGCCCTGCTGTTGAGCATGCCCAGTCTGCTAATCATGATTGTGCTGATGATCATCATCTCGGCAATCATGGAGTGGATCAAGATCATGGCGGAGAGGAGAGACGACAAGACTTCGCCCAAGAATACGACGGAATCTCCTACGAGGAGATAACAAGCAAGCTCGTAGAACTGCTCGGAGGGGAGCCACAGCACGGTTCGCGCAACTCGTTTATCTTCACACTGAGCTGCTATCTGCGCTATCTGTGCGACGACAACGCCACGTGGATCAAGCAGGTGATTCCCACCTTCGGCGAGGAGAAGAAGCGAGCCTTCACCACCGTCGACAGCGCTTGTCAGAGAAAGCAGTCGCACCGCATGCCGATGATTGTGCGCAAGGCCATCAGCCTGTGCCAGGAGGAGAGGGCAAGGGGGAAAGCCGCCGACTATGATGCCGACGAGTTTGGCGACATCCTGAACCCCGACTCCTACTTCTATCGCATACACGAGATGCCTCAGAAACTGCCCCGCCTCATCCGTCTGCTCGTGAGCAAGACGCCCGCCATCTATCAGCCTGCCGTGTCGCAAGCCGTCTTCCCAGCACTGGCAAGCCATCTGTGCGACACCCGCTTCCGCTACATCGACAACGTGGAGCATGAGGCCACGCTGATGAACATCCTCTGTGCTCCCACGGGAAGCGGCAAGGAGAGCATCACCCAGCCCATCAACCGCATCATGGCAGACATCAGGGCACGCGACGCCGAACAGCGTGAGCGGGAGAGGGCTTGGAAGGACGAATGTAACCGCAAAGGCTCCAACAAGGACAAGCGTGAACGCCCCGAAGGACTCGTCATCCAGGAGGTGAACATCGACATGACCAACCCTGCCTTCGTGCTGCGTATGAAGGAGGCTGAACGGCACTTCCTCTATGCCAAAGTGAATGAGCTGAACCTCTTCGATGCCCTCAAGGGCAAGACCAACCAGCACTTCCGCATCATGGAGCTGGCTTTCGACCTGGGCAACTATGGACAGGACCGAGTGGGCGTGCAGTCGGTGACCGAGACTGTGAAGGTGCGCTTCAACTGGAATGCCTGTTGCACACCGAAGAAGTGTCGTGACTATTTCCGAAGGGTGGTGACCGACGGACCCGTGAGCCGCATCTCGTTTGCCACCATCGAGCGACGCCCGTGCGGATCGGAGATTCCCGTCTATGGCTCCTACGATGCCTCCTTCGACGAGGAACTGAAACCCTACATCGACAACCTGTTGAAGGCCCGCGGACTGGTGGACTGCCCCCAGGCTCTCCGGCTCGCCCGCAAGCTGATGGAGGAGAATGCTGAGTTTGCCCGTCTGTCGCAGAACTATGTGTTCGAGAACCTTTCCTTCCGTGCCAACGTCATCGCCTACCTCAAGGCCTGTGTGCTGTATGTCGCCAACGGCATGAAGTGGGAGAAGTCGATAGAGGACTTCGTGCGCTGGAGCGAGCGTTACGACCTGTGGTGCAAGCTGAAACTCTTCGGACAAATGATCTACGATGCCGATGGCGAGCAAGACAAGGTGAGCCGCACAGCACCCAACGGTCCTAAGAACCTGCTGTCGCTCTTGCCCGACGAGTTTACCATGGACGACTACGTGAAGGTGCGGCGTGCTCAAGGCTTCGACAACGACAACGCCAGGCGCATCAGGGATGCCATACACCAATGGGTGCACCGTGGATATGTGGCTAAGGTGGTAGGTGCTGACACTGACACTGACAGTCCGATTTTCCGCAAGGTGAAGTTCTTGAAAGGATGAGAGTTTTTCATAAAAACACTAAACATTAAACGTTATCTTAGAGATGGAAATCATATTGAAACGCATAGCCAAGAGAGCTACTTACACCATCGGCCGACTGTATATCCTGTCCGATGGAAGTGTGGAACGAGAGTTGATACCCGGCAGGAGGAGGGAAGACAAGCGCACTGTGCGCTGCCGTGTGGACGAGAGCCTGCTCACCACAGAGCATTACTTCTGCGACACCCTGGAGCCTACATGGCGCAACCTGCTGGGCATTCCGCTTGCCCCGAGGGAGGTGGATGCTCGCCACGGCAGGGTGTCGGGCAAGATGGCCCGCAAGGTGCAGGGCAAGACGGCTATCCCCGAAGGCTCTTACACCGTGGTGGTGAGCAAGTCGCCACGATTCAAGAGATGGTTGCCCCTACTCGTGGGCGTGCCCCTCTTTGAGGGCATACGCATCCATGCTGGCAACTATCCTGACGACACGCAGGGCTGCATCCTGGTGGGCGAAAACAAAATGGTGGGCATGGTGGTGAACTCGCAACAGCGGTTGCGCCAACTCATCGACCTCATCACCCAGGCTCAGCAGAACGAAGAGAGCATCTGGATCACCGTGGTGTGAAGGGGAGGTCGTATAATTTCAGAACGCTCCTGAGCGTTTAGGCTTGCCTGTCTCGGTGAGGGGCAGGTGGTCGATGTGCAGAAACTCCCGTGGCACCCAGTATTTGGGCAGGGTGTTTCTGCATATTTCTTCAATGTGGGTCAGGTCGGCCGACTCGGTGAGGAGGATGGCTTTTTCGCCCAGCATCTCATCTTGTTTCTTGACGATCATGAAGGGCGCCGACAGGTGCGGACGCAAGGTTTCCTCCACCTCCTCTATCTGAATCTTGATGCCTCCACTGCACACCACGTTGTCCTTGCGGCCCTTGATGCGGAAGAGCGTCTTGCCCGTGCGGTCGTCGGTGCGTAGCTGGGCGATGTCGTTGGTGGCAAGGGGTTCGGCACATACCTCGGGGGCGTCGATGACAAGGCATCCGTCGGCATTGAGGCTTATGCCTACGCCGTCGAAGGGGGTGTACCAGAGGCTGGCATCAGGACCATTGAGGCGGCGCAGGGCGATGTGCGACAGGGTCTCGGTCATGCCATAGGTGCTCCATACGGCATTGGGCAGGGGCTTGATTATCTGTGCCAACTCGTCGCTGATGGCTCCTCCGCCTATGATGAGGTGACGGATGCGCATGAGCCGTTCGCGCTCGCAGGGCACTTTCAGGGTGTTGTACACCTGCATGGGCACCATGGCGGCAAAGGTGAAGCTGGGCAGGGCATCGTCGGCCAGGGGATGGCTGCTCGGACGCACGGTGGTGAGCCGAAGGTCTCGCTGGAGGCTTCGCACCACCATCATCTTGCCTGCGATATAGTCGAGGGGCATGCAGAGCAGGGCGGTGTCGCCCGGCTTCAGTCCTAAGAAGTCGCAGGTGATGCGGGCTGAGTTGAGCATCCGCCTCTTCTCCACCATCAGGGGCTTGGGTTTGCCCGTAGATCCGCTGGTGTGTACCAGAATGCGAGGGTTGTCATTGTGCCATTCGGCAAGAAATTCGTTCAGTTCCATAAGGGGAATGTTTTCCGAAATCAACCATTAACAAAGATCTTCTCTCCTCTGATTTCCAAAGGCATGGGAATGTTGTCGGTGAAGAGTTGACCGGTGCCAAGGCCCTGAGGCATGGAGACCCCGGGACCATAAGTCTTGGCGCAGAAATGGGCGATGGCACTGAGACCTACGTTGCTTTCGAGTGCTGATGTTATCCAACTGCCGATGCCACGCTCTTGAGCCAGTTCTATCCACTCTCTGCAACCATACATGCCTCCGTGGAGCGAGGGCTTCAGCACGATGTACTGAGGGTGTATGGTGTCGAGCAATGCCTGCTTCATCGATCGTACGTTCACGCCGATGAGCTCCTCGTCGAGGGCGATGGGCAGGGGTGACTCACGGCACAGGGCAGCCATCTTGGGCCACTGGTGCTGGCGTATGGGCTGCTCTATGGAGTGGATGTCGTACTGTGCCAGGGCTTCCAGTCGGCTCATGGCGTTTTCGGGCGTGAAGCCACCGTTGGCATCCACGCGCAACTCTATCTGCTCCTTGCTGTACACCTGGCGTATGCGCTTGATGAGGTCGAGCTCCTTGAAGAAGTCGATGGCGCCAATCTTCAGTTTCACGCAGTGGAATCCGCTCTTCAGCTTCTCCTCCAGTCGGGCGAGCATCTCGTCGTAGGTGCCCATCCATACCAGTCCGTTGATGGTGATGCCCTCCTCGCCCCGTGCGAAGGGCGTGTCGTAGAGGCTTGCCAGGTACGTCGCCCATGCCGGCACATCGATAGCGGGGCACTGACGGAAGAAGTCGGCAAAGGCGGTCTCCAGTCCGAAGGTGATGCTGGGGTAGGCACGTATCATGTCGTAGGGTATGCGCCCCATCTGTTCCACCATCTGGCACACCTGTCGGAGCGTGAGCTCGTATTCGGGCTTGGCGTCACAGCTCAGGTCGGGCAGGGTGGCACATTCGCCCACGCCCCTGATGCCCGGATGTTCTGCCGAGGTGAGGGTGAGGTAATAACTGTGCCGGGTGGTGTAGACGCCCCGTGAGGTTCCGGCAGGCTGCTTGAAGTGGAGCGTGCGCTCCGATATGTCGATCTTGTACATCTTTATTTTTTCTTCAGCTCATAGAGGTCCTTGCGGCGGTCGCGCAGGTTGCGCACGGCACCATAGGTGTGGAGCTCGTTGAGCAGGTTGAGGTCAACGTCGGATACGAGAATCATCTCGGTGTTGGGCGTAGCCTCCGATCGCTTGCCGTCGTTGGGGAAGGCAAAGTCGCAAGGCGTGAACACGGCACTCTGAGCATACTGTATGTCCATGTTGTGCACACGGGGCAGGTTGCCCACACTGCCCGCAATGGCCACATAGCACTCGTTCTCGATGGCACGGGCCTGGGCGCATACACGCACACGGGAGTAAGCGTTCTGGGTATCGGTCATGAAGGGCACGAAGAGTATCTGCATGCCGTCTTGAGCCATGAGGCGTGAGAGCTCGGGGAACTCCACGTCGTAACAGATCACGATGCCTATCTTGCCACAGTCGGTGTCGAAGGTCTGGATGCGGCTTCCGCCTGTAAGACCCCAGCACTTTTGCTCGTCGGGGGTGACATGAATCTTCTCGTACATGTCCACACTTCCGTCGCGTCGGCACAGGAAGCCCACGTTGTAGAGGGCACCGTCGTCCTTGACGTAAGGCATGCTGCCCGTGATGATGTTGATGTTGTAGCTGATGGCAAGCTCACGGAACCGGTCGCGTATCTGCTCGGTGTACTGTGCCATCTGTCGGATGCTCTGTGCCTCGCCCATATTGTTGAACTTAGCCATCAGAGGGGCATTGAAGTATTCGGGGAAGAGGATGAAGTCGCTCTTATAGTCGCTCACCGAATCGACGAAGAATTCCACCTGCTCGAAGAGGTCGTCGACGGAGGCATAGGGGCGCATCTGCCACTGCACGAGACCGATGCGCACGGTGGGCTTGCGGTCTACATAGGAGTCCGTAGGTGGCTGATAGTAGATGTTGTCCCACTGCAACAGGGTGGCGCAGTGTTCGCTCTCCTCGTCGCTGGGCAGATAGTTGCGTATCACACGGCGCACGTGGAAGTCGTTGGACAGCTGGAAGGTGAGCACGGGGTCGTAGATCTCACGACTGCGCACTTTCTCGATGTACTCCTTGGGGCGCATCTGGTCGGCATACTTGTGATAGTTGGGTATGCGTCCGCCAAACATGATGGCCTTGAGGTTGAGTTTCTCGCACAGCTCCTTGCGGTATTCGTACATGCGTCGGGCCAGTCGGAGGCCACGATAGTCGGGGTGGATAAAGACCTCGATGCCATAGAGGATGTTGCCGTTGGCATCGTGGGTGTTGAAGGTTTCATTGCCTGTCACCTGAGCATAGGTGTGGTCGCCCTTCACCATGTTGTAGTTGACGATGATAGAGAGGGCGCAGCCCACGATCTTGTCGTCGACGATGATGACTACCTGACCTTCGGGAAAGATGGTAATGAGCTTTTTGATTTGAGAACGTGTCCAGAAAACGTCCGAGTCGGCATAAATGCGCTTGAACGATTTCGCCAGTTGGTCGTAATCCTCCATGTGGAGGTTGCGCAAACTTACTTTTTCGATTTTGCGTGTTGAGTCCATTGTTTTCTACTGTTATTGACTTATTCGGGTGCAAAATTACAGCAAAAAACTGATATAGAGAAGGAAAAGAGAAAGTTTTTATAATCTAACTCAAGTTTCGCAAGTGGGGAAGTTAGCCTAAAATCCACATTCTGCCTGTGGGATAGCCTCGTTGTGGTCGTTGAGGTAGAGCAGAGGGGCGGGACGATAGGCAGGGCTCGCCAACGACTCGTGCTCTTGGCGGAAGCGCGTACTGATGCCCCCGATATTGAGCATGGTGTGGAAGGCGGAACGGCTGCTCTGTGCCTGCTTGTGGCGGTTGGCGGAGAGGGCCTGTGCCACGGCTGGCTCCTGATGCTGGAAGCTCTGCGATGTCCATACCAGGAAGGGCACATGCAACTCGTACTCCGAAGCTCGGGGCGAAGCATGAAGGAAGAGCTTGTGACTGTCGTCGAAGATGTTCTCGCCATGGTCGCTCGTATAGAGCATGGCGCTCATGCCTCCGTGTGCTCTCAGGCGCTCTATCACCCCACTGAGCACAAGGTCGGTGTAGCGGATGGTGTTGTCGTAGGCGTTGATGAGGTCGGGACGGTTTTCCTTCTTGGCCTCGCAATGCGTGTCGGGCTGGAAATGCGCCATCTGTCGGGGATAGCGGTCCATGTAGTTGAAGTGAGAGCCATAGGTGTGGAGCACGATGAATTCCTTCTTGCGTTTCCGGCCCAGTATCTTGTCGAGGATGGGCAGCAGGTCGGCGTCATAGTAGTTGCCGTCCTTGCCCGGGGCTTCGGCCAGCTCACGGCCAGCGGGGTTGGCATCGCCCGTCTTGAGGAAGAGCCACTGGTCGGCCTGTTCGCCCAGGAAGTCGATGAACGAGTGGTTGGGGCGCTGATTGCTCAGAAACACGGTGTGGAAGCCTGCCTCACGGAAGGCCTGCAGGATGCCTTTCTCGTGGAAGAGACGCTCGAAGTCGGAGGCCGAAGCCTGCGAGAGGAGCATGGGCACACTCTTGTGGGTGGTGTTCGACTGGGTGGTGACATCGCTGAACGTCACCAGTCCCGGGGTCTTGCTGAGCCGTGGATTGGTGTCGCGCTGATAACCATAGAGACTGAAGTTCATGGCTCGTGCCGTCTCGCCTATCACCATGACGTAGACCTCACAGGAGTCCTCGGGATGGGACGGCCTGGCATCGAAGCGGAAACGGGCAGATGCCTCCTTGTAGTGGATGGAGGCGTTGTTGCGCTTCACGGCAAGGTAGAGGTTATAGAACACGTTGACGGGGTAGAGGTCGTTGAGCACGCTATATTGTGGGGCGTGATGGTCGTCGAGCTGTGTGTTGTCGGAAGGACGGGAGAGACAGGCCGTGGCAACAAGGATGCATCCCACGATGGCCAAGGCTGAAGCCCACAGGGCATATCGCTTTCTGAGGGCAGAGGACAGCACGGGTGCCTTCTTGCTCCGTATGGACACCACGCCCAGGATGAGCAGGGGCAGATAGAGGATGAAGACACTCGCCACGCCAGGAATGAGGTTGTCGAGCAACTCCATGGCCTCGCCAGGATTGGTGGTTACGAGGTTGAGGAACATATCCACGGCTATGACGCCCTTGCCGAAGAGATAGAGCAACACGATCTGGAAAGCCGCAAAGAAGATGATGGGGAAGAGCCACCACACCATCTTGCCCGGCTTGCGACAGATGCTCATCAGAGCCATGTAGACACCAAAGGGCAGCACGGTGTTGGCAAGGGCTGCCCATGTGCTGAGGTGCTCGGTGAAACAAAGGGCCACATTGGGCACGGTAAGCGCGATGACGGCATACCAGTATATGATTTTGTTGAATGATTTCATGTTGTGTGTTGTTTGCTTTTAGAACGCCTCGTTGATATTGAAGAGGAATCCTCTCTGTCCGCCCTTGCCGAAACCATAGTCGAGACGCACGTTGACGTTCTTCTTGAATTCCCATCGATAGCCCACACCAAAGTTGGGCAGGATGTGACGGCTTCTCATCTGGCTGAACTTGGGGAAGACGGTTCCTGCGCCTATCCAGGCCGTGAGCGAGTTGCGTTTCCACACGTGCTGGCGAAGTTCGACAGTGGCTTCTATCATGTGCTTGTCGCGATATCTTCCCTCGTAATATCCGCGCAGGGCATTGCTGCCTCCTGTCTGTGCCATCATGCCCCATGAGGGATTGCCAAAGTTGAGTGTCGAGCGTACATCTTCTGCCAGTACGGCTCCTCGCCAGGGTTGCTGGTAGGCGTTGAGCTGCAGTTCGGTGGTGCTGAAGGCATAGTCGTTGCCCATGAAGCGCGGACGGAACATCTGGGTGAGGTTCACGTAATAACCCCGGTGGGGATAGGTGAGGTTGTCACGGTTGTCGAACATGAAGGTGAATCCCACGCCATAGTTGTCGGTATGTCGGTCCATTCCCGCCAAGAGCTCGGGGCGCTCTATGTCCTTGCCGATGATGTAGTCGTAGGCCACGGAAGGACCGAGGAAGAGGTTGCTGCCAAGGTTCCACAGGAAGCTTCCGTTCACGTGCACCTGCCATCGCTTCATGTCGCTCTCGTTGTCGTCGTTGTCGCCCATGTCGTATCCCATTCCCCAGAACTTGCAGGGGAAGGAATAGAAATAGAGCGTGTAGACGGCACGGTAACGGTCGTGGGGGAAGATGTGGGTTCCGCGCACACCGAGCAGATAGAAGCCCACCGTGCTGACATCGCCAAAGAGCGACACATTGGAGGGGAGGAGGAGCGTGTCGGCTGGGTCGGAGCGATAGATGCCTGCTGCCACTAAGCCTAAGCCCAACTTGGTGTCGGTGGCATAGTGTGGGCCTCCGATGATGCTGAAGTCGAACCGCTTGTCGTTCTTCTTGTTGGCATCGTTGAAGTAGTCGAGAAAACGGGTGATGAGCGATTTCTTCTTCTCGTCCGCCTTCTCGTCCGTCTTCTTCACTTCCGCCTTCGCTTCCACCTTCACTTCCACATTTTCGTCCACCTTTTTTCCTATTTTTACCTCCTCTTTTTCCATCCCGGTATGTGGCGTGAAGGTAGAGTCAGCCTCCCCTGCCATACCAAGAGTAGGCAAGAGAAGGCATGTAAGGCATGAGAGTAGAAGCTGCTTCATGTGTTATGTATATAATAAGGGGTGTTAATATGTGATAAACAGTTAGTATACGAGTGCCACGTTGTCTATCCAGAGCGTGTTGCCGGGCGTTCCGATATAGGCTCCGCCATGACTGGAAGAGAACTGTAGGATGAGGTGGGTAGGGGTCTCGTTGGCCGAAGCCCATCCTGTCTCCTTGATGATGACGCTCTTGCCCTTGCTATTACGAGCATAGTCACAATTACGAAGTCCCATGAGCGAGGCGTTATAGCCAGCCATGTGTCGGATGTCGCCATAGTGGATGGTGTAGGTGGCGTCGTTCACCCATCCATTGGTGCTCTTGCTGTACTTCACCACCATGGTGCCCACACGCTTGGCTGTGATGTTGCCATGGGCATCCTCGTGACGCTTCTGCAGATAGAGGATGGCGACAGCATAGTCGCGTCCTGCCACTTTCGATGCACTGCTGAAGCCGTTCTGCTTGATGCGGGTGGCTGAGTTGGGCAACAGGGTCTTATAGTCGAAACGCACCGCCTTGGGACGATGGGTGAAAGGAATGCCCCAGTTGATGGCCTTAGGACCGTCCTTGGTTCCGGTGATGGGTTCGCGCACGTCGCCCAGAAAGAGCGAGCCTGCTGCAAGCACCTTGATGTTGATGAGTCCCAATACCTTCACCTTCTCGATATGGGTGACGAGCTTGGCACAATGGCCGTTCTCGTGCTTGTCGCGATATACCGAGTTGTTGGTCTTATAGATGCCTGACACGTGGGCAAGCACATTGGAGGTTCCCCAGGGCGAGCCGCCCTTGTTGGTGTAGGGGGTATTGCCATTGATGGTCATCGACGGACCTACGGCATAAACCACCTTCTTGTTTCCGCCTATGATACCTGATTCCTTGATGTTTCTGATAACCCAATTATCCATGTTTCCATACTTGATGGGTACAATCTTTTCGGCACTTTGCGCTCCCATCGTGCAGGCGAGGCAAAGTGACATTGTCATGCTTAAAATACGATGTTTCATTTCTGTTATAATAAAAAGTGGTTGCAAAGTTAGGAAAATATTTGTATCGTTATAGTTTTCTTACTGTATAATTATAGTTATTTAAAGATTATTTTATAAAAATTAAAACTGACGGATGTGGAAAGGTGTAGAGATATTAGAGCCAATGAGACAAAAATATGCCCAGAACCAACGATGACGAATGGTTCTGGGCATCATGTATATGGGTTTCAACTTCTTTAAACTTAGAAGCGGCGATGTCCGCCTCCTGGAGGTGGTCCCATGGGAGGTCGTCCGCCATTGAAGGGTCGTCCGCCGAAGTCGGGGCGTCCGCCATACCTCATCGTCTCGCGTGCCTGCTTGCCTCCGATGATATTCAGTCGGTAGATGACGTGGAGCATGGCATAAGAGTTGATGCTGTTGTACTCGGTATCGGTACGGGCCATGGCAGTAAGGGCACGGCTCAAGGTGCTCTGCTGGTGCAGCAGGTCGTAGAACTGGATCATCACGGTGAGGGGTTTGCCCTTGAGGAAGCCTTGCGAGAGTTGGGCGTTCCATACCAGTTCGTTGGTGTTCATCGACTTGTCGCTGTATCCTCGTCGGCTGCTCTGGCTCAGGTCTGTGCTCAGGCTCATGCCCCAGGGCATGGTGGCTGTGATGCTCGGTCCGTAAGAGAACTGCCAGGTGTTCATGTTGCTCGATGCCTGAAGCTTGTTGCGGGCATGGTTGTAGTTTAGGGTTCCGTTGAGGTTGACCTCAAGCCAGTTGTTGCGATAGCCCATGGCGATTCGCTCGCCCACCTGTGTCTGCTTGGTGGTGTTCTTCTGCGAGGTCTTCCCGTCGAGGCTCAGATAGCCCACGGCATTGGTATAGGCGAGGGTGGTGAAGGTGTTGATGTTCCATACGCCAGCGCTGTCGATGGCGGTATTGAACATGAAGGCGCCTCGTGCGTTCCAGTTGCCGTTGATGTTTTCGGGCTGTGTGGTTCGTCCACCGGTCTTGTCGTCGTAGGTCACCATGTCGCTGATGCTGTTGCGTGTCATCGAGAAGTTGACGAAGGTCATCAGGGCTCGCTGGTGCTTCTCTATATAGTTGTTGTAGAAGAGTCGGAAGTTGTGGGTGAACGATGGCTTCAGTCCCGGATTTCCCTTCTTGATGTTGAGCGGATTGCTGTCGTCGGTGATGTCGAGCAGGTCGGTCATGGAGGGTTGCGAGGTGGTTCCGCGATAGTTGACGCGCAGGTTGCTCACCTTGCTGAAACGATAACGGAAGTCGAGGGCTGGTGAGAAGTTGGTGACGTTGCGTGTCGTTTCGATGTGCTGTCCCATATAGTCGTAGATGAAGTTCGACCTCTGTGGCTGGAGCATAGCTCCGAAGCTGAGGTTGTACTTTGGTCGGACGAATCGCATCATGAGCTGCATCTCGTGAATGTAGTTCTTGTACTCGGAGAATCGGCTCTGGTCGCTGTCGAAGTACTCGTCGAGAGGTGAGCGCAGAGTGCCCAAGTAGTTGCCCCATCCACGATACTCGGGAGTGATGGAAGCCCACTGGTTTGCCTCCTCATCGCTGAAGTCGGAGAAGTTGTAGGTGGAACGGTCGGTCTTCGAGTATTTGTAGGTGAACTTATAGCTCAGTTGCAGGAAAGTGGCTTTCCAGAGTGGCTCGCTATAGGTGGCCTGCAGAGAGTAGCTGTAGTTGCGGGTAGGCGTCACGTTGTAACGATAAGTGTTGTAGTGGTCGGTCTCGTTGCCGTTGGCCACATCTACAAGGTACATGTAGGCATTGGTGAGTGAGAGGCTGTTGGCATCGGTCTTGCCGTAGCTGGCATCGGTGCGCACGGTGATGTTGCGTCCCATCGCACTGAGTCGGCGATTGTACTGCAACATGCCTCTCAGATTTTCAGACTCGCTATAGCTGATGCTGCTCGACGACTGCAGGTTGACGAGAGCTCCAGCCTGCTGCAACAGACTCTTGCTTGTGCTTACGTCCTCAAGTCCCAGCTCGGCGCGTGCTGCGTCCTCGAGCGGGTCGTTGGTGATCTGGTAAGGATCGGCATTAAACTGTGCCGACAAGCTTCGTGCCAGTGCATCGCTGCTCTTGATGGTGAACGATGGACGGAACATGATATTGGTCATCGTGTCGGGTTTCCATTCCAGGCGGAAACGTCCGTCCCAGCTGTTGCTGCGCGAGAAGTTCTTGGCACGGCTGTTCGAGAAAGACGAGTTCTGGCTCACGAAGTTCTCGGAAGCCACCGTGCTGCTGATGTCTCCATCGCTGTGGTTCCATCTCAGCGAGGCGTCCATCTTGAGCTTATCCTTGTTCTCGTAGTTGTAGTTCAGACCCAGCATCTTCGAGGCGTTGAGTCCCTGCTTGTTGGGGCCCCATCCGCCAGGGCCTCCACCTCCGGGGAATCCCATGTCGTTGGTGTTGTTGGCTGATGCGAAGAGCATGAGTCGGTTGCGGTCGTTGAAATAAGCCGCCATGCCTCTTTCGCTGTATCGTTGCTTGGTGCCTATGCTGAGGTCCATATTGGCGATGAGTCCCTTGTTCATACCTCTCTTGACGCCGAAATCGAGCACGGTTTCCTCTTCTCCGTCGTCGATGCCCGTCACCTTAGCCAGGTCGCTCTTCTCGTCGTAGGCCTTGATCTTGTCGATGATGCTGGTGGGCAGGTTCTTCAGGGCCGTCTTGGTGTCGCCGGTCATGAACTCCTTGCCGTCTACGAGGATCTTCTTCACTTCCTTTCCGTTGATTTTGATGCTTCCGTCGTCGCTCACCTCAGCTCCAGGCAGGCGCTTCACGAGCTCTTCGATGGTGGAGCCTTCGGGTGTGCGATAAGCCGCAGAGTTGTACACGAAGGTGTCTTCCTTGAGCACCACTTTCTTGGCC
This sequence comes from Segatella intestinalis, assembly GCF_029348455.1. Classification (NCBI taxonomy): domain Bacteria; kingdom Pseudomonadati; phylum Bacteroidota; class Bacteroidia; order Bacteroidales; family Prevotellaceae; genus Segatella; species Segatella intestinalis. The sequence continues at coordinate 127,231 of NZ_JARJVV010000011.1, forward strand.
ATGGCCGTGACGGTGGCGGCCTTGAGCATGATGGCCTCTGCGTTGATGTTTATCTTGCCCATGGCGAGGTCTTTGCCCTGGGTCATCATGATGCGCCTTACGGTGGGCTTGTATCCTACGCTGGTTATCTTGAGCAGATAACTGCCGTCTTCGGGAGCCTGAAGGCTGAAGAGTCCATTCTCGTCGCTGATGGCGCCTGAGATATAGGTGCTGTCCGCGCGTAGCAGTTGTACGGTCGATGCCTCGACAGGGTCGTTGGTTCCCTTGTCGATAATGGCACCCGTGATGAGGTGTTGCTGTGCCTGCATCATCATGGCGATGAATAGCAGGAGCAGGGTGAGTAATGACTTTCTCATTTCTGTATTTTATAGCTTTTTTTGTTCGCTTGATAGTTTAGACGCATCCTTTGTGATAAGGTTTAGTCTAAAATGTGTGAAAAGAATGCTAAAAGTGTGTTCTTTTGCATCAAAATGCAGAAAAATACGTACCTTTGCACGCAAGAATTACATTATTTATAATATATTGATAAATTTATGAGTCAGAGAGTCATCATTTCTACCAATCTCGAAAGTGAGATAGCCGAAGCCTTGGCAGAGTGCGAGCACGACAAGATTTTTGTGCTTACCGACGAAACCACAGTTGTCAAGTGCTGGCCTGTTGTGAAAAATTATTTCTCGCTCAAGGATGCGAAGGTCATTACCATTGGTGCTACCGATACGCACAAAGACCTCGACACGATGGTACACGTATGGAAGTCGTTGGGCGAGGGCGGTGCATCGCGCCATTCGTGCATGATAAACCTGGGTGGTGGAATGGTTACCGATTTGGGTGGCTTTGCCGCAGCAACTTTCAAGCGTGGCATCAACTTCATCAATATCCCCACTACGCTCCTCTCGATGGTGGATGCTTCGGTGGGAGGAAAGACGGGCATCAACTTCGGTGGACTGAAGAACGAGATAGGCGTGTTCTGCGACTCCAAGTTTGTCATTCTCGATACTGAGTTCCTGCGCACGCTCGATGCCGAGAACATCTGTTCGGGCTATGCAGAGATGCTGAAGCATGGTTTGATTTCGGACGAAAAGATGTGGGCGGAGTTGGTTGGCTTCGACTTGGCTCATCCCGACTTGCAGCAGTTGCAACGCATGGTGGGCGATAGCGTGGCGGTAAAGGAGCGCATCGTAGAGCAGGATCCTCATGAGCACGGCATCCGCAAGGCGCTCAACTTGGGACATACTTTCGGTCATGCCTTTGAAAGCTGGGCACTGAAACGCAAGCCTGTTCTGCACGGCTATGCTGTGGCGTTCGGTCTGATTCCGGAACTCTATCTGAGTGTGATGAAGACGGGATTCCCAACGGAGAAGATGCGACAGACGGTGAACTTCATCAAGGAGTACTATGGCTCGCTTCCTATCACCTGCGATGACTACGACGAACTGATAGAACTGATGCGCCATGACAAGAAAAATCAGGATGGCATCATCAACTTTACCTTGTTGGGTGGAATCGGTGATATTCGCATCAACCAAAGTGCCACCATCGACGAAATCAAAGAGGCTTTCGACTTCTTCCGTGAAGGATAAAGCCAAAGCGTTATAAAGCACAATAAGTTTTGAGCTTTGAACATTGAGCATTATGAGAGTTATTTGTTTTCTCATAATGATTCAATGTTCAAAGCTCAATTTTTTATGCGTAATGCTCAAGCTCATGTCTTAATGCGTAAAAAATCAATATTTTTCACGCCTTGGCTTGACAAATTTATTTGTTGCCGTACATGTTCTCGTAATATTTCTGATAGTCGCCAGAGGTTACATTGTCCATCCATTCCTGGTTGTCGAGATACCATTTCACGGTTTTCTCGATGCCCTCTTCGAACTGCAGACTTGGTTCCCAACCCAATTCGCGCTGCAATTTGCGTGAATCGATGGCGTAACGCATGTCGTGGCCCTTGCGGTCGGTGACGTAAGTGATGAGGTCGAGGTCTTCGCCCTCCTTGCGACCGAGAAGACGGTCTACGGTCTTGATAACCACCTTGATGATGTCAATGTTTTTCCACTCGTTGAAACCTCCGATATTATAGGTCTCAGCCACCTTTCCTTCGTGGAAGATGACATCGATGGCACGGGCATGGTCTACCACGTAGAGCCAGTCGCGCACGTTCTCACCCTTGCCATAGACGGGCAGAGGCTTGCGATGGCGTATGTTGTTGATGAAGAGAGGGATGAGCTTCTCTGGGAACTGGTAAGGACCATAGTTGTTGGAGCAGTTGGTCACGATGGTAGGCATGCCGTAAGTATCGTGGAAAGCACGTACAAAGTGGTCGCTGCTGGCCTTGGAAGCCGAGTAGGGAGAATGGGGATTGTACTTGGTGGTTTCTACGAAGAACTCCTCGCCATAAGCCTCGTGGTTCTTGCCACTTGATGCCTTGGTGGAGAATGGTGCTGCCACGCCCTCGGGATGTGTCATCTGCAAGGCGCCATACACCTCGTCGGTAGAAATGTGGTAGAAGCGCTTTCCCTCATAGCCTTCGGGCAGACTCTCCCAGTAGGTCTTTGCTGCCTGCAGGAGCGAGAGTGTTCCCATCACGTTGGTCTGTGCAAAGGTGAATGGATCCTTGATAGAGCGGTCTACGTGGCTTTCTGCAGCCAGATGGATGATGCCGTCTACCTGATAGTCGTTCATCAACTTGAGCATCAGCTCGAAGTCGCAGATGTCGCCCTTCACAAAGGTGTAGTTGGGCTTGTCCTCGATGTCCTTGAGGTTGGCCAGATTGCCTGCATAAGTCAGCTTGTCGAGGTTGATGATGTGATACTCGGGATATTTGTTCACGAACAGACGGACAACGTGTGAGCCGATAAATCCGGCGCCGCCTGTGATGATGATATTTCGCTTCATTATATTTATTATTTAAATGTTACTTAAGGAGGTTTGCAATGCACTGCTGTAACGAGTCAATCCAGTAGGGCACTTTCACGCCGAAGGTTTCCTTGATGGTTCGCTTGTCGAGCACGGAGTAGGCAGGACGGGCCACAGGCGAAGGATATTCCGAGCTGTAGCAGGGCTGTATGTCGCACTGTGTGTGTCCGGCTATGCGGGCTATCATCTGTGTGAAGTCGTACCAGGAGCACACTCCCTCGTTAGAGAAATGATAGATGCCGGTGTATTTGCTCTTGTCGTCGGCCGACTTTATCTTGTCTATGACAGTGAGGATGGCGTTGGCCAGGTCGAGAGCATAGGTAGGAGTTCCGCACTGGTCGAAGACCACCTTGAGTTGTGGCTTTGTGGCAGTGAGGTTGAGCATTGTCTTGCAGAAGTTCTTGCCAAACTCAGAGTAGAGCCATGCGGTGCGGATGATGACATACTGGCAACCGCTTGCCATGATTTTCTGTTCGCCGTGAAGCTTGGTTGTACCATATACGCCTGTAGGAGTTCCCTTCTGCTGGGGTCCGCAAGGTACATTGTATGGTTCCTTGCCAAAGACGTAGTCGGTAGAAATCTGCACGAGCAGTCCGCCTGTCTCCTTCATTGCCAAGGCAAGGTTCTCTGGAGCATCGGCATTCAGTTTCTCTGCAAGTGCTGCCAACTTCTCGTCGTTTTCGCAGGCATCCACATTGGTCCATGCCGCACAGTTGATGATGGCGTCTATGTGGTTCTCGCTCACCATCTTGCGTATGGCGTCCATGTCTGTAATATCGAGGTAAGTGGTTTCCACGCCTTCCACCTGGTTCACGTCGGTGAAGAGATAGTGGTCTGTGGTGTTCTTGCTCACGATTCTCATCTCGTTGCCGAGCTGTCCGTTGGCTCCTGTCACTAATATATTCATTTTCTTTTTTTTGTTTTGTTGTTGTTTTTTGCTCTGCAAAAATACTACTTTCCGTTGATACAGCCAAGACTTCATTGCTAAAGTTTACTAATGCTCTCTTAATGAGCTATAAAAACAGAGCCCCCGCAGACTTTCCTTGATGTGGGGAAGAGTCTGCGGGGGCATCTCTATGAATAAGCGACAGGCTCTCTACAGTAAATGCCTGTCATGGGCCATCGCTAAAGCTTAGAGCTTGAACTTGTAACCCAAAGTAATCTGGAATACAGAGTTGCGGCCAGAATCACCATCCGCAATTTTTGATACACCGATATTGTAACGAGCATCGAGGCAAACGTTCATGTACTCGTAAGAAATTCCTACAGGAATAGAGAAATCAAAAGTTTTTATCTCTGCTCCTTCTGGTGCGTATTTGTCGTAGTCGATACTGATGCCGGCAACTTTTACTTTGTTGCTTACATTGAATGCAGGCTGAATACCAGCTTTCAGTGCCAGGCCTTTTGCAACATAGGCGTTTACCAAAATAGGGATATTCACATAGTTCATCTCCAATTTTGGGTCACCTTCTGCGTCCTTAACTGAGGCTCCTTGCATAGAATAGAGAAGACCGGCGCTGATTCCTACCATGGGTGAAACGTGATATTCTCCCTCTATACCGCCAACGAAGCCTGCTATGTAACCAGCTTCGTCATTTGTTACGGAAGATACGTTCAAACCGACTTTAGGCTGAATAGTGATGTCGCCTGCTGAATACTGTGCGAATGCACCTACTGAAGACAGCACCATAGCTGCCATAACCAATAATTTTTTCATACTCTCTGAATTTATAAATTAATAATAATTGTTGCACAAACTTACTAACAAGAATGTTCTGCTGTCCAATAGGATGTGTTTTAAACTTCTTATTCTTAGACGGGGCAAAGGTATAATTATTTTTTTTTAGATGCAAACAAATTTTATAATATTTTTTATTCTATGGAAAAATAAGGTCAGTAATATAAAGATATATAATCGGTGGAGAAATTACATTAAGCTAAATGAACAGAACTAAACTTGCTTTGGTATAGCCATGGCGAGAAAAGTGTCATGAAATAAAAATTGTTACTCATAAATGAAAGCACGATAAAGGGTATAAAAAAAAGTATCTTAAAATAGTTTGCAACTATCCTAAGATACTTTATCGAGTATCCAGCCCTTCTTTTGTCTCCTTGCTATGTTTTCATCTCACAGCAAGGAGCGAGAGGGTGGATGGGCTTATGAAAAGCCTGTTGTTCTGAGCTTAGAGTTTGAACTTGTAACCCAAAGTGATCTGGAATACAGAGTTGCAGCCCTTAACATCTTTGTCTACCTTGGTGCAACCGATGTTGTAACGAGCATCGAGGCAGATGTTCATGTACTCGTAAGAAATACCTACTGGTACAGAGAAGTCGAATGTATTAACATTTTCTGCATCGTCTTTTGCAACCATGAAACCTGGCTGAACACCAGCCTTCAATGCCAAACCGTTAGCAACATAGAAGTTGGCAAGGATAGGGATGTTGAGGTAAGCTGGCTTCCACTTGGCCTCAATGTCAACACCTTCAACGTTTACTGACCACTTGCATCCCTGCTGAGAATAAAGAAGACCTGCGCTGACACCGATCAATGGTGAAACGTGATACTCAGCTTCTGCACCAACAGCCAAACCAGTCTTGTAGTCACCGTCAACGTCGCCACCAACAGATGCAATGTTCAAACCAATCTTAGGCTGAATAGTGATGTCGCCTGCTGAATACTGTGCAAAAGCACCTACTGAAGACAGCACCATAGCTGCCATAACCAATAATTTTTTCATACTCTCTGAATTTATAAAGTTAATAATAGTATGTTATGCAAATCTCCTTAATGGATAATCTGCCGTCCAATAGGATAGGTTTTAAACTTCTTCTTAGACGGGGCAAAGATATAGTTAATTTTATTAAAATGCAAGTGTTTTTTAAAATATTTTTATGAAATGGGTAAAATTGTGACTAAAATGCTATATTTCGTGTATAAATAGTCTAAAAACGTGCTTAAGAGTAAAAAGTGATGGTTGCAAGTGCTGAAAACGTCTTAAAATCGACCGAAAACAATTAAAAATCGTGCGAAAACAATTAAAAATCGTGCGAAAACGTCTTAAAATCGACCGAAAACAATTCAAAATCGTGCGAAAAGCCGTTAAACGGCCGACGTGAAACGGTTTTTCTTCACATTTATTTAACAGAAGTTCGAATGTTAGCTCCACACGCCCTGAAGGGGCAGAAGCTCTTAGCCCAGGGCAGCGCCCTGGGTATTATAGCAATTGGCAAGGCGCCCTGTAAGGGCAAAAGCTTTATGTATTGCCTTGATTTTTAAAGCTTTTGCCCTTACAGGGCGACAGATTTGCGTCCAAAACAACCCAGGGCGCTGCCCTGGGCTAAGAGCTTCTGCCCTTTCAGGGCGTATTGGGTAATTTCAACCGTACAGGTCGAAAACATTTAAAAATGTTTTCTGTTTATAATAAATTTGTTTTGTTTCTTATGAATAAATCTATGTTCTAAACTTTAGAACATAAGTTCGGTACTTTAGAACATAAGTTCTAAACTTTAGAACATAGATTTTATAGGTTAAAGAGAACATTTATTCTATGTCGTCATCGTCGTCGAAGCCAAAGAGGGCAGGATCGATGAAAGCATCGAGGGCACGGCGCTCTTTCTTGGTAGGACGTCCTGTTCCGCGGGCACGGTCAACGAATCCGCTGATACGGCTCATTTCCAGCAGTTCGTACTGTCGTGGATCGGTGACGTTCTTGTAAACGGCAAAGAGCATCTTGGCTCCCACGCGCTGTTCGATGCAGTCGAGCACTTCGAAGGAATAGGTGATGGGCGCTTTCTTCACGCTCACCACATCGCCTCGCTTGATGATGAACGAAGGCTTGCGCGAGATGCCTCCCACGGTGACACGCCCGTTCTTGCAGGCATCTGCTGCGATGCTGCGTGTCTTGTATATGCGGGCAGCCCAGAGCCACTTGTCTATTCTGGCACTTTCCTTCATAGCTGTATTAGTGTTTATTGAACTTTTGCAAGTTCAGAAGTTATAGAAGTTAAAGAAGTTATCACTCCCTTTGGTCGTGAGAAGTTATAGCCAACAGCCTTGGAGGGAATGTTAAACTCGTTCTTACTTTTTCCCCAATTTATTGTATTGGTTCATAGTGGCGTCGATGCCTTGCAATACGAAACTCTTGATGATTTCCACGCCCAGTTCGAGTGCAGGCTGCAGTTGGCGCATGTCCTCCTCGGTGTAGTGTCCCAGTACCCAGTCCACCTGTCCTCCACGGGGATAATCGTTTCCGATGCCCATACGCAGACGGGCATAGTCTTGTCCGATGAGTTGCTGGATGTGTCCCAGTCCGTTGTGTCCGCCGTTGCTTCCGCCAGCTTTCAGTCGGAACGCGCCCAATGGCAGGGCAAGTTCATCGCTGATGACGAGCAGTCGCTTCTGGTCTATTTTCTCCTGCTGCAGCCAGTAGCGCACAGCGTTTCCGCTGAGGTTCATAAACGTGGTGGGCTTGAGCAGGAACACCTTTCGTCCCTTGATGCTTGTCTCGGCAACAAAGCCGTAACGCTTATCCTCAAAATGAATATTGGACGCCTTAGCAAAAGCGTCCAATACCATGAATCCTGTGTTGTGTCGGGTTCCGGCGTATTCGTCGCCAGGATTCCCGAGACCACAAATCAAAAATTTATCCAATTTCCGAATGTACTTCTAATTGATAATTATGCCTCCTCCTCTTCAGCGGCAGCAGCAGCGGCAGCGGCAGCAGCATTACGTGTCATCTTGATAGAGCAAACTACTACAGCCTTGCTTGTAGCGAGCTCGAGACCCTCGAATGAGAGGTCGCCTACCTTGATGCTCTTACCGATCTTCAACGCAGTAACGTCGATATCGAGGTGCTCAGGAATAACCTGGTAAGGAGCAGTAACATCGATCTTGCGGATAGAGAGGTTCATACGACCACCATCGCGAACACCCTGTGCCAAACCTACCAACTTCACTGGGATGCCGATAGTGATAGGCTTCTGGTCGTTCACCTCGTAGAAGTCTACGTGCAGAGGAGCGTCTGTTGTTGGGTGGAACTGAATCTCCTTCATGATAGCTGTGTGGCTCTCACCGTCGATGATGAGGTTGATAACATATACGTGAGGAGTGTAGATAATCTTGCGGAGCTCAGCGAATGGAACTGCGAAAGACAAAGCCTCAGGAGCGCCGTTAGCGTCCTTCTTCTCGCCATACAAGTTACATGGAATCAAACCCTCTTTGCGCAATGTTTTAGAAGCTTTCTTGCCAAGGTCTGTGCGCTTCTGACCTGTTACGTTAATCTCTTTCATTGTGTTACTCTAAATTAAGTATTAATTAATAAAAATGTGCCTTAACTCGCCATCACACGGATTAGCTTTGAAAAAGCGGTTTTTTACAAAACGGATGCAAAATTACTACTTTTCTTTGGAATTTCCAAATTTAGTGGTCAGAAATTTGAAAAAAAGAGATTTTATCATTAAAAAATGAGAAATAACTCTGTTTTTTCTTGTTTATTAGGAGATAAATACTTACTTTTGCAGCAAAATACATTTAATCCGTAAATTATTAGAGAATGATTAACAGGGACTTGATTCGCAGAAAGATTGTGCAGTTAACCTATGCGTACTATCAAAACGGCAATCGTAACATGGACAACGCCGAGAAGGAGTTGTTCTTCAGCCTGTCCAAGGCTTACGATTTATACAATTATCAATTACAACTTATTGTAGAAATCACCAAGGAAGCGCGCAAGCGTTACGACTTGGAGGTGACACGTGTGCAGCGTGAGGGAGGCGATGCTCCATCGCAGAAGTTTGCTTTCAACCGCTTTGCCGTGCAGCTCGAGGAGAACAAGATGCTTGGCGAATGGATAGAAGCCAAGAACTCTTCATGGGATGACGATATTGAGGTGGTGCGCCGTGTGTACACTGCTGTTGTGGAGAGCGACATCTATCAGGAGTATATGAATGCCGAGGAAGACAGTTATGATGCCGACCGTGAGGTGTGGCGCAAGTTGTACAAGAACATCGTGATGAACAGCGAGGACATCGAGGCCATGCTCGAGGAGAAGAGCCTCTACTGGAACGACGACAAGGACATCATTGATACTTTCGTGCTGAAAACCATCAAGCGATTCGACCCTGCCAACAAGGCCAACCAGGAGCTTCTGCCCGAATACAAGGACATGGAAGACCGTGAGTTTGCCCGCAAGCTGTTCCGTGCCACGATTCTCAACGCCGACGAGTATCAGAAATATATGGGACGGATTTCACGCAACTGGGATTTCTCGCGTCTGGCATATATGGATATGGTCATCATGCAGATTGCTATCGCCGAGTTGGTCAACTTCCCTGGCATTCCTGCCACAGTAACCATCAACGAGTATGTGGAACTGAGCAAGATCTACAGCACACCACGCAGTGGCGGCTATGTGAACGGAATGCTCGACGCCATCGCCCGTTCGCTGATTGAGACCGGTGTCATCATGAAAGAATTGCCCGAGCGTCCTCATCGTGAGCAGAACGTTCAGCGCCGTGCAGGCCGTGGAGGATTCGGAGTTCATAGTGGTGCCCGCGAAGGACAGCAGCGCCGTCAGCGCATTGGTCAACCACGTTATCGCAACAACAATGGTAATGACTGGAATGACAATAACGGCTATCAGTATGATCAGCCTTCCTATGATCAGCCTTCTTACGACCAGCCTGCAGAGCCAACAGCTCAGGACAATGCTGCCGAGGAGGAGAAGTAAGACCGGGAAAGTGAGATTTACACCTTATTATATATATAGGTTCATATCTTGATTATATTAACAGAAAAAATAAAACTTTAGAAATATGACAAATTTGTTTTTGCAGAGCGGTAGCGGCCAGAGTGGCTTGCCTATGCTCATTATGATGGTAGCTATCTTCGCTATCATGTGGTTGTTTATGATTCGTCCACAGCAGAAGAAACAGAAGAAGATTCGCGAGTTTCAGAATGCGCTGAAGGAAGGCGACAAGGTAGTGACTGGTGGCGGTGTATATGGCACAGTAAAGCGTGTCAATGCCCAGGAGAACACTATCGATATCGAGGTGGCACGTGGCGTGGTTATCACTGTAGCCAAGGGCTATGTGTTCGCCGATGCCACATCGCAGACTCCTAATGCATAGGCCCCGGTATAGCTTATTCAGTACACTCAGCAAACTCCTTTTTGGCACCGTCAACAAGGAGTTGCTGATATTCTTGTTCTTTCTCGCTCTCAGCGGCATCTTCTGGTTGATGATGACGCTCAACGAGACCTACGAGAAGGAACTTTGTGTGCCTGTGCGCCTGACAGACGTGCCTCGCAATGTCGTGGTGACGGGCGATCTTCCCGATACGGTGCGGATTACCGTGCGCGACAAGGGATTCACGCTCGTAACCTACGAGTATGGACACGTGCTGCGTCCGCTCTCCTTCAAGTTCTCGGCTTATGCCGACGAGGACAAGGGCAAGGGCGTAGTGCCATTGACCGATGTGCAGCGACAGTTGCAGGCACAGCTTTATGGCTCCAGCAAGTTGCTCTCCGTAAAGCCCGGCGAGTATGATTTCTATTTCACCTATGGCGCCTCCAAGCAGGTGCCTGTAGTCTTCAAGGGAAAGGTGACAGCCAGCAAGAGCTACTATCTTGCCCATACCGACTTCCTGCCAGCCGAGGTGACGGTCTATGCCAACAAGGATCAGCTCGACAAGGTGAATTATGTGGAGATAGAACCTTTCAACATGCGCAACCTGCAGGACACGATCCATACGACGGTTCGCCTTCGCAAGATTCGCGGACTGAAGATGGTTCCAGGCACGGTTCGCCTGTCTGTCTATCCCGATGTGCTCACCGAGGAAACCATCGATGTGCCCATCACAGCCATCAACATGCCCGAGGGATTTGTGCTTCGTACATTCCCGTCGAAGGTGACTGTGCGGTTTACGATTGGCGCAAGCCTGTTCCGCACCATCCGTCCGGATATGTTCAAGGTAGTGGTCGACTATAATGAACTCTCTCAGAATCCTTCCGACAAGTGTACGCTGCAGCTCATCGGCGTTCCGCATAGTGTGAGCAAGGCCAGACTCGACTTCCAACGAGTGGATTATCTGCTCGAACAGCAAGTGGAGTAAGGAGAGTGAGGAACTTACTCGCGAAACTTGAGTAATAAGAGGAACTCTTGGAAGAGCAAAAAGTGAAGAAATCTTGGATAATCGGGAAGAAGAGATGAAAATAGCGATAACAGGAGGCATTGGCAGCGGCAAGAGTTTTGTTTGTCGCGAACTGGAAAGACATGGCATTCGTGTCTACGACAGCGATGCGGCAGCCAAGCGGCTCATGCGAAGCGACAAGCCGTTGCAGCAGAGTCTTTGCTCGCTGGTAGGCGAGGATGTGTACGATGCTGAGGGCGTGCTGCAGAAACCCGTCTTGGCACGTTTTCTGTTGGCAAGCGAGGCCAACAAGTTGGCTGTCAACGATGTGGTTCATCCTGCCGTGGCGCGAGATTTCGAGCAGAGCGACTTCGAGTGGCTCGAGAGTGCCATCCTCTTCGAAAGTGGATTTATCCATCGCACTCATTTCGATTTTGTGGTCTGTGTCACGGCTCCAGAGGAGGTTCGCATTCAGCGAGTAATGGCGCGCGACCATATAGACCGCAGCAGAACCTTGGAGTGGATTCATGCCCAGATGTCACAGGCAGAGGTTGCAGCCCGCTGCGACTTCGAAATCGTCAACGACGGCAAGGCTGATGTGGCGCGGCAAGTGAATCTTTTGCTCGAAAGGGTGGAAGAGTGGCGAAAAGCAGCAGAGAAAGACTGAAGCAGAGTAAGACTGCACCAAAAAGAGAAAAATAATCAGTGAAAAATTAAAGAAAATATAACCAAATGGAAACAATTTTATCTATTGCAGGCAAGCCAGGCCTTTACAAACTGGTTTCACGTGGTAACCGCAATCTTATCGTCGAGACTATCGACGAGACACACAAGCGTATTCCTGCCTTTGCCACCGATCGTGTGACAAGTCTTGGCGATATCGCTATGTATACTGATGCTGACGAGATAGCACTCTGGAAGGTGTTCGAAAACGTAGGCAAGAAAGAGGACAGCAAGGAGAGCAGCCTGAACTATAAGAAGGCTTCTGCACAGGAGTTGCACGACTACTTTGCTGAGGTGTTGCCCAACTACGACCGCGACCGTGTTCACGACAGCGATATCAAGAAGCTGTTGCAGTGGTACAATATCCTCGTTAAGAACGGCTACACCGACTTCAAGGCCATCTTGGCTCCTACTGAGGGCGATAACGTAGACGACCGTCAGGAGGAAAGCGCAGAATAACGAAAGTTCAATATAGACAATAAAAAAATGAGAAGCTGTGAAAATAGCTTCTCATTTTTTTTATGACGTAGGCTGTATGAGCCTCTGTACTTGCTTGATGCAGAATTACTTGTAGATTTCGGCCAACTTCTCGAGCAGATCCTCGGCACGCAGGTCGCAGGCTACGATAATGCCATTAGGGTCGAGGAGCACGTTGCTTGGGATGCTGTTTACGCCATAGGCATCATGTGCAGCGCACTGCCAGCCCTTCAGGTCGCTCATCTGAGGCCATGCCAGACCTAAGTCGTTGACACCCTTCTTCCAGGCTTCCAACTTGTTGTCGAAGCTCACGCCTACCACCTCGAAGCCTTTGCCGTGATACATTTCGTAGGCCTTCTTCACGTTAGGCATTTCCATGCGGCAAGGTCCGCACCATGAAGCCCAGAAATCCACCAATACATACTTTCCGTTGCCAACAAACTGGCTCAGCTTCACCTTGGCGCCGTTCATGTCCTGCATGTTCAGGTCGGTGTACTTGATGCCAGGCTGACGCTTGGCAAGCGATTCTATCTGCATCTTTGGGCGGCGCATCATGGGGTGGTTGTAGTAAGCGGTGCTGGGATCGCAAAGTTCCTTCAGCTTGGCAAACTCGAAACCATAGAAGCTGTCCGACAGGATGTAGGCAGGCAGCACATTGTCCTTGTTCTCCTTGCAGAAAGCGGCTATCTCGGCGTTCTGCTCAGCCTCCACTGCGTCTATCTTCTGTTCCAGGGCCTTCATCTTGGTCTTGCCCTCCTCGGTCTTGTCGCCGCGGAGCTTCTGCCATTCAGGAGCCAGATCGTTCATCTTCTTCTCTATTACGCTCATCTTGGCGTAATATGTGTTCAGCTTCTCGTTGAGTTCCGAACCGCCAACCTTCTTGTTTACCAGGTCGATGTTGATGGTTTTTGTACCGTCGATAACGGCAGCCACCATCAGCTGGTTGCTTGCAGCCACGGTGATGAAGGTTTCGGCAGGCTGATTGCCTTTCACCTCGAACTTGCCCTCCTTGGCAGCAATGGGCTGAGCCTCGTTCATCTGTCCGTTATAGAACACGTAGAGAGTGTCAACACCCTGTGGTGCAGTGCCTTCTACGGTGAAGGCGACGTCTTGCGCTTCGGCACAGCTGACAGCCATCATGGCAGTCAGGGCCATAGATAAGATTTTCTTCATGTTGTTTCTTTCTTTATTTATCTGTTTTATTATTCTGTCAAATTCCATGCAAAAGTACATATTTTTCCTCAAATATGGTGAGATATTGCCCTTAATATTTTGTAAATAGAAAGAATAATCGTAATTTTGCAGCCGATTTTGCAAAGGATGGGTAGTTCCACCTTTATATTTATGAACTCGAGTGCTTGGTAAACCTCGTAAAAAACAAGAAAAATGAAAAATGAAAAAACTCAAGTGAGCGTGCTGTTCATGCTTTTCAGCATTCTCTTTTGCGTTTGCCTCATAGCGGCAAACGTGCTCGAAACAAAGCAAATTGCAGTAGGTTCGGTTTCTCTTACTGGAGGTCTCATCGTTTTCCCCGTGAGCTACATCATCAACGATTGTGTGTGCGAGGTGTGGGGCTATCAGAAGGCTCGTCTGCTGATATGGACGGGCTTTGCCATGAACTTCTTCTTCGTGGCACTGGGAGCTATCTGCGACATGATTCCCGCAGCTCCCTACTGGCACAATCAGGAGGGCTTTCATGCCATCTTCGGCTTGGCTCCCCGCATTGCCGCTGCCTCGTTTGTGGCTTTCATCGTAGGTTCTTTTGCCAATGCCTACGTGATGAGTGTGATGAAGATTCGTGATGGCGGAAAGCGTTTCTCGGCTCGTGCCATCTGGAGTACGGTGGCTGGCGAGAGTTGCGACAGTCTCATCTTCTTCCCCTTGGCATTGGGTGGAGTGGTGCCTGCTGCCGAGTTGCCTAAGTTGATGATTTGGCAGGTGGTGCTCAAGACGGTGTACGAAATCATCGTGCTGCCTGTCACCATTCGCGTGGTCAGGTTCCTGAAGCATCATGAGGGAGAGGATGTGTACGATAAAAACATCTCTTATAACGTGTTTAAGATTTTCAGCCTGAATTGATTCTAAGGAGCTATTCTTCGGAGTTAAAGGAGTTAAGGAGTTATCGCTCCCTGCGGTCGCTGAGAAGTTAAGACAAATGCCTTTGTGGGTTTGAATTCAAGCAATAAGACTGTTGTCTTAACTCCTTAACTCCTTAACTCCTTAACTCCTTAACTTCTTAACTCCTTAACTTCTTAACTCCTTAAAATAACTCCTTCAAAACTCCTTCACAAAAGAAACAATAAACAAAGATATGGATAGAAAAGAAGACGGTCTGAAGGCATTAGGTGCCAAGACCCAATACAGAATGGATTATGCGCCCGAGGTGCTCGAGACTTTCGTCAACAAGCATCAGGGCAACGACTACTGGGTGCGTTTCAACTGCCCCGAGTTCACATCGCTGTGTCCTATCACAGGACAGCCCGACTTTGCCGAGATCCGCATCAGCTACATTCCTGATGTCAAGATGGTGGAGAGCAAGAGTCTGAAGCTCTATCTCTTCAGTTTCCGCAACCACGGCGACTTTCATGAGGACTGTGTCAACATCATCATGAAAGACCTTATCGCCTTGATGGATCCTAAGTACATCGAGGTGACAGGCATCTTTACACCCCGTGGCGGCATCAGCATCTGGCCTTATGCCAACTATGGCAAGCCCGGTACCAAGTACGAGCAACTGGCCGAGCAGCGTTTTGCTACGCACGAATAAGTATCGACCTGTAGGGCGTGTGGAGCTTACTTGTGAAAGTTGAGACATTCAAAAAACGTTTTAAGCACCGTTAAACTTATTGAACAAAGAAAAAAGGCAGGACTTCGATGATGGAGTTCTGCCTTTTTTATGTACTTTTGTGGCATTGAAAACAGAAAATATCAACATAAAAAACAATGAGAACAAAAAGCTTTTTCCTGGCTCTGCTGTCATTTGCCTCGCTCACGGCATCTGCACAGCAGTCTGAAACCCAAACAGCAGACAGTTTGGTAAAGGCCGCCTACTTTGTCGACGGTAAGTATTATTCAAAGGAGCTCCCTACTGATGAAGCTGCTGCCCAGTCGATGGGATTCGTGAGCTTGAGCAAGGATTATATGATTGTAAACATCACCCTTCGCAAGGGAGCTACTGTGCCCCAGTCGTGGGCCAAGTATGAGATACCCCGCAATCGTGTGAAAGGAATCGCCGAGATAGACGAAGAGATAAAAAACCGTGAGCTGATGAACAAGCGCATGTTTCCAGAGGGAGGCTATAAATATTTAGAACTTGAGGTAGGTAAATCTTTGCCAGGTCATTTTGCCGAGTATGACATCGATGGCAATCCATGGACCGACGAACTCATCAAGGGCCGAAAGGTGGTTGTCAATGCCTGGTTCTCGGGCTGCGGACCCTGTCTGCGCGAGATGCCGATCCTCTCTGAATGGAAGAAGCAGTTGCCCGACGTGCTGTTTCTCTCGGTCAACTTCGAGAAGGCCGACAAGGTGCGTCGCATCACCCAGCAGCGTGGGTTCAACTGGAACCACATCTACGACGACAAGTATTTCGTGCGCTTTGTGGGCACAGGCGGCTTTCCGCTCTTCCTCGTGCTCGACGAGAAAGGCATTGTACGCTATGTAGGCAATGGCACCAATGATAGCAAGCGGGCTGAGATACTGAAACTCATCAAGAGCTTGTAGGAAGTCGCTATAACTCCTGAACCCAGCGAAAAATCAAAATAAAAGAGCATCACCAGCAGGCGATGCTCTTTTTTTATCGAATAAGCAAAGGAGAGGATTAGTTCTCCATGAACTTCTTGGCAGCTCTGAGCTGGTGTCTCATCACACTGAGGAACTCCTGGCTCTCCTGCAGTACGTTCAGATAGACGAGCGAGATCTGCATCAGCGTGTTGTCTTTCATGTTCTGCAGGCGGTCGATGTGCTTCTTTCTGATCACTGAGAGCTCGTCCTTGCAGGCATCAGCCTCGGCGAGAATCTCACGATAGTTCTCATAGCGACTTGTCTCTATCTGTTCGCAGCTCATCTTCATCAAGTCGTTGATCTTCTGGCGTATAGGCATAAACTCGTTGATGTATTCAGTGGGCAGCGGGTTAAAATTGTTGTCTACGTGCTCCTTGATAGGGTCGAGCATACGGCGCAGTGAGTAGATGAACTGCTGGTTGCTGTTGGCACCCAGATGGAACCATGTGTTGCGCTCGATGGCAATCTCCAAAGGCGAGCGTTTCAAGCCTAACATCTCCTGGCGGCGGAACTTCTTCAGCATGTCCTGCTCCTTCTTCAGCTCCTTGTTGGCATGGCGCAGCTCGCGGGTGTTCTCGTTGGCTAGACCGTCCATGATGAGGTTGAACTCACTCAGGGCGAAGCGGCATACAAAGCTCTGTGTGCGTGACACATGACGGCGAAGCAGATCCCATACGATTTCTGGGTCGTGCGAGCGCATCATCAGCTGGAAGGTGCTTCCCTTGCTCTCTTCCTTCGACTTCTTGTTGTACTGGATATTGCTGCGTATGAGCATGAAGATAACGAGAACAATGAAGGCTGTCTGCGCGAGGATGCCGCCAAAATGCATGGCGAGGCAGACGAGGGCGCAGGCTGCGAAAGCCACACCGGCTGTGATAAACCATCCACCGATGACACTCAGCACACCTGTTACGCGGAATACGGCACTCTCACGGCTCCAAGCCTTGTCGGCAAGCGAAGAACCCATGGCTACCATGAAGGTTACGTAGGTGGTAGAGAGAGGCAACTTGAGGTTGGTACCGATGGTGATGAGCATGGAAGCCAATACCAGGTTGACGGCTGCGCGAACCACGTCGAAGGCAGCGCTTTCCTCCAACTCTACATCGTTCTTGTCGAAGCGGCTGTTGATCCACTGCTTCAACGACTTGGGCATGAAGCGGTTGAGCCATGAGTCGGCACTCTGGCAGTTGCGTACGATGACGCGTGCTGCAGATGAGCTGCCAAACATCTCGTCTCCCTCGTCCTGGCGGCTCAGGTCTACAGAGGTTTTGATCACGTTCTGTGCCTTCTTTGAGGTGGCCATGGCGACAATCATCACGAAGCCTGCAGCGAGCAGATAGACGGGAGTGGTCTTGGCACTCTCCATCAGCGATGTCATCATGAAGCTGTCGGGACCCACGCCGTTGGCATTGGCCATATAGTCGTTGTAAGAATCGAGTCCGGCGAGAGGCACACCGATGAAGTTCACCAGGTCATTGCCGGCAAAGGCCATCGCCAGAGCAAAGGTGCCCATCAGCACAGTGAACTTGAAGATGTTGACGCGGCAGAGGTGCAGGAACTCCATCACGATGGCTGAAACCACGAAGGTGGCACAGAGCAGCGAACCGATGTTCTGGTCAATGAAATCGCGCCATTCTGCTGGCAGATAAGGGCTCTTGCCCAAGCCCTTCATGAAGATGAAGTAGGAGAGGGCTGTGAAAGCGATACCGCCGAAAATGGCAATCGAATAGCGGGAGTGCTTGCGATAGTTGAAGGTGAAAACCACACGCGAGAGCCACATCACGAAAGCACCGAAGACAAAGGCGATGATGACCGATGAGAAAATACCCATAATCACCTCCAAGGCCTTGTTGCTGTTGAGTAGCATACCGTAGTTGAGGCTGTCGTCGCCTATCATCTTCAGGGTGGCGAGGATGAAGGCACCTCCCAACAACTCGAACACCAGCGAGACGGTGGTAGAGGTAGGCATACCTAACGTGTTGAACACGTCCAGCACGATGACGTCGGTTACCATGACCGCGAGGAAGAGCGTCATTACTTCCTCAAAGGTGAAGCGGTCTGGACTCATGATGCCGTGGCGTGCGATGTCCATCATTCCCGACGACATAATGGCTCCGAGCACTACGCCACAGGAGGCGATGATAAGAACCGTGCGAAACTTTGCCACCTTAGCTCCGATGGCTGACTGCAGGAAGTTGACAGCATCGTTGCTGACTCCCACGAAGAGATCGAACACTGCCAAACAGAGCAGGAAGATCACAATGCATAGATAAATTGTACCCATTTATTTTTGATAAATTATTGTTTCCCGATGAAATGAAAACGAGGCTTTTCCTAAGCTTTCCGTCTGCTTTTTCTAAGCTTTCCGTCTGCTTTTTCTAAGTTTTCCGTCTGCTTTTCCTAAGCTTTCGTTCAGCTATCGCCTTCCTTTTCGGGTGCAAAGGTACTCATGCAATATTACAGCCGATTTAAACAGATGTTACAATTCTGTTAAGAAATGGGTAAACATGAAGTTTCATGTATATGAATCCGGATTGTTCCGTGTGCTTCTCAGCTATGTTTCTGTGTGCTTCCCAGCATCTTTGCTTTCTTCCTCCCTGCTTTGATAGCGCTGCTTTTGGGTCTTAATAGATGACCGGCGCCGGTCGTCTATTGTGACCTCCCGTGGTCATAATAGATGACCCTTGTGGAGCGCTGCTTGAGCTCTTTTGTTGTCTGCGGCGATAGAACAACTGTACCTTCTGGATTCCCCTGCCCGCTTTGTTTACCATCTGGTTCGCATTTCTTTCGCTTTGACACTGCAAATATAATACATTTTTGGGCTGTTTGTTCAAAAACGGGGGCAGTTTGAAAGTTAATAAATATTAATCGCTGTATAACCGTCAGACTATCAGTATTTTGCAAGTGCTTGAAAAAGCCCGTTTTTAAGACCTGTTTTCTTGTAGTCTTTTCTGCTGGCATTGATTATTGCAAAAACGCCAGTGAAATTTTAGTCATTAGTCATTAGTCATTAAGAAAAATGGAAAAAACGCAATAAAGAATAATATATAATAATATATATTATTATATATTATTCTTTATTGAAGAAAAACGCATTTTCAAAGTTCCTTAATGACTAATGACTAATGACTATTTTGAAGTGTGTCTTTTTTACACTTCTTGCGGTGTCATTAGTGTAAATGGACACCAGTCCTGGCTCTGTAGATGAGAGCAGTAATTGACTGAATATCGCTGCCCTTATTCTGTAAAAATATTTGAGTAGTCTGGTAATTCTTCTAAATATAAATATTTTTTACCTTCATAATCCATCTTGCAGACATAGTGCTGCAGCCCGTTGCTCACCACCAAGTAGTCTACATGCAGCAGCATATTGTAGGTGACAATCTGGTCGAAAACAGTCTGCGTAATAGGTATGTGAGGAGCCTTGTATTCAACGATCATGACCGGCTGCAGCTGCTTGTTGTAAAGGATGGTGTCGGCCCTGAGAACCTTGTCGCCCACATGCAGCGAAACCTCGTTGGCAAGCAGTGAGGCAGGGTAGTGGCGGTGCTCCACCATGAAGTGGACGAAGTGCTGTCGCACCCACTCTTCGGGAGTGAGCCGGACGTAGCGTCTTCTCAGAAAATCGAAAATCAGAGGCGCCTGCTTCGTGCCTTTCAGGCGTACGTCGAAGGGCGGTAAGTTGAGACTTGTCATGTTTGTTTTACCTTTTATATATATAGTCGCCGATTTCTTTCCTTTCTGGCAGATTGTTAGAAAAATATTTCGTATCTTTGTGGCTGAAATAAATTCCCAACATCGGCGAAGCTGATGCAAAGATACAAAAAATATCGTAATGGCAGAAAAAAAACAAGGCGTAAGTTATGAGTCGGTCATGAAAGATCTGAAGGCTCGCAACTTCTCACCCGTCTACTTGCTGATGGGTGACGAGTCGTACTATATCGACAAAATTTGTGATTACCTGATGGAACATGCGCTCCAGCCGGAAGAACGAGATTTCAACCAGGTGGTGCTTTTCGGGTCTCCCTCTGTGACGGCAGTCCAGGTGGTAGACCAGTGCAAGGGTTATCCTATGATGGCAGAGCATCGGGTGGTGATTCTGAAAGAGGCTCAAAATTTGAAAAATTTCGAGGCACTCGACAAGTATCTCGAAAATCCCGTAAAATCGACCATCTTATGTGTGTGCTATAAAAACGGAACTTTGAAGAGTCCGAAGACGCTCCTCACCAAGGTGGCACAGACGGGTGTGCTCTTGGAGAGCAAAAAAATGAAAGATTACCAACTGGCGGGTTTCATAGAGAAATATCTGAAAGTGCGCAACACCACCATCGAGCCGAAGGCCACACAGATGATTGCCGATCACATCGGCCCCGACTTGCACCGTCTTACCTCCGAGCTGGACAAGGTACTCATTTCGCTGTCGGAAAACGACAGGAGAGTGACGCCCGAAATCGTGGAACGCGAAATCGGAGTGAGCAAGGATTTCAATGTCTTCGAGCTGAGAAATGCGATCATCAACAAGGATGTTTTCAAGGCAAATCAGATAGTACAATATTTTGACAATAATCCAAAGTCGGGTGGAGCCTTCTCGCTTCTCCCGTTGCTCTTTTCTTATTTCCAAAATTTGATGTTGGCATATTATGCACCCAATAAACAGAACGAAACAGAGCTCGCAAAATTCCTGGATTTGAAATCTACCTGGGGTGTGCGCGATTATACGACAGGAATGAGAAACTATAATGGAATGAAGGTGATGCAGATTATTGCCAAGATGAAGGAGGTGGATGCCAAGATGAAGGGCTTCAACAACCCCAATACTTCGGCTGGCGAACTGATGCAGGAACTCATCTTTTTTATCCTCCATTAAGCTGATCGGGCAGTCTGGTTTTTCTGCTTTTGGGGCGGCTGTCTTATCTCCAGTTTTGTAATTGAGTTTTCTAAAAATACAATGGGCAATCCTTTCCGGGGTTGCCCTTTTTCTTGTTTCTTATGTTGCCCCATTGGGGAGTGTTTCGGTATGAAGCTGGACTCCTCTTGCAGAAAAATGAGCCGGAAGTGAGGCCAGAAAAAGTAAATATGGGGCTATGTTGAATGAAAATAGGGGCAAAAATGGGGTGAAATTCAAGAAAAATAGCCAAAATTGCCCCTTTTTCTCCTCTGTTTGACCTATTTCTGATTTAAAAGGAGATTGCTTGAAAACAGTCTTGTTTTTGTGTAAAGTGTTGATAAATAGTATTTTACGTTTCTAAATCGTTGTTTATCCTCCTCAAAACTCGCGAATTTGGATGTGGGTTAGCCTGTGATAAGCAAAACAGAAAAAATGAAAATTTGAGCAGTTTTATAGCTTCAAATATTTATCGTTTATATTTATTAAGATTTATAATCGTGAAATTTAGAAATTTATATTTTAAAATTTTAAATGAGAGATGGGGTAAATTTCAGTTTCAAAACTAAAACTAAATATATTTATAGTTGGTAATTATTTAATAATATAAACTAAACTATCTTCTTCTAAAACATAAACGAATAAATATACATATCACTTTTTATTCATCTAAACCACAGAAAACCAATGATTTATGTAAATTTATCGATTTAGAAAGCATAAAAAACAATCACTATACATCAAAAACCTGCATAAAGCACCCTTTATGCGCCTATTTACGTGAAATACTATGCTAAATCCCAGTTTATTAGCCTTTTATTATAAATAAATTCTTTGTAAATACTTTGAAACACTAAATATAGGTTTATAAATCTAAACCTGAAAACTTGCGTTTAATAGATGATAATTTATAAATTAAAATAGATAAATATAAACTTTATAAATCAAAATTCTCTTTATATTTCTTGGTTGTTTCAAAAAAAAGATTTACCTTTGTAAAATCTTAGAAAAAGTACAAAAATAACACCTATTCGGTATGAAAGATAGAATAAGACAGATTATGGAGGACCAGCATCTCACCCAGCAAAGCTTCGCTCAGATGACTCAGATCTCCACTCCTACCCTGAGCAACATCCTCACCGGTAAGAGTCGTGCAACACTCAATACGGTTGAGTTAATCAAACGCAAGTTTCCACTCATCAGTCTCGACTGGTTGCTCTACGGAGTCGGTCCGATGTATATTCATGACGGTGCTGCGCCCACCCCATCGGATGCAACTTCTGGTAGCGGTTCGGCTGCGCGTCATGAGCCCACGGATATGGCACTCGATTTTTCGGACGACGATCCTGCTGAGGTTGTGTCTTCCCCTCAGTCGGCTTCTGCTGCCTCTTTGTCGGCTCATTCTTCCTCGCAGCCATCTTCGGCTTATCCTTCAGGTTCACTTTTTGATCAACCTGTAAGTCATAGTGTAAATCCTACACGCAAAAATATAGCCCAAACAGAAGTTAAATATATTGACAAACCGCAACGTAAAATCACCGAGATCCGCATCTTCTATGATGATCAGACCTGGGAGACTTTCGTACCCAAGAAATAGTCATTCTATTCCTTGAAAGTGGCATCTTTCGGAGCTTTCAGATTCGCTCTTCTGTCAGTAAGAAATGAAGGAGTCGAGACAAGTGTTTTAAGTCATTTTTTAGCTGAATGGCTCTTGTCCTGGCTCCTTCATTTCTTGTTTTAAGAGCTTCTTTTTTTATTCTTTTTCTCCATTTGTCTGTTTTTTGTTTTGTGTTCCCTATTTTTTTCGTACCTTTGCAGAAGTTAAAGCGGCACTCGGCAATTTGAAAGCAAGCTTTCATTGCGCTCGTTTGCATTACCTTTGCAGAAGTTAAAGCGGCACTCGGCAATTTGAAAGCAAGCCATCATGATAAAACAAGCCATTATGATGAGTGTGCGTGCGTATGCGCGCAATCATTAGAACAATAAGAGCCGTAGTTAACAAGAACAGAATTCAAACAAGACGAACAAAACTCAAATCCTGAAGATGAAAAAATACATTTTAGACCTCAAGGTGGTTTCGGTAGAACCATTGAGCGACAAGCACGTGTTGATTAAGTTGACCGACGACAAGGCGCTCCCCGAAATCCTGCCAGGACAGTTTGTGGAAGTACGTGTAGACCATTCGCCTGCCACGATGCTTCGCCGTCCTATCTCCATCAACTTTGTAGACCGTGAGCAGAATCAGCTGTGGCTTCTTGTGGCTGTTGTCGGCGACGGAACCCGTCAGTTGTCCAAGCTCCAGCAGGGCGATGTGCTCAACTGTATGTTGCCTCTTGGCAATGGTTTCACCATGCCAACGGCTCCTGGCCAGCGCTATCTGCTGGTGGGCGGTGGCGTAGGTGTGGCTCCGTTGCTCTACTTCGGCAAGCTGCTGAAGGATCAGGGTGTCGACCCCGTGTTCCTCTTGGGAGCCCGTACAGCAACCGACCTGCTCGAGCTGGACGAGTTTGCCAAGTATGGCAGAGTGTGCATCACCACCGAGGACGGCAGTGCTGGCGAGCAAGGTTTTGTTACCAACCATTCCATCCTTCAGCACGAGCATTTCGACATGATCAGCACCTGTGGTCCTAAGCCCATGATGATGAGTGTGGCGCGTTATGCCAAGAAGGCTGATGTGGAGTGCGAGGTCTCGTTGGAGAACAAGATGGCCTGTGGTGTGGGCGCCTGCCTGTGCTGCGTGGAGA
Source organism: Segatella intestinalis (assembly GCF_029348455.1). Taxonomy (NCBI): domain Bacteria; kingdom Pseudomonadati; phylum Bacteroidota; class Bacteroidia; order Bacteroidales; family Prevotellaceae; genus Segatella; species Segatella intestinalis. The sequence continues at coordinate 150,884 of NZ_JARJVV010000011.1, forward strand.
AGACCGTGAAGGGCAACCAGTGTGTGTGCAAGGATGGTCCGGTCATCAATGTGAAGAATCTGCTCTGGGTTTGATATCCCTCTTGATTTGTCAATATCTTATACTCATTATAGTTTCGCATTAATCCTTTATTTGTAAAGGAAAATGAATTAAAAACAACAGAATATTATGGCATCATTAAGCGTAAATATACATCATCTGAAGCTCAAGAATCCCGTGATGACAGCCTCGGGAACTTTTGGTTACGGACTGGAGTTTGCCGATTTTGTACCTCTTGACGAGATAGGCGGCATTATTGTAAAGGGCACCACGCTGGAGCCTCGCGAGGGCAATGACTATCCCCGAATGGCAGAGACACCACAGGGAATGCTCAACTGTGTGGGCTTGCAGAACAAGGGCGTAAATTATTTCTGCGAGCATATCTATCCTCAAATCAAGGATATCGACACCAATATGATTGTCAACGTATCGGGTCATTCACCAGAGAATTATGCAGCTTGTGCGGCCCGTATAGGCGAGCTGGACAAGATACCTGCCATTGAGCTCAACATCTCTTGCCCTAACGTGAAGGACGGCGGAATGGCATTCGGTGTGACCTGTGAGGGTGCAGCCCAGGTGGTAAGAGCTGTGCGTCAGGCATATAACAAGACGTTGATAGTTAAGTTGTCGCCCAATGTGACCAATATCGCCGACATAGCCCGTGCCTGCGAGGCTGAGGGAGCCGACGCCGTATCGCTCATCAACACTCTGATGGGTATGGCAGTGGACATCGAGAAGCGTCAGCCGCTGCTAAGCATCCGTACAGGCGGTCTGAGCGGTCCATGTGTCAAGCCTGTGGCCCTCCGTATGGTGTACGATGTGGCTCATGCCGTCAAGATTCCAGTTGTAGGCTTAGGCGGAATTACTACAGCCAAGGATGCCATTGAGTTCTTGATGTGTGGTGCCACTGCGATAGAGATTGGTACAGCCAACTTCCTTGATCCAGCCGTGACCAAGAAGGTGAAGGACGGCATCAATGACTGGCTCGACGCTCATGGCTGCTCATCCGTGCATGAGATTATCGGAGCCATCAGATAAGTGAAGGAGTTTATCTGAGTCCACTTGAAAAAGTCGAAAATCGTGTATTTTTGTCTTTGTAACTGAAGTTTCGCCCCACACGCCCTGAAGGGGCAGAAGCTCTTAGCCCAGGGCAGCGCCCTGGGTTATTACGGATGATAGCCTATCGCCCTGTAAGGGCAAAAGCTTTAAAACTCCTAACAATTTATAAGGCTTTTGCCCTTACAGGTAGGGTGTTCAAAATTCGAATCAAAAATCCGGTATAAAAAATGGTGTTATTTTGGTGCAGCTAAGTTACTGATTTTTAACACTTTAATATACGAAATAGTTCTTT